>DCTI01000023.1:918-26633 GCA_002329525.1 Negativicutes bacterium UBA1444
CGCCTTGGGAACAAAGTCCGAAAATCCGCCGACCCAAGGTGATGCCAGGATATATGCGGCCAAATAGAGTCCCTGCACCAATGGCAGATAGAAATCTGGATACCCATCCCGCCGGATAATCGCCTGTGCAATGAATAGCAGCGTATTATCCACGAACGCGGATAAGAATTGGCCGATCAGCAAGGCTCCCAGGGGCGAAAAAATTCTCTTCAAAATGATGTTCCTTTCCCCATTTGAGGTCACGAGTCCAAAGAGTTGCGGTGAGGGCTCCCAAACACGCTCCAAGCGTGTTGCAGCCAGCCTTTTCACCGCGAAGGATCAACCGCCTTATTGCGCAATCCTGTATGCCGTAAATCATAGCAGATGCGTCTTTGTCTGTCAAAAACACTCGCCGCTGGTCCCCGAAGCCTGCTGAAAATATGATATAATTTGAACATGAAAAAATCAGCAAAAGTACTTGTCGCCATGAGCGGCGGAGTCGACAGTTCGGTCACCGCCGCGCTTCTCAAACGCCAGGGCTATGAAGTCATCGGCGCCACCATGAAACTATGGAGCGAATCTCCGGAAGAAACAGCAGCAGGCCCGGAGGAGCCGGAACGCAATTGTTGTGCCCTGTCGGCGGTGGAAGATGCCCGGCGGGTTGCCCAAATGCTGGAGATTCCCCATTACGTTTTCAATTTTCAGGCGAACTTCGAACGAGATGTCATTGACTACTTTACCGCGGAATATCTGGCGGGCCGGACACCCAACCCCTGCATCGCCTGCAACCATTACATCAAGTTCGGCGCCTTCTGGCAGCGCGCCCGCGAACTGGGCGCCGAGTTCATCGCCACCGGTCATTACGCCCGTATCGAGTTCGATCCGCGGCAACAAAAATATCTCCTGCTAAAAGGCTTGGATGAAAAAAAGGATCAATCCTATGTCCTATATCATCTAACTCAGGAAATGCTCGCTCACTTCCTGCTGCCGCTCGGCCAGCTGACCAAGGTCGAAACCCGGGCGCTGGCTGCCGAATTTGGCTTTTTGGTCGCCAATAAGCCGGAAAGCCAGGAAATCTGTTTTATCCCCGACAATGATTATCGCCGCTTTCTGGAATGCCGCGCACCGGGGAAAATCAATCCTGGCGACTTCATTTCGGCAGATGGCAAGGTACTCGGCAAACATAAGGGTTTTGCCTGTTATACGGTCGGTCAGCGGAAAGGACTGGGAATCGCCCTCGGTCAGCCGATGTTTGTAACCGCAATTGATCCGGCGAATAACCGGGTGACTCTGGGCCCGGAAAACGCAATTTTCGCCGATAGTTTGACCGCCCGCGACGTCAATTGGATTTCGGCTGAAACCCCGGTCTCGCCTTTCCGGGCACTGGCCAAGATTCGTTACAATGCTGCGGCCAGCCCCGCGGAAGTATTTCCGTTGTCCGACCGCAGGCTTTCGGTACGCTTCGATCAAAAACAGCGCGCCATCACGCCCGGCCAGTCCGTGGTAATCTACGATGACAACCGTGTAATTGGCGGTGGCGTCATCGAATAATAGCCCTTCCCGCTGATGCTGCTATTTCCGGGAATTTTTGATCTGCGAGGTGTGTAATGACTCAGGACACAGTTTCTGTCCCGAATAAACTCAGTCGTCTTAACGAACTGCTCACGTCGATGCGTAGGGTTGCCGTCGCTTTTTCTGGTGGAACCGACAGTGCTTTGCTGGCCGCCGCCGCGGCCCGCTGTCTCGGTAAGAATGCCGTGGCCGTTACGGCCTATTCGCCGACATTGGCGATGGAAGAACAAGAAGACGCCGCCCGGATCGCCGCCGGCATCGGCATTCGGCATATCCTGCTCCGGGCCGACGAACTGGCAGAGGAAGGATTTCGTCGTAATGGCCCGGACCGCTGCTTTCACTGCAAAAAATTGCGGTTTGGTGTCCTGTCCGAGTGGGCGGCACAAAACGACATTGCCTGGATCATTGAAGGGTCCAACGTCGATGATGTCGGTGACTATCGCCCCGGCATGAAAGCCATTGCGGCCATGGACAACGTCCGGAGCCCTTTGCTTGAAGCTGGCTTTACCAAAAACGAGATTCGTTCCCTATCGAAAGATTGGGGCCTGCCAACCTGGGACAAACCGAGCGCCGCCTGTCTCGCGTCCCGCGTCGAATACGGCCGCCCGATCACGCCGGATAACCTGAAACAGATTGAAGAAGCCGAACGAATCGTTCGCCAATATGCTGCCGGGCAAGTGCGGGTCCGCCATCATGGCTTGATCGCCCGGATCGAAGCGGAAGTTTCCCAGTTTGCCAAGCTGGCTGACCCGGAAGTCGCCGCGGATATTTCCCAAAAATTGAAAACGCTCGGCTTTTCTTTTGTCACCTTGGATCTGACCGGCTACCGAATGGGCAGCCTGAATGAAACTCTGTAAAAAGCAATTTAATGTAATGATTGCATAACAGTCGGGAGGGATTATCATGAGCGAAAAAACAAGTTTGGGATTGTTTCAGGTCGGCATCGGCGCGGAGCTGCCGCCGCCGCCGGTTTTCGATACAGCCCTTCGGCGGGCGCCGGACCGCGGGTATAAGCTGACACCGGCGCAAACCCGGACGGCTCTGAAAAATGCTCTTCGCTACGTTCCCGAATCCCTGCACGAAACTCTGGCGCCGGAATTCCTGCAGGAATTGAAAACCCGCGGGCGTATCTACGCCTATCGCTACATGCCGCAAGAACGTCTGACCGGTAAACCGATCAATGAGTACAAGGGCGCCTGCTTGGAGGGCAAAGCCTTTCAGGTGATGATCGACAACAACCTGGACCCGGATGTTGCTCTCTATCCCTACGAGCTAGTTACCTATGGCGAAACCGGCAGCGTCTGTCAAAACTGGCTGCAATATCGGTTGATCAAGCAATACCTGGAAATTCTGACGCAAGACCAGACGCTGGTGATTGAATCCGGGCACCCGCTGGGACTGTTTCCATCGCGTCCCGATGCGCCCCGGGTAATTATCACCAATGCCCTGATGGTGGGTATGTTCGACAACCAGAGCGACTGGGAAATCGCCGAACAGATGGGTGTCGCCAACTACGGACAGATGACGGCCGGCGGTTGGATGTACATCGGCCCCCAAGGCATCGTGCACGGGACATTCAACACGCTGCTCAACGCCGGTCGTCTCAAACTCGGTCTGCGGCACGATGAAGACTTGCACGGTCAGCTCTTCATCAGCTCCGGTCTGGGCGGAATGAGCGGTGCTCAGGGCAAGGCCGTGGTGATTGCCGGCGGCGTCGGCATTATCGCCGAAGTCGACGAGTCACGGATCAAGACCCGCCTGCAGCAGGGATGGATCGATTGTTCCTCGGCGGATCTGCCGGAGGTGTTCGCTTGGGCCGAGTCCGCCTGCCTGGAGGGAAAAGCTCTGGCCATCGCCTATCATGGCAATGTGGTGGATCTTCTGGCCTATGCTGTGGAACACAACATTGCGCTTCCGTTGTTGTCCGACCAGACTTCCTGCCATGTTCCCTATGATGGCGGTTATTGCCCGCAGGGCGTTTCGTTCGCCGAGCGCACCCGATTACTGGCCGAGGACCGCGAACAATTCCGTTCTCTGGTGAACGCCAGTCTGCGCCGCCATTTTGAACTGATCCGGGCACTGACACAACGCGGCAGCTACTTCTTTGACTATGGGAACTCCTTCCTCAAAGCCGTCTTTGACGCCGGCGTCATCGAAGTATCCCGCAACGGCGTGGATGAAAAGGACGGATTTATCTTCCCATCCTACGTTGAGGATATTATGGGCCCCGAATTGTTTGACTATGGTTACGGTCCATTCCGCTGGGTTTGTCTTAGCGGTGATCCGGCCGACCTGGCCCGGACGGATCAGGCGGCCATGGACTGCATCGATCCGAACCGCCGGGGTCAAGATCGCGACAATTATGTCTGGATTCGCGATGCGCAGCAAAATAAAATGGTGGTTGGCACGCAAGCGCGCATCCTGTACCAGGATGCGGCCGGTCGGGTCCGCATCGCCCTGCGGTTTAACGAAATGGTGCGCAACGGCGAAATCGGCCCGGTCATGCTGGGCCGGGACCATCATGATGTCAGCGGCACTGATTCGCCGTTCCGGGAAACGGCCAACATCAAGGATGGCAGCAACGTGATGGCGGATATGGCTGTTCAGTGCTTCGCCGGCAATGCCGCGCGAGGGATGAGTCTGGTCGCCCTGCACAACGGCGGCGGCGTAGGCATCGGCAAAGCCATCAATGGCGGTTTTGGGCTGGTGCTGGATGGCAGCGCCCGGGTTGACGCCATTATCCACTCCGCCATGCTCTGGGATGTCATGGGCGGCGTGGCCCGCCGTAGTTGGGCCCGCAATCCTCATGCCATCGAAACGGTCCGCGAGTTCAATCAGTTGCAGCGCGGCCGCGCGCTCGTCACTCTGCCCCATCTTGCCGAAGATTCGCTGTTGGACACTCTGATCAAAAACAACTGATTTTTCGGGTTCACTTTACATTTTACCGATTTCTGATATGATAATGGACAAGAAGGACCGTGGGGGGAGTGTGTGACCGATGAGCACCAAGATTTCTTCAGCATCGCAATCATTTGTAAGTTCAGCCGCTGACCTGCTCCAGCGCAATGAAGTGCAGGACAAGGCTGGAGTCGGCTCCGCCACGATGTCGGATTCACCGGCTGCTTCGTTTGAATCGAAGCTTTCGGGTACCGGGCAACCCCTCTCTGCCACGACGCCGCCCCAGACTCCGGCCGATGCCCGCCAGCTGCTGGATCTGCTCAAAAACAATTTACAGCAGTCTCCCGGGATGACCTCGAACCTGCAAAAAACGGCTCCGCAGTCGGTCATCGACCTGCTGGCTTAATTAGAAGCATAAAAAAGCAATGCCCTTCAACCGTGAAGGGCATTGCTTTTTTATACTTCCCTGGGTTCCTGGCCTATTTGAATGAACAAATTCACGAGCTCGGGATCGAACTGAGTGCCGGCGCAGCGACGAAGCTCGGCGACCGCCGCCTCATGACTCATCGCCTTGCGATAGGGGCGATCACTGGTCATGGCGTCGTAGGCGTCCGCGATGGCCAAGATGCGACATTCGATCGGAATCCGCTCACCGGCCAACCCTAAAGGATAACCCTTGCCATTCCACCATTCCTGGTGCTTCAAAACCCAATCCGCCACCGGCAGCAAATCCGGTGAAGATTGGGCGATCCGGTGACCGATCTCGCTATGTCGCTTCATTTCCGTCATTTCATCCGGCGACAGCGGTCCCGGCTTCAGCAAAATACGATCCGGAATTCCCACTTTGCCGATATCGTGAAATTGCGCCAATAGCCGCAGGTCAATCATGCGGCTTTCCGGCAGTCCAGCCGCCCGCGCCAGTTTGGTCAACATACCCTGCAATCGGTCTGCGTGTCCTTCCGTAATAAAATCACGGGCTTCCAGCAAACTCATCACCGTCTGGACGATCGCGCTGCGCGCACTCTGGCTGCGGTGCAATTTTTCCCGATACATATTGTTATCCGCTTCCCGGAACAAGTTTCGCATAACGACGGTTTTGTCGCCGGTAAAGGCATACCCGGCGGATAGGCTCAACGGTATCCGTTGTTCCCTGGTCTGCAGTCCGTTCACTTCCGCCGTAACTCTGGCGATCGCTGCTTCCATGATGTCCGCCGTGGCGTCCCGAATGATCACCGCAAATTCGTCACCACCGATCCGGGCGACAATATCCGCTTCACGAAAACATCCCTCGATCAGCGCGGCCGTTCGCACCAGCAGTTGATCGCCCTGTTCGTGGCCGAAGGAATCATTCACCAATTTCAGGCCGTCCAGATCAAACAGGATCAAACCGACCGCACCCTCACNNGACGTTCGAGCCGGGTCAGTTCTTCTTCGAAATAGGTTCGGTTGTACAATCCGGTCAATACATCGTGGAAGCTCAAAAAGTTCATTTTCTCTTCGATCAACCGGCGCTCGGTCACATCGCGAGCAGTAACCATATTCACTTTCTTTCCCTGCAGATGAACCATCACGCCGGAACGTTCGACTTCGACGCCATGCCCGTCTTTATGCCGAAAAATTCGCAGCTCCACCGGCAATTCATGCTGAACCGGCAAAATCTCATCATAATAGCGATCCACCGAATACCGCGAATCTTCCACAAGATGATATACTTCCATCCCTTGCAGTTCCGCCTCGGTATAGCCGAGCATTTCCTGAAAATGCCGGTTGGTTTCAATCACCCGGCGGCTATCCGGGTCGATGACCAGAATCGCTTNNGCGTTGCACCAGAGCCCGGTAGCGTTCCTCGTTTTCCGCCAGTTTTGCTTGAGCCTGATGCAGCGCTTCAATATAGCGCCGCTGCTCAAAGATTTGCAGCGCCTGCCGGGAAAGCTGGGAACCGAACACATGGAGAGCTTTGCAGATTCCCTGAAACTGCTCCCGGGACATGCGGGGAATGCTCTGGGCGGCCTCGGCCAATTGGTCCGCATCAATTCCCAATTCGTCGGCCAAAGACCGAACCATTCCCTCATCGACCGGTTCGTCAATAACCTGGCCGATCAGCCAGTTGCCGATCTGTCTGTCGCCGATTGTTATCCAGGTGCCACCGTCGAAAATCTGCCCGCTCAGGCACCGGCCAAAAACCGGGCCAGCAGGATTTCCCAACCCCAGAACCGTATCCGAGTTCATGCAGCGGGCCAGTCCGACCGGTGTGCTGCGGATCATCTGACAATACGCGGAAAAATTGCTGGGACGGGTGAGCGGCTTCCCCATCGGATCCGTAATCAATGCGGATACCCCTGTTGCCAGGGCAAACGCATCCTGAATCTGCTGCAGTTCACACAAGTCGAACAAATCGAGCAACTGCAGCTCGGATATTTCTTTGGCCAGAAATTCGGTGCCAAACTCCGAACCCGGTTTTGTCATGCGGCGATCTCCTGTCTCTCCATTATTGCAATATTGCAATGATCGAACTTACCTGGAAATAGTTCGACAATCTTGGCAAAACCCCTGCCGGTTTCCGCCTGTACTTCACAAAGTTCCGTCCCGAATTTATTTGCAGGAAAATCGCTTGCCATCACGAAAATATTGTATTATATTAGGAAAAAGTTCAACAAAAGAGGTGGCCCAATGCGAAAAATCCGCGTTCTCGTGATTGATGATTCGCCGTTTAGCCAGGCAGTGATCCAAAAGACCCTGCCGGAAGCCAGCTTTGAGATTTGCGGGCTGGCGGCCAACGGGCATCAGGGTATCGGCAAATATTCCGTACTGAAACCCGATGTCGTCATTATGGACATCACGATGCCGGATATGGATGGACTGGAGTGCAGCCGGCAGATTCTGTTGCGCGATCCAACCGCCCGTATTGTCATCCTCAGCTCCATGAAAGACGATGCCCTGACGGCTCGCGCCCGCCTGTTAGGAATCCGCTGGTTTTTGCAAAAGCCGGCCACCCGGGACGATTTGGTGGGTATGATTAAACTGGCGATGAGTCGGGTTGTGCCGGAATGGTGGACGCCCTATCAGGAGCAGTTGCGACTTTCCTTTGAGGAATTCGTCAGCAAATTNNTGAATTCACCGTTATCGCAAATCCGCCGGATTCCCTGGATTCCCAAGGAATATGCGCAATCATCGGCATTACCGGTTCCCATACGGGAAGGGTCATACTGGATACTTCCCATGAAACGGCTGTNNGCCTTCGCCGAAGTCCTGCTCGGTCACTCCGCCAGCCCCGACGAAGCGCTGGGCGGGTTGGGCGAGATGGCCAATGTTGTTTGCGGTCGGGGGATCTCCCAGGCCAATCGTATTTCCAAGGGGATGGATCTGCGGATCACCCCCGCCAGCCTATTGGAGGGAAAAAAATTGATCATTTCGAATTTGCCCAACCATCATGTCCTTGCGGTAGCCGCCCGGACTCCCATCGGCTCTTTCCAGATTAGCATGGAAATGACGGAGGAGTAAAACATGGACGCCCGCTTTATCAATCCGGTCATTGACGCTTTTCGGGATATACTTCCCCAATTGGGGTTCGCGGATATCCAGCGGGGCAATATCCGGATGGGGACCAACTCAGTGGAAAGCCTCGGCGTGACGGTGATTATCGGCATGACCAAGGACATTCGCGGCAATGTGGCCTACAATCTTACAGAGTCAACCGCCATGGCGATTGCCAGCACCATGATGGGCGGCATGCCGGTTGAAAAATTCGACGAACTGCCACAAAGCGCAATCTCCGAGCTGGTCAACATGGTGACCGCCAATGCGGCCATCCGTTATGAACAAATGGACCTCAAAGTCGATATCTCGCCCCCTTCCCTAGTTGTCGGCGCCGACTTCCGGGCCCGCCTCCTGCAGGAAAAATTTCTGGTCATCGAGATGCTGGTCAATGGCTTATTGGTGCAGTTGAATCTTGGCCTGGAAAACGTGCAGGGATAAAAACGGCAGCACCGCAGCAATTTGTGAAAACACAAAACTGGAACGGTATTTTTGATTACCGCTCCAGTTTTTTTCATTCAGCGCATTGCTTCGCAGCGTGAGTCGGACTTACCTGGGGCTGCAATTAACCTCCCGGCAATGCTTTCCCCAGAGATCATAGTGTTTCTTTAACATTTCCGGGATCGGCAGGTTGTACGGGCAACGTTGGATGCAGACACCACATTCGATACAACGCGGCACGGTTTCCATGGCCGCCCGGGAAAATTCCACGGAAACACGCGGCGACATGCGCCGGGCCGCTACCTGATAGCCCATGGCCGGCGTGATCATCACGCCTTGCGGGCAGGGCTGGCAATATTCACAACGGCGGCAGAACTGTTGCCCCAATTCCTGGCGGTAGCTGGCCATTCTGGCTTCGTCGTCGGCATTGAGTCCGTTTTCCCGCTCATAGAATCCCGCTACTTCATCCACCGCCGCAACCGAATCAAACCCCGGTAAGGGAAGCACATCCGAAAACTGGCGCAAATACTTGAAGGCAATAGTCGCATTGTCGATCATTCCGCCGGCAAATGGCTTCATGGCCAGAATCCCGAGACCCAGACGCCGTGCTTCCGGGTGCAGGTCTTGGGCCGCGGCTTCTTCAATAAAATTGAAGGGAAACTGAATTGTGCCGAACAATCCGGTCTGAATCAACTTGGCCGCCATGGGCCGGCTATGGGATGTAATTCCCAGGTGGCGGATCTTACCGGCTTCTTTTGCTTTTTGCAAAACCGCCAGGGCACCGCCATGCGCGCAAATTTCCTCCCAGACGCTTTCCTGCGCCACCTGATGAAACTGATAGAGATCAATATAGTCGGTACGCAGCATTCGCAGACTCTGTTCCAGATTCTCCAAAGCGCCTTTGCCGTCCCGGCGCATGGTCTTTGTGGCCAGGACCACCTTGTCCCGCATCCCGGCGAACGCTCTGCCGATTTTTTCCTCGCTGTCACGATACGCATTCGCGGTATCGAAAAAATTGATTCCCTTATCAAAAGCATACCGCAAAATTGATTCCGCTTCCGTTGACTCCAGCCGTAGAATTGGAATTCCCCCAAAGCCTAGTTCCGACACCGTCAAATCGGTATTGCCCAACTTATAATAACGCATTCCCCATCAGCATCCTTTCTGTCTGAATGATTGCGAATGGACATTACTTACGGCAATTATTGTCCTGGCCATTTTCGACGCAAACTGTTGCCGAAACTTCATGATTATTTTAAAATTATGTTATAATATTCTAAGATTTTTCGCAAATATGCTTATCAGGGAGAGTCCGATGATCCGTAATCTACCGAACCTGGAATATCCGCTCGGAGCGCTGGAATCCGGATATCGTCGACAGCACCTGCGTCAGGACATCCGCCAGTGTATTCTTGTGGGCACTATCTGGTTGTTGCCCAATTTTCTGTTCCTCTACATCGATTATCTGCTGTACGGAAATCAACCGGTATTCTTTGCGTTGGCCGGCTACCGGCTATTCCTGACAGCGTCCACTATCGCCACCGGTCTGCTGTTGTCCCGGGCAAGAACCCCCGAAATCTATGATCGCATGGTTTTCATCGGCATCACCGTTATTCTGGGCTGCGTTTTTATGACCAATCACAATCAGGCCTCCCTTCAGATCCACACCATGGGATTGGACTTTTTGATCATCCTCAGCATATATCTGATGGTTCCCGTTCGCTTGGCAAATAAGATCATCCCCTGCGTTGGGTTTTCTCTCTTCAATATCTTCGACCATGTACTGGCCGCCATGCCTTTGGCTGCGCCAATCCTGACTATGATGGTTCTTTCTTTCATCATGGCGAATCTGTTGGGAATTTGGGCGTCCAGCCATTTTTATTCCTATCGGCGCCAACAATATGAGGCGCAGGTTCGCGCCTATGAACTCCGGAAAGATCTGATCCAGAACGCGCTGGTTGATCAACTGACCGGAGTTTCCAACCGTCGACATTTTTTTCAGCTTGCCGAGGCTGAGTTCGAACGATACAAACGGTACAAGCGCCCCTTTGCGCTTCTGATGATCGACCTCGACCATTTCAAATACGTCAATGACCAATTCGGCCATCCGGTCGGCGACAAAATTCTCCGGGATCTCGCCGACACTATCAACCGTTGTCGGCGGGATACCGATACTTTTGGCCGGCTTGGCGGAGAAGAGTTTGCTTTGCTGTTGCCGGAGACAACTTTGTCCGGAGCCACTGATATAGCGGTTCGTCTGCGTCGGGCCTGTCACGGAATGGTCTTGCCCGACAGCAATTCCCGCCGCATTACCATCAGCATCGGCGTCACCCAAATCCGCAGTGATGATCCGAATTTTGACGCTGTCCTGGCCCGGGCCGATGCAACCTTATATCGGGCAAAAAACAACGGCCGGGACCGGGTAGAAGTAGCCTAGTCGCCGCACACAGCCAACTCAATGATAAAAAGTCGGGGAACTCTCTGCCTGAGAGTATCCTCGACTTCTTTTTTCCAGGAATATCAGCGATTAAGGGTTACAGTTGCCGGGTCATCGCCGTCTCGTCACAGTTGGGGAATTTACTGCAGTTGATACAATCCCGCCAGACTTTGTGCGGCAATTCTTCCTTACTGATTTCCGAAAAACCGGCGGTCGCAAAAAACTCCGGATGATACGTCAGAACGAACAACTTGCTGATCCCCAATTGTTTGGCTTCATCAATCACCGATGCCATGATCTTCAGGCCAACCCCGCTGCGCAAATGCTGCGGTGCTACCGTCAAAGCCCGTACTTCCGCCAATCCATCCCAGGCCAGCGTCAATGCGCAGGTTCCCACAATCTGTCCATCCTGTTCGGCGATCGTGAAGTCGCGAAGCGTTTCAAAGATCGAATGACGGGACCGCGGCAGGATCAATCCCCGTTCCGCATAATAATCAACCAAATTATAAATTCCTTCAATATCCGCCAGCACCGCTTTGCGAATGTTCACGAGCACACCCCCGGATTCATTTTGTTCGTACATACTATTCGCCAATAAAAACGTTAATCCTTTTACCTGAAAAGGTAACGTTACAGATTAAGCCAGAATTTTTGTTACATCCACGCGGTAGACTTTGCGGGGACGCCCCGATCCGCGGTACTCCTCCCCCGTTTCCACCGCCATGCCATGCTGAACCAGGGTTCCCAGCAAGCGGCGGGCGCTTCGCTCGGTCATGGAC
Organism: Negativicutes bacterium UBA1444; assembly: GCA_002329525.1. Lineage (GTDB taxonomy): Bacteria > Bacillota > Negativicutes > UBA1444 > UBA1444 > UBA1444. Next base: position 12,559 of record DCTI01000023.1, read on the forward strand.
AGATGTTGGGCCAAGGTTTCCGCGCCGATCGTCTCGCCTTCGATTTTAGAAAACACGGACAGCAGCTTGTTCAAAGTCGTGCCGCTGATATTCAATTTTTTGGCCAAAGCCAGGCCGTCCGCCGTTTCGCTGCGGATTGAATAGGCAATCTGCAGATCGGAATTCAGCGGACCTACCACAGTCTTGTCGTCCAGAATGACCATCCAGTGGTTCTTTCCCTTTCGTTTGGCCAAGCCGAGGGCAATATTGGCGTGTTCGTCGGCGCCATAGGCGGTGTCGCCAAAACCGATGCCGCCGCTGGCGCTCACGGAGAGGCGCCGGCCGATCTCCGCAACCACCGGCATCTGGCTGAAGCCGCAGGTTATTTCTTCGATGGCGCCCCGGGTCGAATACAGGATATACCGGCCATTCCCCTGCATCATTAGTGAACCATGAACTCTTTCCGCATAATTCAACAGGATTTCATACAGTTGCAGTTCCACCTTCTGTACAGCATACCCGGAAGCGGCCAGCCGCCGGAATTCATCATAATCGTCGATTGCGATATGTTGAATGGCGATCTGTCCGGCTTTGGAAATAATGGCGTCCGCTTTGCTTACCGCCAGATCGAGAATAGAGCGGATGTTGCTTTTGGTCGGCCAGATCCGGAACGCCATGACTCCCTGCCGTTTTAATTCCTGATAGGTGGCAAAAAAACAGGTCACGGCAACTTTTGTTCTCCCGGCCTGCCAAAGGTCCAGATGAAACCGGGTCAGCTCACTGGCGGAAACCACTCCGTCGTAGTCATTCACGTAGAGAGTGGGCAAAGGCGTTTCGGCGTCTTCAAAGGTTTCAACGATTTCCTGACGGCTGAACGTATCAAAACTCATTCCGCCAACCGGAATTTGCGCTTTGGCCAGATACAGCAGCACACGATAGATGCTGGTTCCTGTATGCGGCATATACAGCATGGGTTTGACACTACGCTTTCCAGCCAGAGCGTAGCGATAGGGAACCTTGCCGGAAAAAATCCACATATCAACTTCGCTGTCATAGGCAGCGACCATATCCGGCACTTCCGAAGCATCTTCATATATATACCCTTTGGCGATCATCCGGTCTTGATATTCCCGGGCGACTTCTTCGATCAAGGCCACGGAATCATCGGGTCCCACAATGCCGATTCTGATTTTGCGCACTTTTTCACCCGCCTTTCCCTTGAGAGTATAGCAGCTTTTTCATTCTTTTCACAGATCATTGACGATGTTGCGTTTTTTGTTCTTTGCACCATCCCGCTTATCTTCTTTCCATATTTTCTGCATATTCATGAATTATACGGAAATGTCTTTTATTTGTCCTTAAGTTATGATAGTATTTCTTCAAGTAAATCATAGCATTGGTCGCAAATTGAGGCAATCGATTTGCGGACATCATGCAAAAGATTTGCAAGAATTGGAGGAAATACCCGATGACTGCGGCCAATGTTTTACCCAAAGAACTCGGGCGGATGATCGAATGGCGCCGGACGTTGCACGCCAATCCGGAAGTAAGCGGCAACGAGTATCAAACCCGCGCGTTTATTCTTGACCAGTTGAAACGGTTAGAGATTCCCGCCCGAACGTTCGAGACACATGCCGGAATTCTGGCCACTATCGAAGGCAAGGGACCGGGCGGAGTTATTGCGTTGCGAGCCGATATGGACGCCCTGCCCATCACGGAAAACAACGATCTGCCCCACCGTTCACAAAACGCTGGCGTCATGCATGCCTGTGGCCATGACGGACATATGGCCATGCTGCTTGGCGCGGCCACCGCACTCAAAGAAAACCGGAATTCCTGGCGCGGCACTGTCAAGTTGGTGTTTCAGCCGTCGGAAGAGGCGGCGCCGCACGGTGGCGCACCATTGATGATTGCCGATGGCGTCCTGGAGAACCCCAAGGTGGACATGATGTTCGGCATGCATCTCTGGCCTGATCTGCAATACGGTGATATTGGCATTTGCCGGGGAACGATGATGGCTTCGTCCGACCGTTTCAGGCTGCGGCTCCAAGGAGCCGGCGCCCATGCCGGAGCCCCGCATCAAGGAATCGATGCCGTGATGATGACTTCCGACGTTCTGACTGCCTTGAGCCGGATCATCCACCGACAAACCGATCCCCGCGAAACCGCTACCATTAATATCGGGACAATTCATGGCGGTGAGCGGTATAATGTGGTTGCCAAAGAAGTGGTTCTGGAAGGCACCGTCCGGACTTTGAACGAAACCGTCCGGCAAGACATTCCGCAGCGGATGCGCCGGATGATCCAGGGAATTTGTGACGGTTATGGCGGCAGCTTCGAGCTGGATTATCAGTTTGGCTACCCCAGTCTGCAAAACTCAGCGGACGAAACCGGATTTGTCGTTTTAGCCGCCAGCCGTTTTTTGGGCACCGAACATGTACTGGCCGACCATAAAGCGGTTCTCGGAGCGGAAGACTTTGCATTTTTCGCCCAGCAAGTTCCAGCCGCTTATTATTTCGTCGGCTGCGGTACTGCCGGCGCACCAATTCGCCCCTTGCACAACGGCAGTTTTGATTTTGACGAACGGGCCCTGTTTGTCGGCGCCCAAGTGATGGAGGAAACCGCCCTCGCGGCGTTGACTTTCCTGGAAAGAAAAAATTAAACCAAGGGAGGAATTGAATTGAGCAGTTCGAAACCCGATCCACAGGCTGCGGGAGAAGGGACCTCCAGCGCCCTGCAACGTTTCCTCGATATTTTGGAGTATGTCGGAAACAAATTCCCGTCCCCCTTTACGCTGTTTATCAGTCTCGCCGTAGCCGTTCTCGCGCTATCATTCGTTTTCGAAGGCGCCTCCGCCACCTATATCGGCGCCGGTAACAAACAAATTACGGTTAAAGTGGTCAATCTGATCAATGTTTCCTCATTCCAGTCCTTTCTGGCCGACATGGTGAAAAACTTCGTTTCATTCCCGCCGCTCGGCTTGGTCGTGGTCATGATGATGGCCATGGGGATTGCGGAAAGCACCGGTCTGGTAACCGCACTGGTTCGCCGGGTACTGTTGAATGTTCCTTCCTGGGGCGTCACGGCCGCCATCATGTGCCTTGGTATTAACGGTAACCTGGCTTCCGACGCCGCCACCGTATTTATGCCAGCGGTCGCCGCCGCTGTCTTTGCCGGGATGGGGAAAAACCCCTTGGTTGGTATGTCCGTCGCCTTCGCCGGAACGCAGGCCGGGTTCAGCGACAACTTCCTGCCGGCCGGAACCGATGCCCTGATCGCCGGCATCACCGCCACCGCGACAAAAATTCTGCCGCAGACTGTAAATTCGCCGGTCCATGTTCTGATCAACTATTATTTCATGTCGTCTTCGGTTATCATTCTGACCATTGTCGGCACCATTGTCGCCGAAAAGGTTGTGGCGCCGCGTCTTGACCGATTTATGCCCTACATGCAGTTAGACGCCTACACTCAATCGCACGAATTGACCCCTGAAGAAAAGAAGGGGTTGAAGTATGCCGGGTGGACTACTGTCATTTACATTTTGCTTTTGCTGGCCATGTGTATTCCGGAAAACGGCTGGCTCCGGGACCCCAAGACCCATGAGCTGGTTCCGAAATCCCCTCTTCTATCGGGTATAATCCCGCTGATCTTCATTTTCTTCGTATCCGTAGGCATGGCTTTTGGCATTGGCAAAGGGGTCATCAAAAGCGAAGCGGATATTCCCAAACTGATGGCCAATGGTGTCAGCGGTTCTGTCAGCTTCATCGTTCTGGCCATGGCCGCTTCGCAATTCATTGCCTGGTTTACCAAAAGCAATCTGGCCACGGTTATCGCCATCCAGGGCGCCCACTTCCTGCAGGCTATCAACTTCACAGGTATTCCTTTAGTCATCGGCTTCATGCTTCTGTCCGGGCTGGCTGACTTCCTTTTGATCAGCGGTTCCGCTAAATGGGTGTTTTTTGCACCGATTTTTGTTCCAATGTTCGGTCTCCTCGGTTATGAACCCGCGGTTGTTCAAGCTGCCTATCGCGTTGGCGAAAGTATCACGAACCCCATTAGTCCCCTGAACTATTACATTCCGGTCATGCTCGGGATCATCACCCATTACGTGAAATCCGGTGAAAAGAAGATCGGTTACGGTACGATCATCGCCGCTCAGTTGCCGTTTGCATTCTGGTTCTTTATCGCCTGGGGCGGCTGGCTGGTGTTCTTCATGTTGATGAACTGGCCGCTCGGTCCTGGCGCCAAAATTTACCTGTAATTGTTATTGGNNGCGAACTGCGGCGCCCTTCGTTTTGCTTTCCGGTCTCCTTCACCACGATCGGCTCAGAATCCCAGCAGCGTTCCTCCCTGGTAGACAATGAACGCCATGACCCACGCCAACGTGGTCGAGTATGCAAAACTAAATGCCGGCCATTTCCACGAATTGGTTTCGCGACGAATCACCGCCAACACGGCCAGACAAGGCGAATATAAAAGGGTGAACACCATCAGGCTAAGAGCAACCAGCGGACGGAATGTCGAATCTGCCGCCAGCGCCTCCTGCAGCGAGTGAGAATCGTCGGCCACGTCACCTGTACTGTAAATTGTCGCCAGCGTACTTACCAAAACTTCCTTGGCCGCAACCGCCGACACGAGGCCAACCCCTATTTTCCAGTCAAACCCCAAGGGTTTGATGGCCGGCTCGATAGCTTTGCCAAACCGTCCGGCGTAACTGAGACTGATTTTCTCCGCCGCCTGTTCCTTGTCAAGCTGTTCCAGCATCGGTTTTGCGGTTTCCTCGCCATATTGCGCCCTCACAGCCGTCTTGGCGGCGTCGTAATCCTTGCTATATTGAACTTCCGCCGGATAATTCGTCAAAAACCAGATCAAAATGGAAGCTGTCAAAATGAGCGTTCCGGCTTTTTTCAGATACAGGACGCTCCGTTCCCACATGTGAAGCATGATGCTTCGCAAAGTCGGCAAATGATAGGCCGGCATCTCCATGATAAACGGCTCGGTAATTCCCGGAAATAAAAGCTTCCGAAACACCATCGCCATCACGATCGCCATGACAATACCCAGAATATAAATCCCGAACACTACGTTGCCCGCCATGCTCTCCGTAAAGAAGGCCGCGATCAGCAAGGTGTAGACCGGTAGCCTCGCGCTGCAGCTCATCAACGGCGACACCAAAATTGTCACCATTCGGTCTCCGCGATTTTCCAAAGTTCTCGTACCCATAATCGCCGGCACGCTGCAGCCAAAGCCAAGGAGCAATGGAATGAACGATTTTCCATGCAGACCTACCGCCCGCATGATCCGATCCATGACGAAAGCGGCCCGGGCCATATAACCGCTATCTTCCAATAGCGCAATTCCCAGGAACAGCAGCAAAATATCCGGCAAAAAAGAAATGACGCTGCCAACGCCGCCAATCATGCCGTCGACTACCAGCGACCGCAATTCGCCTTCAGTCAGATTGGCCGCCACAGTATCGCCGAACCACTTAACGCCTTCCTCGATCCAGCCCTTCGGGATTTCGCCGACGGTAAACACCATATTGAACAAAATCCACATAATGCCCAGAAAGATCGGCAACCCCAGCACACGATGCGTCAGAACACGGTCAATCCGGTCCGAAATGGTCTCAGTGACCTGGGCGCGGGAATCCACAAAATCGCGATACACTTCGCCGACATATTCATAGCGCCGTTCGGCAATTGCGATTTCCAAGTCTTCGCCAAGCATTACTGTCGATTTATTACGGATGGCATCGACCATGGGCAGAAGCTGCGATCCTTGTGGCATAACCGCCACAGTGCGCCGGATATCGGCGTCGTTTTCCATCAACTTTATTGCCAGCCAGCGCAAAGGATATTTCAACCCGTCCAGTCCGGCCAACAAATCCATCATTTGCCGGATTGCCGCCTCAATTTTAGCGCCGTAGTCGAGAGAAAAAGGTTTAAATTCATGTTTTTCCGAAACGGCCACGACAGCCTGCAACAAGGAGTCGGTTCCTTGATTGCGGCTGCCAATCAAGCCGACTACAGGAATATCAAATCTTCGCTGCAAAGATTTCTCATCCAACTTGATGCCGGCCTGTTCGGCGACGTCGGTCATGTTCAACGCCAAAACCATCGGCCGTTCCAGTTCCAGAAGCTGGACCGCCAGATACAAATTTCGTTCTAAGTTTGAGGCATCCAGAACATTCACAATCAGATCCGGCTTTTCATCAATGATCACATTGCGGGCCACCACTTCGTCCATGGAATTGGCGGTCAAGCTGTAAGTCCCGGGCAAATCGATCACAACCATATCCTGTCCCTGGAATCGGCGGAATCCCTCCCGGCGCTCGACGGTGACTCCCGGATAATTGCCCACATGCTGCCGGGCTCCGGTAATATTGTTAAAAATCGTGGTCTTGCCGGAGTTAGGATTACCAGCCAATGCCACCGTTACACACGCTGCCGACATCAGATTTCACCTCCTAAAGGGCTGACTTCAATGGTTGCCGCCTCGGTTTTGCGTAATGACAAGTTGAAATTTTTCACTTTGATCTCCAGTGGATCTCCCAATGGCGCAAATCGCAGCACATCAATCCGGGTTCCTGACACCAGCCCCATATCCACTATGCGACGTTTAATCGGTCCCGTTCCATTTACCCTGCTGATGACTCCCGATTCTCCGGGCCGCATCGTCGCTAACGTTCTGTTCATCATGACCCCTCCAGCGCTACTAATGATAACTTTTTTCATTTGAGTTCATACTACTGCAAAACAAATTTCTTGTCAAGAATAAAATGAAAATCTATTTCAATTACATATATTTTTATAATGTGGCATATTCCCTTCACATGTCGGAGAAATCTCTTGTTTCAAGCCATCAAGAAGAAAAAGTCCNNCACCGGGCGGACTTTTTCTTCTTATCAATCCAGCTGATGATAAATCATGTCAAATATTTTCTTTTATTCGCGAATCACCAAGAGAACTCCCGCAACGATCAGTGCGGATCCCAGCCAAAAAGTCCAGGCAACCTGCTCACCCAAAAATAACCAACCGAACAGAGTCCCCACCAGCGGCTGAAAGAAAAAGTATAATCCCCCCGTGCCAGCATCCACCAGTTGCAGCCCTTTGTTCCAAAAATAAAAAGCGCCGGCCGTCGAAACAATACCGATATAAAGAATTCCGCTCAAAATGGCCGGCCGGAGGATAACCTGCCAGTGTGCCGCCTCCATCTGGAGAACGGCCAAGGGCGTCATAGCCACCGTAGCCGCCAAAATTGCATAAGTTGTGACCACCAGCAGCGAGCATTCCCGCGGAACTTTTTTCACCAGTACCGACATCAAAGCCCAGGTCAAGGCCGCCAAGCCAAGGATCACCCCACCCAGCCTTGACGAGTCGCCCATTTCGCCAATCCCGACAATGCACAAAACACCGGCGGTGGCCAGAAACAAAGAAAGCGCCTTTTTGACAGTGATCGCTTCGCCAAGCAACAAGCGGGCGAATACGACCATAAACGCCGGCGTCGCCGCCGTGATTACCGACCCCATCTGGGCCGACGACAAATGCGTGCCGGCAAATTGCGCCCAAATCGAAATGAAATAGCCGACAATGCCGATCCAAATCACCAACGGAACAGCTTGTCGCGGAATCCGCCATGAATCGCCTTTTAGGCGGGCGAACAGCCAAAGGGTAATCAACGCGACCACGTAGCGAATCCAGACCAGTTCCAGCGCCGGCAATACCGCCAGCACCACTTTGCTGACCACATACACACCGCCCCAGATGCTGGCGGCCAGCGTCAAATATAAGGGCCCAAGGTATTTCTCCATCGATTTATTCCCCAACCACAAAATAATGCTAACTGAGTATTAAAGTTTATCGAAAATATTGCGAAGAACTTTTTCAAAAATCGCAATCTCGTCGTCACTGCAACCGGCAAGCATTGTCTGCGCCACCGATTCCATCACTTCCGTCACTTGTTCACGGATAGCCCGGCCGGCATCGGTCAGATAGATCGAATAAGCCCGCCGGTCGCCCGGAACCGCGACGCGGGACAGCAGTTGCAGTCGCTCCAGACGGTCAATCAGACCGGTAAGGGTGGAGTTGTCCAGAAAGCAACGTTTGCCGAGCTCCGTAATGGATTCCCCATCCTGTTTGTACAAAGTGTATAAGATGATCATTTGCCCGGGCGTTATCCCAAGACCTCTTTCATCCAGCATTTTCTTCGTGAACTGAAAATGTTTCTGTTCTGCCTTGGCGAGCAAAATACAAACGCTGTCAAAAATTTCGAGCACGAGTCCATTCACCTTCTTCGTATATTTTGTTAGCCAATTTTTTTGATACTCATATTCTATCCGCAGCGTATTCATTAACGCAACCTCTTTTCAGGCGGCGGCAGACTTTTTATTTACTTTTTGAAAGAGCATTGACATTTATCATATCCGCATTTATAATTTAGTCATGCAAATTATTTGTATGCAAATAATATTTGTGCTAACAAAAAAATTTAGGGGGATGTCGTCATGCGTTGCCTGCACATTTTAAAAACCGGTGGTTTCATGGATCGGGTTTGCCAGTATATCTACTCACCGCATCTCATCAGCCAGGATTTGTCCAACGATACCGCCCAGGCAATCACTCGTCTGTATTATTCCTACCGGTAACCCTCTGCTTTCCAACCTTCCTTTGTTGTTCAAGGCGGTTGCGTAATGACTTTCGATAAAGTCATTACGCAACCGCCTTTAGTTCACCCATAAACATCTTGCATCATGAAAACTATAATACTATAATAGTTTTGTGGTGTAAATTTAACGGAGAAGTTGCCGAGTCTAGGAGCGAAATTGTCGCCGTCGCGACGCATTGAATCTCGGGAAAGGGGACAAATCATGGACGAACTGGACAGCCTGATCCTGGATCAGGCCAAACTTCGCTTTGATCGATTCGGGTTTCAAAAGANNTGGATGAAATCAGCCGGGATTGTCGAATTTCCAAACGAACACTATATGAACGTTTTCAGGACAAGCAACATTTGTTTGACAGTCTGATCGAACGCGAAGGGCACAAGGATCTGGAAAACATTTTAAAACGTCTGGGCGAAGTCGCGGATCCCTTGGACCGCTTGCTGAACCTGCTGCGAACTTCCATCGACTATTTCAGTGAAGATACGTTTCTTACCCGCCTGCTAAAAAACGATATTTCCCTGTATTCCACGATGCTGAATGGCAAATCCACCCGGTTAATCACTGAGCATCTGATTCATATCATCAACAATATTATCAACGAGGGAAAGCAGTGTGGCCGAATCCGACCGGAAGTCGATGGCGAAATCGCGGCGTATATCGGCTTCCGCCTCTTCCAGTCCTTCAGCTATATGCGAACGATTCCGTTCGATGCGGTCAAGGAAAAGCAGGGTTTGTATACAGAAGCGCTGGTGGATTTCTTTTATCATGCGTTGATCAACGACGAGCAACGGAGGGAAAAACAAGTATGAACTTAAAAAGCAACGTGACGTCCCACAAAAACTCCTTGATCGCAATACTGCTTTTTATTCTGATTTTAGCTGGAGCAACGGTATTGTTCGGCGCTTCCTCAAAAAAAACCGTTTCCGAACAACCGCCACTGGTGCGAACCAAAGTCATTAAACTGAACGACACCGATTCCGCCGCCATTTATTCCGGCGAAGTCCGGGGTCGCTACGAACGATCGTTGGCCTTCCAGGTCAGCGGTAAGATTATCCGCCGCAATGTGGAACTGGGTAACACCGTGTCAGCCGGGGATATTTTGATGGAAATCGACCCTAAAGATGTCCAGCAAACCGTTAACATCACCGCCGCCCAGGTTACCGCCGCCCAGTCCCAATTAACCTTGGCGGAAAGCAATTTGGAGCGTTACCGGGCCTTNNAGAAGAAGGTGCCGTCAGCCGGGCCGTTTATGATCAATACGTCACTGCCCATGCAGCCGCGCTGGCGGCTGCCCGTCAAGCCTCCGCGCAATACACCCAGGGCTCGAACCAACTGGAGTATACCGCGTTGCGAGCCCCCAGCGCCGGCGTCATCTCCAGTATCAATGCGGAAGCTGGCCAAGTGGTTGCGGCTGGCCAAATCATCCTGACTCTCGTTCAAGATGGTGAGCGGGAAATTGAAATGGAAATTCCGGAAAACCGCTACGAGGCCATCCGCAACGCGCGCCGGATTCAGGTATCTTTTTGGGCACTGCCGGACCGGACAGTGGAAGGGTCCGTCCGGGAAATGGCCCCGATTGCCGACAAAATCTCCCGGACCTATAAAGTACGAATTCAACTGGTCAATCCCCCCCCCGAGCTAAAGTTGGGAATGACCGCCAGTGTTAGCGTTGCCGCCGCTGGACAACAGACCGCCGTACAGATCCCCCTTTCCGCCATCTATCAGACAGGCTCCTCCCCCTCCGTCTGGGTGGTCAAAAATGATACCGCCACTCTCCGACCCGTCAAGGTCGGCACCTTTGGCGACGGTTCGGTTCAGGTCCTGGAGGGCTTGGCCGACAAGGATATCATCATTACCGCCGGTGTTCATAAGTTAAAAGAAGGGCAAAAGGTTCGGCTGGCAGGTGAGAAAATTTGAAACAGTTCAATCTCACCGAGCTGGCGTTTCGGCATAAGGAATTTGTGTATTTCACCATTGTCATGATTTTCATTGCGGGAATCTTTTCCTATCGGCAACTCGGCCGCATGGAAGACCCCGACTTCGTCATCCGGCAAATGGTTGTTTCAGTGGCCTGGCCGGGGGCGAGTGCCCGGGAAGTCGAAGAACAGGTTACGGACAAGATCGAGAAAAAGTTACAGGATACCCCCGGTATCGACTATCTGAAAAGTTATTCCCGGCCGGGCCAATCCATCATCTACGTCATTCTGAAAGAAAGCACTCCGGAAAAGGATATCCGCCCTACTTGGCTGGAAGTGCGCAACATGGTGAACGACATCAAAAGCACTCTGCCCAGCGGGGTGATGGGCCCCTATTTCAACGACCGTTTCGACGATGTCTTTGGTTCCATCTACGCCCTGACCGGTGACGGCTTCAGTTATGAAGACTTGCGGGTCCAGGCGGAAACCATCCGACGAACGCTGCTGGGAGTCCCCAACGTCAAGAAAGTCCAGCTAGTCGGCGTCCAGGCGGAGAAAATATTCATTGAAATGGAAAGCAGTAAACTGTCCCAGATGGGCATCGACCCCAATCTGTTGATTGCCGCCATCAAAACCCAAAACGCCATGACTGCCTCCGGGATGGTGGAAACGTCCTCCGACAACGTCTACCTGCGGGTCAGCGGCATGTTCGAAAGTATCGAAAACGTGCGAAAAATTCCGGTGCGGGCTGCTGGCCGGACCTTCCGTCTCGGCGACATCGCCACTGTAACCCGCGGGTTCGTCGATCCACCCGATCCGATGATGTTTTTCAATGGCAAGCCGGCCGTCGGTATCGCCCTGTCGATGGACAAAGGCGGCAACATTCTCAAACTCGGCACTGACCTGGAAAAGAACATCGCAAAAATCAAAGCAGACCTGCCACTGGGCCTGGAAATCAATCAGGTGTCGAATCAGCCGGATATCGTCGAAGAATCCATTGGCGAATTCGTAAAATCTTTGGTCGAAGCCGTCGTCATCGTCCTGCTGGTCAGTTTCGTCAGTCTGGGCCTGCGGACCGGCATCGTCGTCGCCCTCTGTATCCCGTTGGTGCTGGCCGGCGTGTTTGCCTGCATGAAGGTGGTCGGGATCGACCTGCACAAGGTTTCTTTAGGCGCACTGATCATTTCATTGGGTCTCCTGGTGGACGATGCCATCATCGCCATCGAAATGATGGCCGTCAAACTGGAGCAGGGCTGGAACCGCTACGATGCGGCCTGTTATGCCTATACCGCCACCGCCTTTCCGATGCTGACCGGTACGCTGATCACCTGCGCCGGCTTTATTCCCATCGGCTTTGCCAAAGGCAACGCCGCGGAATTCTCCAGCAGCCTGTTTACTGTCATCACGATTTCTCTGGTCCTGTCCTGGTTTACGTCCGTCATCGTCACGCCGCTGCTGGGCTTCCTGTTGATCAAGCCGAAAGAAAACCACAATCCGGAGCACGATGTTTATGATTCCAAATTCTATCGGCTATTCCGGCGCGTTCTGACTTGGTGCCTACACCAGCGCAAACTGGTCCTGGCCATTACGTTGGGCTGTTTTTTGGCTTCCCTGTTCCTATTTCAGTTTATCCGGCAAGAATTTTTCCCGCCGTCCCTGCGCAAGGAAGTCCTAGTCGAGATGACCCTGCCGGAAGGTGCGGCGATCCGGGCCACCCAGGCCCAAGCCGACCGGTTCGCCAAAGAATTCGAAAGCGATCCGGATCTGTCCAGCTTCAGCTACCATGTGGGGGAAGGCGCGCCCCGGTTTGTGCTGACGAGCGAACCCACACTCCCCAACAGTAACTATGCCCAGTTTATCTTTGTCGCCAAAGACCTGGAGTCCCGTAACCGGCTCCAGGAAAAAATCGCCGGCATCCTGAACGAAAAATTCTCCGAAGTCCGTAGTCACGTAAAATTGCTGCAAACCGGCCCGCCCTCCCCTTACCCGGTGATGCTGCGGGTCAGCGGCGTTGACCACGAACAGACCCGAAAAATCGCTCAAAAAGTGAGCGAGGTTATGTCGGCTCAACCCTATCTTACCGATGTAAATCTCGACTGGAACGAAAAAGACAAGATCATGCGTCTCGCGGTCGACCAGGACAAAGCACGAATGCTGGGCATCGACAACCAGACTCTGGCGACGAGCCTGCAAATGCAATTGTCCGGAGCGGCCATCGCCGAATTCCGGCAGGAAGACAAGACGGTCGCCATCGTCTTCCGGATGAATCCACAAGACCGGAAAGACTTGTCCCGGATCAAGGATCTGCCCATCCACATCGGCAGCGGCAAATTTGTTCCCCTCAGCCAAATCGCCAAAATCAGCTATGACAGCGAGGAAGGGTTGATCTGGCGGCGCAACCTGAAGCCGACCATTACGGTACAGGCGGAAATCAAAAACGGCATTACCGGCAATGATGCCACGAAAAAGGTCTATGCGGAGTTGGCGACGCTCCGGCAGCAACTCCCGCCCGGCTACAACATCGACGTGGGCGGCTCTCTGGAGAATAGCGCCAAATCCATTGCTTTTCTCCTGCAGCCGGTGCCGGTCATGATTCTCGTGATCGTATTTTTGCTCATGCTTCAACTGCAACGGGTATCCCTGATGCTGTTGACGCTGCTGACAGCGCCTCTCGGCATCATTGGGGTTACTGTCCTGATGTTGGCCACCTTCAAGCCCATCGGCTTTGTCGCCGAACTCGGCATTTTGGCATTGGGAGGAATGATCATCCGGAACTCCGTCATCCTGATCGACCAGATTGAAAAACACATCGCCGACGGGCAGGCCCCCTGGGATGCCATCATCAATTCGGCGGTCCTGCGTTTCCGCCCGATCATGTTGACCGCCGCCGCCGCAATTTTAGGCATGGCACCGCTCATTCCCAGCACATTCTGGGGGCCCATGGCCATCGCCATTGCGGGCGGCCTATTCGGCGCCACTGTGCTGACATTGTTGGTCCTGCCCGTGATGTACGCGACCTGGTTCAAAATCCATCCNNCCGCCACACCGACATCGCCGCCAGTTTCCCCCGAATGAACAAAAGAAGGATTTCCCCGACTTCAAAACGAATATTAAGTATTAATTAAAAAGCACGGATTGCAGGAGGGCGCGATGGAAGACAATAAAGGAATTTTGCTGGAATCGGGAACGAACGAATTTGAGATCATCGAATTTTCGGTCGGCGGCGTCTATTATGGCCTGAATGTGGCAAAAGTCCGCGAAGTCATCAACGCTGTTCCCGTCACCTTTATTGCCAGATCCCATCCCAATTTGGACGGAGTATTCACCCTTCGTTCCCGGGTCATGCCGCTGGTCAATCTGGCCCGCGCCCTGAACGCGCCGCCGACGTCGGACGACTTCAAAATCATTGTCTGCGAAATCAACAATTTTCATGTCGGCTTCAAAGTGGATGCGGTGTATCGCATTCACCGCATCTCCTGGACCCAGATGGAACCCGCGCCCCACATCGCCGGCTC
>DCTI01000181.1 GCA_002329525.1 Negativicutes bacterium UBA1444
CAGCCGTCGTATACCGTCGATTCATACGCCGCAAAATTTCATCGCAGCCTGATTGCACCGGCAGATGCAAGTGTGCGCAGATATTTTTGCCGGCGGCCATAACCTGAATCAACTCCTCGCCGAAATCCTTCGGATGAGAGGTCATGAACCGGATACGGCGAATTACGTGAATCTTGTCCACTTCCGCCAAAAGGCGGGGAAAATTCCATGAATCAGACAAATTTTTTCCGTACGAATTGACATTCTGTCCAAGGAGGGTGACTTCCCGGCCACCAGCCGCAGCAAATTCGCGGACTTCCGCCAAAATGGCTTCCGGCCGGCGGCNNCACAATGCAATAACTGCAAAAATTGTCGCAGCCATACATGACAGGGATCCAGGCACTGACGCCGGTATGTCGGCGGGAACCTACCGGGTCACACAGGCCGTCTTCCGCATTTGGCTGCGACTCAACCTGTCGCTTATGTTGCTGTTTATCCTGAAGAATTTCCGCCAGCCGGTCAATATTTTGCGTTCCCAGTACGATGTCGACATGCGGCGCCCGGCGAAAAATCGTCGTCTGATCCTTTTGCGCCAAACAGCCGGCAATAATAATGATGCACTCCGGATTTTTATGTTTAAGCCGCTTCAGGGCCCCGATACGGCCGAAAATCCGATTCTCGGCGCTTTCGCGCACACAACAGGTGTTCAGGATGACAACATCCGCCTGGTCCTCCTGGTCGACCGGAACACATTCCAGGCTATCCAGCTGGGCGGCGATTCGTTCGGAGTCGCTCAGATTCATCTGACAGCCGAAACTTTCAATATGATAGGTACGAATTTGCATGTAGACTCCTTTCGCAACAGGTTTACAAATACAAAGTCGCTCTCCCGGCTGTCGCCGGCAGAGCGGATGAACTTCGTGCATACAGGATGTTGGGAGAAAGCGCCAAGCCTATACTTCGAATCCGGCTTCTTCAACGAAGATCGGTTTCGGCGCTCACCTGCTCTTCCATAAAGCTTCGATACTTGTCGTAGATAATCCGCAAGGAAGTCATGATCGCTTTTTTGGCGCTGCCCTGGTAACGCTTGTCCACGATGCGCAGCACGGCATCCGGACCGTTCTTTAAAGACTGTCCCAATAAGACCCCGGACACGTATTCGCGGGCAACATTGGTCGCCAAGGTGCAATCCGCTTCCACAATCTCGCCGGTTTCGATACGGATGACCAAAATCATTCCAATCACCTTGTACATTTCACTGGCGGTGATACCCACCGGCAATTTGGCATAGCCGGAGAAAAGAACCAAGCCATCGTCATTAGCAGTCAACTTGTCACACGGCCCCCCTTCTATCCTTTGGCTTCCGCAACTATACCGCGGACAAAAATATCAACATCGGAAACCGTCATCCAAGTCATGTATTCGACCTGGGTCCGAATGCGTTCCTGCGCCGCCCGAACAGCGTTCGGAATATTAACGCCGTATCGCACCGTGACCTCCAGTCGCAGCACCAAACCGCGTTCCGGTTTTTCCATGTTTTTGACCGATATCCGGGTCAGCGCGACCCAGGAATTGTCTTTCAGCAACTCTTCGCGAACGATCATGGCTACGGCCCGTTCGCTGATAATCAACTTGCCGAAAACCGAAAACCGGTTCGGCCGAACAACGGAAACTTCACCGAAGTGATGACGCGCTTGCCGGGCCGACTTGGAAAACAACCGCATCGGATCAATCATAAAATTAGGCAAATGGGGCTGCAATTCGATTTTGGGCACGGGAACAATATGTTTATTTTGGGTTCGGCGGGTTTCCCGAGCCTTCATAATGGCATCCGGCGTCGAAACGTCATAAATATTGATGACTTGAGACACCGGCGGCAACTGAAGCACACGAACGATCTTATCCACCATGTTGCTGGAAGTCCCCAGTACCAGCACTCGTGAAACCTGCATCTGTGAAAGCGCGTCCCGAACTTGTCGGGCATGCTCGTCATCGGCGAAAATAGCTTTCTTTACCGATCGGATTTTATTCGATTCATATTTTGCCGATGATCCCGCAATAATTCTATTGTCCTTGATGAGGATTCCATCGTCAATAATTACATCGGCGCCACAATCATAAGCCACTTTGGACGCCCGGTGGCTTTTCCCTGTACCTGCTGGCCCGATGAACGCGACTACATCCAAACCATACCCTCCCGGCAGACTCCCAGATTCGATAAAACCCGACCAGGCGTGAATCAACCACCGGAATCAGCCGACAAAAGCGGAACCCGTCTCCACTCAGGTTCCGCCGTCATATTCGTTATCGGGGTTCAACGATCAACTTGATTGCGGTTCGCTCTTCGCCTTCGATCAGTATATCCGTAAACGCCGGAATACAAATCAAATCGATTCCCTGGGGAGCAACAAAGCCACGGGCGATTGCCACTGCTTTGGCAGCTTGGTTGAGAGCTCCCGCGCCAATGGCCTGAATCTCGGCGGACCCCTGTTCCCGGATCACGCCGGCTAATGCGCCAGCTACCGAATTGGGATTGGATTTGGCTGAAACCTTTAATANNCCTGCAATCTATTTTTTAAAAACCAAAACCTGCCCATTCTCGCGCATCGCCGTTAAACTGCTGACCGCCCGCTGCGCCCGAACAACTTCGAACATCGAATCAATCATCTCGTCAGGAAATTCGACATCATCGACAAACTCCGGCGCAAACTCCGAGCCATCGAGAATCAGGCATTCGCGGAAGTTCTCCGCCAACAGCGTACTCAACAGATTGATCTCACCTTTGGAAAGCGTAGCAATATCCCGTACAATCGACAGCATGCAAAACTTTTCATACGGTTGTTTGGTAGTGATTTTTAGTAATATCGGCGTCTTGCCGATCACAAAATGATAGGCTTTCAGGTGCGCCGCAATCGATTTTTTCAGAGATTCCAAATCAGCAGTCGATACGGTCTGAGCAACCATAAAGTTCAGGGTGAGCAAGCGATACTTGGAATCGAACTGGACTGTGCCGATCTGGGGAAACCGCATCAATATGGAAATTAACAGACTGACGCCATCCGCAGACCGCGCATCTGAATTATTCGAATTTGTTTTATTCAACATGGTTGTGTCTCCTCACTTCGAATACCAAAAATCGGAAACGACCTTAAGTAAGGTCGTTTCCAGATCATTTCACCTTATCGGAAAACCGTTGTTCAATGTCGACTATTTTGCGTAATCAACGGCCCGAGTTTCCCGAATTACCGTTACGCGGATTTGACCCGGATAATCCATATCCGATTCAATTTGTTTGACAATGTCTTTGGCCAGTCGAATGGAGGCCAAATCGTCAATTTTCTCCGGCTTGACAATAATACGAACTTCGCGGCCCGCCTGAATCGCGTAGGATTTATCGACGCCGTCGAACGAATCAGCGATTTCTTCGAGTTTGGTCAGGCGCTTAATATAGCTTTCCAGGGTTTCCCGACGAGCACCGGGTCGGGCGGCGGAAACAGCATCCGCGGCGGCCACGAGAACCGCCTGAATGGTTTTGGGTTCTTCGTCGCCATGATGGGCGACAATCGCATTGATGACTTCCGAAGATTCCCGGTACTTTTTGGCCAGGTCCCCGCCAATCGTCACATGGGGGCCTTCCACTTCATGGTCAATGGCCTTGCCGATATCATGCAACAATCCGGCCCGTTTGGCCAGCATGACATCAACGCCCAGTTCAGCGGCCATTACTCCGGCAAGATGCGAAACCTCGATTGAATGCTTCAAAACATTCTGCCCATAACTGGTGCGATATTTCAGACGTCCCAGCAAACGGATCAGTTCCGGATGCAAGCCATGGATTCCTGTTTCAAAAGTCGCCTGTTCGCCGGCGTCCTTGATCCGTTGTTCCACTTCTTTCTGCGCTTTTTCCACCGTTTCTTCAATCCGGGCTGGGTGAATGCGACCATCGCTGATCAATTTCTCCAGCGCGATCCGGGCAACTTCGCGCCGGACCGGATCAAAACCGGATATCAAAATGGCTTCCGGGGTATCGTCGATGATCAGGTCTATGCCGGTTAAAGCTTCCAATGTCCGGATATTTCTGCCTTCCCGGCCGATAATGCGCCCTTTCATCTCATCATTCGGCAAACTGACAACCGAAACCGTGGTTTCCGCCGCATGATCGGCAGCACAACGTTGGATCGCCAACGAAATAATTTCCCGGGCCTTTTTCTCGGATTCTTCTTTGGCCTGATGCTCAAGAT
>DCTI01000264.1:0-5829 GCA_002329525.1 Negativicutes bacterium UBA1444
GCCGCAGGCGGGGGATATTCTGGCAGCGGTGGACGAAAAAACCGCCCGGTCCATTGCCGAAAAACGGCTGGCGAAGACCAAAGCGGAAGCCGTCGCCCAAGCCCAGAAAGTCACCCTTGAAGACCTGTTCCAGCAAATCCAGGCCGGTGCAATCAAAGACTTGAACTTGCTGGTCAAGGCGGATGTCCAGGGCTCGATCGAAGCCTTGAGACAATCGCTGGAAAACCTGAAAAACAAGGAAGTACGGGTCATTATCGTCCACAGCGGCGTAGGGGCCAGCAACGAGTCGGATGTCATGTTGGCTTCGGCTTCCAATGCCCTGATTATCGGCTTCAATGTCCGGCCGGACGCCAACGCCCGCAAAGCTGCGGAAGCGGAAAAAGTGGATATCCGAACCTATCGGGTTATTTATGACGCCATCAATGATGTGGAAGCGGCGATGACCGGGATGCTGGCGCCGGAATTCCGGGAGGTCCTGCAGGGACGCGTCGAAGTTCGGCAGGTTTTCAACATCCCGAAAGGTGTGGTGGCCGGTTCCTATGTCCAGGAAGGGAAAATTACCAGCACATCGCAAATCCGGCTGCTGCGCAACGGCATTGTGATATATGAAGGAAAACTCGAATCCCTGCGCCGGTTCAAGGATGATGTGAAAGAAGTGGCCGCCGGCTATGAGTGCGGAATCACTCTGGAAAAATATCGCGATATCAAGGAAGGCGATATTGTCGAAGCGTTCATCATGGAGCAGATTCCCCGCTGATTGCCGCAGGAGCGAGAGGGGAGCGATGATCAATGGGACAACAACGGATTGAAAAGATACAGGAATTCATTCAACAGGAATTGAGCAAAATTATCCTTTCGGAACTTAAAGATCCCCGGATCGGGTTTGTCACGGTGACCGGAGTGGAAGTTACGGGCGATTTGCGTTCCGCCAAGGTGTTTGTTAGCTTGATGGGTTCCGACGAAGCCAAAAAAGCGACCTGGATCGGCCTGGAGCATTCGTTGGGATTTCTCCGGACAGAAGTGGGACGGCGCCTGGGTATCCGTCACACGCCCGAACTGACTCTTCATCTGGATACTTCTCTGGATAACAGCGAGCATATTGAGAAGCTGCTGCGGGGGCTTCACGATGCGGAAGGGAAACAATGACCGATGCGGGGAACTTCAGCGGACGCGCTGCGTGAGCTTGCACGCGCCCGATCCGTTATTCTGACGACTCACATTAATCCCGACGGGGACGCCCTTGGTTCCATGGTGGCGTTGTTCCTGTTTTTGAGGCAACGGGGAACCCGGGTTCAGATGTGGCTTGATGATGATCTGCCGGGCATGTACGCGTTTTTGCCGGAGCTGGATAAAATTGTCCGGCCGCCGGCAGCCTGTGTCCAGGGTGAACTGATCGTTGTGCTGGATGCCGGCGATCCCGGTCGCACCGGCGGCGCCTGGACGCATTTCCGCGGCCGCAGCCTGAATATCGATCATCATCTCTCCAACAGCGATTTTGCGGATACCAGCGTGATCGACGAAACAGTCGCCGCCACCGGCATCTTGATTCTGCGGCTGATTGAGGAAGCCGGCGGACGTATCGACAGGGAGATGGCGACCTGTCTCTACACCGCCATTGCCACCGACTGCGGCTTTTTCCGTTACGCAAACACCGACGCGCCGACGCTGCACGCGGCAGCCCGTCTCGTTACCTACGGAGCGGAGCCGCATACCATTTCGGAACAGATCCAGACGACGCCGCTGTCCAAAATCACGGCGCTGTCGCGTGTCCTGGACACGTTGGAAGTCACCGATTGCGGCAAGGTTGCGGCAATTACCGTTCCGGCGGGAATCGCCTCCGCCGATGTGGAAGACACGGAAGGGTTTATCGATTATCCCCGCAACATTGCCGGGGTCGAAGTCGCCATCATGTTTAAACCGTCCGCGGAAAAGGAAACGGTAAAAATCAGCTTTCGGTCACGCCGTCTCAATGTCAGCGAACTGGCCCAGTCTCTGGGCGGTGGCGGACATGCCAGAGCTGCCGGCTGCACACTCAAGGGAAACATTGGGGAAGTCAGACCCAGAGTGTTGGGCCGCGTACTGGAAGCGTTACGGGAAAGCGGGCTATGATCAGCGGCGTGATTAATCTTCTGAAACCGCCGGGGATGACTTCCCATGATGCGGTTTCTTTTGTGCGTCGGACATTCTATCAAAAAAAAGTCGGCCACAGCGGAACCCTCGATCCAGCGGCGGCAGGGGTGCTGCCCGTTTATTTGGGTTGCGCCACCCGGCTCGTCGAGTATGGGGAAGACTTTGACAAGGAATACCGGGCGGAGATTCTGTTCGGCATTGCCACATCCACCGGCGACGATACTGGGGAACTTCTGCGACAGGCCCCGGTCGGGCCGACCGCGCTGGAATTTTTGGAGCCGGTATTAGCTACCTTTCGCGGAACGTATGAGCAAGTTCCTCCCATGTATTCAGCATTGAAAGTGGCCGGTCGGAAGCTTTATGAATTGGCCCGGGAAGGCAAAGAGGTCGTCCGGTTGCCCCGTCCGGTGACGATCCGCGAGATTCGCCTGCTGTATCGGCAAGATGAGCGGGCCGGCATTCTGGTTGCCTGTTCCAAGGGTACCTACATTCGGACCTTGTGCGAGGACATCGGCGATCGGTTGGACCTTCCAGCCACAATGGCCTTTTTGCTGCGAACCCGTGTCGGACCTTTTTGTATCGGGCAAGCCTCAACTTTGGAAGAGGTGACTGCGAATCCGGCAGCTGCTCTGCGGCCCCCGGATGTGGCGGTAGCGCATTTTCCATCGGTTCAGGTGGATGATGCAGGAACCCGGCTATTGCGGCAGGGGCAACCAGTGCAAGCTTTGCCGGAATACGGATTGCGAGAGGCGACAACCCCGGTTCGGCTGTATTCCGCCGCCGGCTGTTTTTTCGGCATGGGACAGCTAGAAGCCNNGTCCCAAGAAAATTTTTGGGGATGGAAATGATAGCAATGCTGCTGATCAAGAGCCTGACTGAACTGCAATGTCAATTTTCCAATGTATCGCTGGCGCTGGGAACCTTCGACGGCGTTCATCTGGCCCATCGTCACGTCATCGGCCGGACCGTGGAATGGAGTCGGCATCACTCCGGCACCAGCATGGTGTTTACATTTTCCAACCATCCACTGTCGTTGATCCACCCACAACGTGTGCCGCCCCAATTACAGACCATGGCGGGAAAAACCTCGGAAATTCGCAAATTAGACGTGACGGTTCTGGTACGAGTTCCGTTCACCCGCGAATTGTTGCACCTGTCCCCGGAGGCTTTCGTCGAACTGCTGGCAACGAAAATCAATCCCCGCCATATCGTCGTAGGACCGAACTATTCCTTCGGCGACAGGGGCAAAGGGAATCCGGACGCATTGATTGCAATGGCCGGGAAATATGGCATCGAAACGGAAATTTGCCCGAAGATCATGGCTGGTGACGTGATGGTCAGCAGTACGGCGATCCGGCATTTGCTGACTCGAGGCGACGTTGCGGCGGCCTCGAACCTATTGGGCCGGGCCTACGAGCTTTCCGGAGTGGTCATGCATGGCGATCAACGGGGGCGTCAGCTTGGTTTTCCGACGGCCAACCTGAAAGTGCCGGCGAATTTGCTGATTCCGGGCAAAGGAGTTTATGCCGTCCGGGTGAAAGTAGGCCGGGAAGTTCACGGCGGCCTTTGCAACATCGGCGTGAATCCGACTTTCGGCCTGAGTCAGCTGCGGGTAGAAACGCATATACTCGACTTCGACGGCGATTTGTACGGGAAAAAGATGACGATTGGCTTTTTGGGACGCCTCCGTTCGGAAAAAACATTTTCCTCGGTGGCCGCATTGGTTGGGCAAATGCGCCTTGATCTGCAGAAAGCGCAGACGGAATATTTCGCAGAGTGAGTCGGATCAATGCCGGACAGAAACTTTACATTCACCGACAGTTCTGATACAATACGATTTGCAACCAAGTACAGTCTCCCTGGCGAGGATTGCCGACCCTCCGGCGGCATTCTTGGCTAGTGGACAGTGCGGGAAAGTAAGAGGAGGAACAACATGATTAGTTCAGAGAAGAAACAGGAGATCATTCTCGAATACCGTCGCCATGAAGGGGACACAGGTTCGCCGGAAGTTCAGATCGCCATTTTGACCGACCGGATCAACGAGTTGACCCAACATCTGAAGGATCACAAGAAAGATCATCATTCCCGTCGCGGTCTGCTGAAGATGGTCGGCCATCGCCGCAGCCTGCTGAATTATCTCAAGGACAGTGATCTGGAACGGTATCGCACGTTGTTGGGCCGGTTGAATTTGAGAAAGTAACCCAAAAATGAGCGGGGCAACCCGCTTTTTTTTTGTTTGTCGGCCGTTCAACACCGGCATCGCGAAAAGAACATTTTCTTTTGTTGCCGAATAGGATATAATTTGTAGCGTGAATGTGAAGAAGGAAATATGAGGAGGAAAAGGTGCATGCAGACTTTTCAGTTTGAACTCGGCGGCCGGCCACTCGTCGTCGAAACCGGCAAGTATGCCAAACAGGCCAATGGAGGAGTCCTGATCCGCTACGGCGATACAGCGGTGGTGGTGGCTGCGACCACTTCGGCGGCGCCCCGGGAAGGAATCGATTTCTTTCCCCTGACTGTCGATTATGAAGAACGGATGTATTCCGTCGGCAAAATCCCCGGCGGATTCATTAAACGGGAAGGACGACCTACGGAAGCGGCGATTTTGAGCGCCCGGATGATTGACCGGCCAATTCGGCCCCTGTTTGCCGACGGATTCCGGAATGATGTCCATATCGTAGCCACGGTGGTGGCGGTCGACCCGGACAATTCTCCCGATGTCATTGCCATGGTCGGAGCCTCCTGCGCATTGTCGGTGTCCGACATTCCGTTCAACGGACCGATCGCCGGCGTGCGGATCGGCTATGTCAACAACGAATATGTGGTCAATCCCACGGTCAAACAGATGGAGGAAACCCAGCTTGACCTGATCGTCGCCGGTACCCGGGACGCTGTCCTGATGGTGGAGGCCGGTGCCAGTGAATTGTCGGAAGTGGTGGTCCAGGAGGCGATCCTGTTCGGCCATGAGATCATCAAACAGATCATCGCGTTCCAGGATACGATTGTTGCGGCAGTCGGCAAACCCAAACGCGTAATTCCGACTTATGCGCCGCCGGCGGACTTGGATGCAGCGGTTCGCGCCTATGTCACCGACGCGATGCGCGAGGCAGTGACCAATCCCGACAAACTCGCCCGGGAAGCCCGGATTGACGAAGTCAAGGCTCAGGCGGCCGAACACTTCGCGGAAATTTATCCGGACAATAAAAAAGATGTGTCGTATGTTCTATATAAAGTCCTGAAGGAAACTGTCCGCCGGATGATTACCGTGGACAAAATTCGCCCGGACGGCCGTCAGCTGGATGAAATCCGGCCGATCTCCTGTGAAGTGGGCGTTCTGTCGCGGGTTCACGGTTCCGCCCTGTTCACCCGCGGGCAGACCCAAGTGCTCAATATCTCTACTCTCGGCGCCATCGGCGACAAGCAAAGATTGGATGGTTTGGGCGTTGAAGATTACAAACGCTATATCCATCATTACAACTTCCCACCTTACAGCACCGGTGAAACCCGGCCAATGCGCGGGCCCGGCCGTCGTGAGATCGGTCATGGCCATTTGGCGGAGCGGGCTTTGCTGCCGGTTCTGCCGAATGAGGTGGAGTTCCCTTACACACTGCGCCTGGTTTCGGAAGTTTTGGAATCCAACGGTTCTTCCTCCATGGCCAGCGTTTGCGGCAGCACCCTGTCCCTGATGCATGCCGGCGT
>DCTI01000264.1:5882-7785 GCA_002329525.1 Negativicutes bacterium UBA1444
GGCGACATGGACTTCAAGGTCGCCGGTACGGCTGACGGAATCACGGCCATTCAGATGGATATCAAGATTGGCGGCATCAGCCGGGAAATCTTGTCCAGCGCTTTGGACCAAGCCCGTCAGGGACGCCTGTTCATCCTGAACAAGATGACGCAGGCGATCGATAAGCCGCGTCCGGAACTATCCCCGTACGCACCGCGAATGATCACCATGCAGATCAATCCGGACAAGATCCGCGATGTCATCGGGCCTGGCGGCAAGATCATCAAGAAGATCGTGGAGGATACCGGAGTTCAGATCGATATCGAGGATGACGGCAAGGTGTTCATCATGGCCGTGGATGTCGAAGCCGGCCGCCGCGCCGTATCCATCATCGAGGGGCTGGTCCGGGAAGTCGAAGTCGGCGCAATATACATGGGTAAAGTTACCCGGTTGATGAATTTCGGCGCCTTTGTCGAAATCCTGCCCGGCAAGGAAGGGTTGGTTCACATTTCGCAGTTGGCCAAAACGCGTGTGGCCAGAGTGGAAGACGTCGTAAAAATCGGCGATGAAGTGACCGTGCGGGTTACCGAAATTGATCGGCAGGGCCGCATCAATCTTTCGCGGCGGGATTGCCTGAAAGAGGAAGCGCCGGCGGCGCCGGCGGCTCCCGAGGAACCCAAGGCGTAAACAGAGGAGAGACTTCGTTGTATCAAAAAACTACGCTGGACAATGGACTCCGGATTGTCTCGGAGTCCATTCCCTATATGAGTTCAGTCAGTATCGGGATCTTCGTGGGAACGGGATCACGCGCGGAAAATTTGCCGGAACAGGGTGTTTCGCACTTTATCGAGCATCTGATGTTCAAAGGAACGAAAAAGCGGTCAGCCCGGGATATCGCCGAAGAGGTCGACGATATCGGCGGACAGTTGAACGCCGCCACCGATCGTGAAAACACCTGCTACTATATCAAAGTTCTGCCGGAGCATTTGGATCTGGGACTGGACATTCTGAGCGACATGCTTTTGTACTCCCAGTTCCCGGACTCCGAACTGGAAAAAGAGCGACAGGTGATTCTGGAAGAAATCAGTCTGTATGAAGATTCGCCCGACGAACTGATTCACGATTTGCACATGAACGCCTTGTGGCCAGGGCATGCCCTGGGCCGCAACATTCTGGGCACTCGGGAAACCATCGGCGCGTTGAGCCGCCAAATGATCCTCGACTATACAATGCGACACTATATGCCGGATAATATCGTGGTGGCGGCAGCGGGCAAACTGACCCATGACGAGCTCGTTAAAACAGTCCGGAGATATTGGGAGCAGGTGCGGGGAACGGCCCCCCGGTTGTCGGATTCGACGCCGCTGTTCGCGGCCGGCCGGCATCTGCAGGAAAAGGAGATCGAACAGATTCATATCTGTCTCGGCACTCCGGGCGTCGCGCATGAGGATCCGCGTTTTTATGCGTCGCATGTTCTGAACACGATTTTGGGCGGCGGCGTCAGTTCCCGCCTGTTTCAGCATATCCGGGAAGAACGGGGACTGGCTTATTCGGTCTGTTCGTATCCGTCCAGCTTTCGTGACACTGGCCTGGTCACCATCTATACCGGTGTGTCGCCGGAAAATTGCCAGACCGTAATGGGGATTATTTATGATATTCTGGATGACATCCGGAGTCAGGGCGTACGCCCGGCCGAGCTGCAACGGGCCAAGGAACAGCTGAAGGCGGGACTGTTGTTCAGCCTGGAGAGCTCGTCCAGCCGCATGTCCCGCCTGGGACGGGCGGAAATTTCATCCCGCGAGTATTTGTCGCCGGAGCAATTGGTCGCTAAGGTGGACGCCGTGACGTTAAAACATTTGTTCGATTTCGCTCAACCGCTGTTTAAACAAGAAACTACCTGCCTGACGGCGTTGGGGCCGATTGG
>DCTI01000068.1 GCA_002329525.1 Negativicutes bacterium UBA1444
CTTATTTTATGCCACATTTTTGCCGCCTCAAAATCCATGCCGGAAAACGCGGAGGCGAGGGTCCAGCCGGCAAAAGAATATGTTTCCCACATGGCGAACCCGGTGGAGGAATCTCTGGTGACGTGGATGCGCAAAGCTTCGATAATGAAGCCGGTGATGATAATCCCGGCGATAAGCAAAAGAGCAACCGCGTCATCGGCGGTATTATCCGGTTTTCCCTTATAACCAAGGCGGTCGGGTTTCTGGATATAGCGNNCGGAAAGCGGCCATCAGTATTCCGATAAGGACAAGCAGGCCGAACAAATCCATCAGGAAGGAAAATCCCAGATAAAAATCACCGCGTAGGAAGGCCCAGTTAAATAAAGGCTCCGTGATATGAAATTCCCCGGCGTCAAAAGCGGCCCCAAAAATTAAAACAAAGAAACCGAAAAATATGAAGCCGTGCATAATGCCGGGATAAACGTCTTTCCACGTTTTTACCTGCAAAAATCCGTTTACGAGTAATGACTTCAGTCTCTGAGGAAGCTGGTCCCAGCGGATTTCTTCTTTCCCCATCGCTTTCCACATTTTCCAGCGGCGCCAGACGCCATAAGCAAATATGGCCAGGGCTATGGCGGTGAAAAGAAAAAGGAATGGTTCGAAACTTTCCGCGTTCCAGAAAACCTGGCGTCCTTCATTTCCTATTCCTATTGGGCTTATACTGTGTTCCATTGGTCCTCCAAAAACAGGCGCTGAGACTTGAAGGCGGATTTTATCCACCTTCAGTCTTTAGCCTTTAAGTCTATTTATCCTACCAGCTTTTTGCATTCGGCGGTTAATGCCGGCACAACCTTGAATAAGTCATCCACAACGCCGTAGTCCGCCTTGGTAAAAATCGGGGCTTCCGCGTCCTTATTGATGGCGGCGATGCATTTGGAAGAACTCATGCCCGCCAGGTGCTGAATCGCGCCGGAAATGCCGCAGGCGATATACAGGTTTGGGGAAACAACTTTGCCGGTCTGCCCGACCTGGTCCTTCTGGGGTCTCCAGCCCGCGTCCACCGCCGCGCGGGAAGCGCCGACCGTTCCTTTAAGCACGCCGGCCAGTTCTTCCAGGATGCCAAATCCTTCCGGTCCCTTCATGCCGCGTCCGCCGGAAACAATCACGTTGGCTTCAGTCAAGTCCACTTTGCCGCTGGTGTCTTTCTGCACTTCCAGAACCTTGCTTTTAATGGAAGCGGCGTCCACCTTCGCATCAACTTTTGTTACCGCGCCGGCTTTGGCGTTTTCCGCCGCCGGAAACACGTTGGGACGCAGCGAGGCCATTGCCGGGCTGGCGTTGAAGACCACTTCTCCGAAGCACTTGCCCGCGTACATCGGGCGTGTGCAAACCAGTTTTCCGCCGTCAATTTTTACATCCGTGCAGTCGGTCGCCAATCCCGTGGCCAGTTTGGCGGCCACGCGCGCGGACAAATCCTTGCCCTGAACGGATGCGCCGAAGAGCACAACCGCCGGGTCATTTTCTTTGATTATTTTTGCCGTAATTGCGGCATGCGCTTCCGTCACGTACGGCTCCAGCGCCGCGTCTTCACCGACGAAAACTTTGTCCACGCCATACTTGCCCAATTCGGCGGCCAGTTTTTCTACGCCGGAACCCCCGAGAAGAACTGCGCTTACTTCATCGCCGCCGGCGTCTGCCAGTTTACGAGCGGTTGAAGCCAGCTCCATGCTTATTTTTCTCAGCGCTCCTTCGCGCTGTTCTGCAACTATCATTATTCCTTTTGCCATTTTCCAATCCTCCTTAGATGACCTTTGCTTCTTCTCTGAGCAAACGAGCTAACTCCGCCGCTTTCTGTTCCGGCTCGTCTCCGCAGACAATCTTTCCGGGAGGTCTTGCCGGGGGCGGAATGGTTTTGGCTACTTTTGCTTTCGCCTCGGTGGCGATTCCCAGCGCCGCGGCGTTTTTCACATCCACAGGCTTCTTTTTGGCTTTCATAATGCCGGGCAGCGATGCGTAGCGCGGTTCATTGAGGCCTTTCTGCGCCGTAACCACGCAGGGCAGTGCCGTTTCGATGGAAAGCTGTGCGCCTTCTATGGGGCGGATAACTTTCACGGAAGAGCCCGCATATTCCAGTTTGGTTACCAGCGTCAACTGCGGTATTCCCAGAAGTTCGGCAAGCATCGCGCCTACCTGTCCCGAGTCGTCATCAATGGCGCGCTGGCCGCAAAAGATGATGTCATGGGGCAATCCTTTTATCACGGCGGCGAGGGCTGATGCGGTGACGAAAGCATCGGCGTTATCCAGCGCCGGGTCGGATACATGTACCCCCTTGTCGGCGCCCATAGCCAGAGCCGTTCTTATTGTTTCCATGGCGCGGGCCGGGCCCACACAGACAATTGTCACGTCTCCGCCGTTTTTTTCTTTAAGTCGGAGGGCTTCTTCCACACCGTACTCATCGTAAGGATTCATAACCCATTTGATTTGGCCGTCATCGATACCTGAACCATCGGCTTTTACTTTGATTTGAGCTTCGGTATCCGGCACTTGTTTTACACATGCGATAATGTTCACAGTTCTAACCTCCTTGTCCTGCGCGTTTCTTGTTTTGGCGAAACGCGCATTTTAATATTTTTCAAGTTTTGTAAAAAAGCCCGGTTTTTCTGATTACAGAAAAACCGGGCTTTTTGGATTACACTCTGTTTTTCACGATATCGTCAACAACTGTAGGATCAGCCA
>DCTI01000242.1 GCA_002329525.1 Negativicutes bacterium UBA1444
GGATATGCCCAGTCGGTGCGCCAGCGGTGCGAAGATCTCCAGGGTTTCCCGGGCGATCTTTTTCTGCTTCTCCGGTGCCATCGGCTTGAGCGTCCGCATATTGTGGAGCCGGTCCGCCAGTTTGATCAGAACCACGCGGATGTCCTT
Organism: Negativicutes bacterium UBA1444; assembly: GCA_002329525.1. Classification (GTDB taxonomy): domain Bacteria; phylum Bacillota; class Negativicutes; order UBA1444; family UBA1444; genus UBA1444. The sequence continues at coordinate 148 of DCTI01000242.1, forward strand.
TGCCATCGCCAGGAACATCTTGCGGTAGTTTTCCATCTGTTGTTCTTCTTTGGACTTATACTCGATCCGGCTCAGTTTGGTGACGCCGTCAACCAAGCCGGCAATCTCCCGGCCGAATTCCTTTTCAATCTGCTCCAGGGTCACCGTGGTATCTTCGACGACATCATGCAGCAACGCCGCCGCGATGGAGTCGGCGTCGATCTGCAATTCCGCCAGGATCCGGGCCACGCCCAGCGGGTGGTGGATATAGTCTTCGCCGGAAACCCGGTGCTGTCCCTCATGGGCCTGCGAAGCCAGGGCAAAGGCTTTCTCCAGCAGCGGAACGACAGCTTCCGACTGATACGTGCGAACCTTGGCAATAATGTCGGAAATGTCAGGAGTCTTCTCGCTGGTCATTCGCGCACCCCATCCCGAAAAATCACTGTCGTCATTGTACCCCCATCGCCCGGAACTGCATGGACCGCTGGTACTCGTTGTATTCCCAGGCGCCGAAAAAAGTCCGGGTCTGTTCAAACTCCAGCTGATCCGCATTTTCCCACATGATGAAGGGGAACTCGCGGCCGCCGACCCGAAGCTGGCCAGCCTTGGGATTGCCCGGACGATCGATGACCCGGCCGCGGGTCACCGTGCCCGCAATTTCCCAGACAAACGGCGGGAACTTTTCGCCATGCGGCTCCAATGCCGCCAAACTGTCAAAAAACCGCTTATCCAGCGCCGACTCCGTCAGATGACCGTCGACAAAGCGGACCTTTTCCCAGCTGTCGGCCGGCAATACCGCCAACTCGGCGTCGATCGCCCGAAAAAACGGGAGCATCTTGTCGCGTTCAATGCTCAAGCCGGCCGCCATCGCGTGGCCGCCCCATTGCACCAAGTGCTGCTGGTGTCGTTCCATCAGATGGAACAGGTCGACAGTGGGGATGCTGCGGGCCGACCCGCGCCAAATGCCGGTTCGTTCCGTTTCTTCGGTGGCCGCCAGCACAAACGCCGGCTGATAAAATTTCTCGGCCAGCTTGGCCGCCACGATGCCGACCACTCCCTCGTGAAAGTTGCCCTGCACGACCGACAGCCGGTGATAGGCTTCCGGCTGCGGCGCCGTCGCCAGTTGCAGCAGCCCGGTCTGAACGGATTCGTCCTGCTCCCGGCGCCGGTCATTGTTGAATTGCTCCAGTTGCCGGGCAATCGCCGCGCAGCGCTGGGGGTCCGTCGAGAGCAACCATTCGACGACCGGCTCGGCGCCGCCGTCACGGTTCATGCGTCCCGCCGCATTGATCCGGGGACCGATCACAAATCCCAGCGTGTAGGTGTTCACATTGCGCCAGCCGCCGGCTTCCCGCATCACCTGGAAAGCGGTCCGCCGCCCCTGCTCGATCAGTTTCATCCCGTGCCGGACAAAGTACCGGTTGGCCGGATCGTTCAGCGGCATGATATCGCACACCGCCCCTAGCGCCACCAAATCGAGTTCATCCCGTAGCAGCCAGTCCGGGCTGCGCTTGCCGTTATGCTCCCATAGCCCCCGCATCAGCTGCCAGGCCACGGAACAGCCGGAAATCGCCGGCAATCCTGCCTTGGCCGACAGTCCCGGGTGAACGACGGCGACGGCCGCCGCGGGATAGTCGCCTTTAAGGCCGTGATGGTCGGTAATGATCACGTCGATGCCCGCCGACTTGAGCCGGGCGATTTCCGCGCCGCTGGAAACGCCGCAGTCTACCGTGATCACCAGGCGGGGGCGCATCGACATCAATCGGCCGATGTTGCGGTCGTTCAGGCCGTAGCCTTCCGTAAAGCGATCCGACAGCATGACTTCCGAAGTGAATCCGTAATGCCCGCACAAGCGTTGCAGAACCCCCTGAATCAGGGCGGTCCCGCTGGTACCGTCCACATCGTAGTCGCCCAGCACAACAATATGTTCTTTCGCTTCAAACGCCCGGCGCAGCCGGGCGATCGCCTTGGCCATTTCCTCGCCGAAATCGGCCGGGCTGACCAAATCAGCCAAATCTGTCCGGAAAAACCTCTCCAGCAGGGCCGGAGCGGTCAGTCCCCTGGCCTGCAGTCCGGCGGCGATCAGGGGAGACAGCCCCAAATCCTGCAGGCAGGAACACAATTCAGCCGATTCCGGCAACGTTCGATATCGCCATTTCATAAAATATATATATTCTCGCTCATTCTCAATAATCCTTTTCATAGCCGGTTTTTTCGCCGTAATGACGGCAATAGAAAGCTCCGGCGAGACCGCCGGAGCAACCGTAGCACGAAACTGATTTTATTTTCGTTTCATCCAGTCCGGAATTTCCAGGGTGGCCCCTTTGAACTTGGGAATCGGGGCGATTTCCGGCTGTGCGGGAGCCGCTCCCCGCGGACCCGGTTTGGTCCGTTTCGGCTCGAACCCGGTCGCAATGATTGTGACTCGCATCTCGTCGGTCATCTTGTCGTCAATCACCGCACCGAAAATGATGTTGGCTTCCGGATCGGCCATGTCGGCCACCATGCTGGCCGCCTCGTTGACTTCCAGCAGTCCCATGTCCGGTCCGCCGCAGAAGCTCAGCAAAACGCCCTTGGCGCCTTCGATGGAAGTATCCAGCAGCGGGCTCTTGACCGCCTGCTCCGTCGCCAGCATCGCCCGATTTTCGCCGCGGCCCACGCCGACTCCCATCAACGCCGAACCGGCATCTTCCATGATCGTCTTCACGTCCGCAAAGTCCAGGTTGATCAGGCCGGGAATCACGATCAGGTCGGACATGCCCTGCACGCCCTGCCGCAACACGTCATCGGCGATCCGGAACGCATCCATGATCGACGCGCTTTTCTGAACGATCTGCAACAACCGGTCGTTGGAAATGGTGATCAACGCGTCCACCTGATCCTTCATGCGGCCGATTCCCCACTCCGACTGGCTTTGCCGCCGCCGGGCCTCGAACATGAACGGCCGGGTAACGACGCCGACCGTCAGCGCCCCCAGTTCCTTGGCGCATTCCGCCACGACCGGTGCGGCGCCGGTGCCGGTGCCGCCGCCCNNCATGCCGGCGGTAATAAAGACCATGTCCGCACCGCGCAGCGCCTTCATAATATCATCGCGGCTCTCTTCCGCCGCTTTTTGCCCGACTTCCGGATTGGCGCCCGCGCCCAGTCCTTTGGTGAGCTTTTCGCCGATCTGTATGCGATACGGGGCCAAGGACGACAAGAGCGCCTGCGCATCCGTGTTGATCGAGATAAACTCCACGCCCTTTACCGCTGAGGAAATCATACGGTTAACTGCGTTGTTTCCCGCTCCGCCCACGCCAACGACCTTGATCGCGGCAAATTGTTCCGTGTCTATTTCAAGCTCCAGTCCTCTCATGTTGATAGCCCCTCCCGTTGTGTTGGCGTTTCTATAAGGTTTTCTCTTCCACACGATTTACTATTCCACGCCCGTGTTATTATTCCTGCCCAAGAAAAAAGGATTTTCCGGTAATTTAATAGCTTAGGTCCCGCTTCGCCCGGCAGCGTCATTTTTTCAGGAAATACCGGCGAATAATCGCCAGATTTTGAAAAATACGCAAGCCGAAAGCCAGGGAAGCCACATAATACAGATCGATTCCCAGACGATCGCCAATAAACACCAGCAGAACCGCCAACAGGGCGTTCACGAAAAAGCCGCTGATAAAAACCGCGTTATCGAATTTCTCCTCCATCGCCGCCCGCATCCCGCCAAATACCGAATCCAGCGAGGCTAGCAACGCCACGGCCAGAAACTTCCCGTATTCGGCCGGCAGGCTGAAGGGAAACAGCAGTCCAATCACGATTCCCGTCAAAACGGCAACTATCGGCAACATCATTTGGCAGGCCCCTCCTTCACCGGTTTGGCGAACTGATACTTGTGAGGGCCTTTGAACGCCGGAATTTTGACTGTGTTCTGCGTTTTTACCGTAGCCTGGATTCCCCAGAATTGCAGGGTTTCGATCACGCCGCCCCGCATCTTCAGCGATGCCTCCAATGTTTTGGGATCGCCGATCGCCCGTATTTCATACGGCGGCGTATATTTGGCATTGTTCACGGAAATCGTCGGGCCGGCGCAGCGGATTTCCGTCCCGACCACCAGTCGCTGCTCGTTGATGGAGATGGCTTCCGCGCCGGCGGCCCACAGCTCGTTGATCACCTTCAGCATGTCATCATCATGAATTAAATATAAGTTCGGATTTTCGCCNNGCCAGGTTTGATCACACGTTTGCTGTCGTCGATCGTGACAAGCACGCCCGGCCCCTGCACCGGCAGGTAACCGGCCGCCATCCGGAACATTTCCCCTTCCTTGGCGATCGTCTCGCTGAGGGTAGAATTCTGAACCTCCTGCAACTGGCGCAGCGCCGTATCCCGTTCCTTCTCGGCCTGTCTGAGCCGTTGCGACAAATCTTCCGCGCGCTGGTACGGCAATGTCGAACGAATGTCCTGCGCCGTCCGGAACTGCAGCGCCAACATAACGCCCAGCACCACGCACACAAATACCAGCGCCGCCCGTCCCTGTTTTAGGGCAGCCAAACCAATTCCTCCCTTATTATTTTTAGAGCCGGAACCGCAATACCGGCTTGCCATGGGCCAGATCGACGGAATCCACAGGAATCGCCTTAGCGCTGATTTCTTGCAGAATGTCCTGCGTCAGGCGCGCTTTTTCCCGGGTGCGGTCCAACGGTCCCAGATAGATTTTTACATTATTCACGGTAACAGCCGTCACCCCGCTGTTGGGCGCCAGATGCAACTCGGACAGCTTATCCCGGGTTTCGCTGTTGAGCGCCATCAAAAATTCCAGCGCGCCGCGCACGGCCGGGTCGGTGATCCGGTTGCCGGGAAAAACGCGTCCCGCCTTGAATCCGGTGATCAGCGGCGCCTCCATGTTTTTCAGGTTGTGGGAAATGGCCATCNNCACTGTGCCGGTCGAATCGACATCCAGAAAACCGTAACGGCTGGCGACATAGGCCAGGGACCGCCGCTCCCGGACATGAATCGTCAGGGATGCCGGCCACTCATAGTCCGCAGTCACCGCTTCCACCCGCAGATCATCCCGCAGGATGGCAAAAAACTCCTTAGCGTCCCAGAACCAGACCATTCCCTGTCGGGAATGGAAACCCGCCATCTGCAGAATTTCCTCCGTGGCAATCTTCTGGTTCCCCTCCACCGCCACCGTTTGCAGGAAGGGATAGACCGGACGCGAATAACACTGCCAGGCGATCACCGCCGCACAAATGCACAGAAACAGGATTCGTTCAAAGACCCAACGGTGCTTGCGCCGTTTTCGAGCGGCCCCTTCCATCCAATTAGCGCTCCACGGTCATCAGGAGGATGCGCTCACACAAATCGGGGAAAGACAATCCCGCCGCGGCCGCCGCTTTGGGTACCAGGCTGGTTTCCGTCATGCCTGGAATCGTGTTGACTTCCAGGACATAGGGATGGTTGGAGGGATCCAGCCGGATATCCGTCCGGGCCACGCCCGAGCAGCCGAGCACCCGGAAAGCTTCCACCGCCACCGCCTTTACGTGTCGGGCGGTTTCGGCATCGATCCGGGCCGGGACGTAATATTCGGTCGCGCCTTTGGTGTATTTTGCGTGATAGTCATATACGCCGGAATAGGGAACAATTTCGATGACCGGCAAAGCTTCCGGTTTTTTACCACCCAGCACGCCCACCGTCAGCTCGCTGCCGTCGATGAATTCTTCCACCAACACTTCCGTGTCATAGGCAAAGGCCTTTTCCAGCGCCGCCGCCAGTTCTGCCGCTTCCTGAACGATAGTGAGGCCGATCGTCGAGCCCTGCGTGGACGGTTTCACCACGAACGGCGGTTCGAATTCATCGAGGATGTTCTGTTGGACCTTGTCGCCCCAGCCCGCCTGCCCTTGCAGCAGCTGATAACGGGGGGTGGGAATGCCGGCGGCGGCGAATAGCCGTTTGGATACGCCTTTGTCCATCGCCATGGCGCTGGCCAGTACTCCGGAGCCGGTGTAGGGAATGCCCAGCAATTCCAGCGCGCCCTGGAGCCGGCCGTCTTCGCCGAACAAGCCATGAATGGCGTTGAAAACCACTTCCACGCCGTTTTCCCGCAATTGCTCAACAAAATGCGGCGGATCCAGATCGATGCCGACCACATCATATTCCTTTTCCTTAAGCGCCGTCACGATCGCCTTGCCGGTATTCAGGGAAACTTCGCGTTCGGCGGACGGGCCGCCCATCACCACCCCGATTTTCTTGCGTTGCATGCTGATCGCCTCCAACGATTTTTTCGCCAGCCGTTCGACGATGCGCTCGCCGGTCTGATAAATATTGCCCGCTCCCATGGTAATTACCAGGTCGCCGGCGCGCAGCAACGGGAAAACGCACTCTTCCAGCGCAGCAAAGTCCGGGCAGTAGTGCACCGGCTGACCGGTCTGCCGCTGCACTTCCCGCAGGATCGTCTCGCCGGACACCCCTTCGATCGGGTCTTCCCCCGCCGAGTAAATGTCGGTCAGAATCAATAAATCCGCCGGCGCAAAGGCCTTGCCGAATTCCCGGGCCAAGAGTTGGGTCCGGGAAAAGCGGTGCGGCTGGAATACGCAAACAACCCGCCCGGTCGTCGCCGACTTGGCTCCCTGCAGAGTGGTCAGGATCTCCGTCGGATGGTGACCGTAGTCATCCACCACCCAGATTCCCCGCTCCCGCCCCTTGGTCTGGAAGCGCCGCTTGGCGCCGCCGAATCCCGGCATGATCGCCGCAATCCGTTCGAAGTCCAGTCCCAGATGCAGGCCGACCGCAATGCAGGCCAGGCAGTTCATTACATTGTGCCGGCCCGGCACGCCGATGGAAATACGGCCGAGCAGCTGTTCCCGCCGGTATACATCGAAGAAGGTTTCGGTTCCGACCGTAACGATCTTGTTGGCGGTAAAATCGGCCGGCAAATCCAGCGCGTACGTGATCTGCGGCGTTTTTACCTCGGCCGCCGCCGAGCGGACCGCCGGGCTGTCGATGCCGAGAACCGCCAGACCGCCAGGTTTGACCTGATTCAAAAACTGTACGAAAGCCCGCCGGATTTCGTCTTCATTGCCATAATGGTCCAGATGGTCGTTCTCGATATTGGTGACGACGGCAATTTGCGGCGTAAATTTCAAAAACGAGCCGTCGCTTTCATCCGCTTCCGCCACCAGCAGCCCACAGTCGCCGACTTTGGCGTTGCCGCCGATGGCGTCGAGGTCGCCGCCAATCAGCACGTTGGGATCTAGGCCCGCCGTTTCGAGCAGAAAGGCGATCATCGAAGTTGTGGTGGTCTTGCCGTGCGAGCCGGCCACGGCAATGCCGTCGCACTGGTTGAGCAGGCCTGCCAGCACGTCGGCCCGGTGAAATATTGGCAGACCGAGTCGCCGGGCTTCGAGCAGTTCAGGATTATCCGGCCTGATGGCACTGGAAACCACGACCGCGCCGGTTTCGCCCAAGTTTGCCGCCGCATGCCCCAGATAGATCGTCGCGCCGCTGTTGGACAGGCGCGCGGTCGCCTCCGACGCGTGCAGGTCCGAGCCGGAGACCCGGTAGCCCTTTTTCAGCAGAACATAGGCGATGGCGCTCATGCCGGCGCCGCCCACGCCGATAAAATGAAACGATTGGTTCTCGTCAAGCAACAAAATGACTTCCTCCCCCAAACGGCTCAGCGCCGGTCGGCGCCAGCCCGGTTCAACAAATCGAAAACTAAGGCGGCAATTTCGTCGGCCGCCCGCGGAGTTCCCATGGCAGCGGCCGCCGCCGCCATGCTGCGTAATTTTTCGGAATCGGCGATTAGCTTCTCCACAGTTGCGGTCAGCAATTCCCCGGTCAGTTCCGAATCCCGAATCACCACCGCCGCGCCGTTTTTTTCCAGTGCGCGGGCATTGATCTCCTGATGATTTTCGGAAGCGAAGGGATAGGGGATCAAAATCGCCGGAATACCGCGCAATGTCAGTTCGGCCAGCCCGATCGCCCCGGCCCGGGACACCACGAGGCGAGCCGCCGCCAGCGCTTTTGGCATTTCATGCAGATACGGGACGACGATCCGTCCGGCCTCGCCGTCATGAATCGGCAACCCCTCCGCCTGCAATGTATGTATTATATTATTATAGTCCGTTTGCCCCGTAATATGAAGTATTTGAACTTCCTTTTTCCCGGCCCAGCGCCGATGCACGGCAAGCGCCGCCTGATTGATGCTGCGGGCGCCCTGNNCCGCAAACCGAAATGCCGGCAGGACTCCTCCCGGGTTTCCTGCGGCAGATCCTCGCGCACCGGATTTCCCGTCACCACCACGCGGGCCTTGTGCCCGGCAAACTTCGGCGCCGCCTCCGGATAACCGACCGCCACCACGTCGACCACCCGGCTGAGGATACGGTTGGTGACGCCGGGAAAGGCGTTCTGTTCCTGAATCAGCGTGGGAATGCCGGCGGACGCGGCACTCCAGCCCACCGGCCCGCAGACATAGCCGCCCGTGCCGANNGTGCGTACTTCCCAGAGGCTCCGGACCGTCCAAAACACGTTTTGGAGATTCCGCCACGAAATCCGACGCTGAAAACCATACAAATGAATGGCCTGCAGCGGATAACCGGCGTGGGGAACCAACTCGGACTCCAGACCATGCCCGGTTCCCACGAACAGAATCGTCGCTGTGGCGTCCTGCCGTTCCAGCGCCCGGGCAATGGCCAGCGCCGGATAGATATGGCCGCCGGTGCCGCCGCCGGCTATCACAAATCTCATGCGGACTGCCCGCCGCCATGGACCAGGTCCTTGAATACACGGCCCCGCTGTTCATAATTGTCGAACATGTCGTAGCTGGCGCAGGCGGGCGACAGCAGGACCACCTGCGGCGGCACGGCTTTCTTCCTGGCTTCCTCCACGGCCGCCGCCAGCGACGATGCACGAAAAATATCGGTCACGCCCTGCTGGCGGGCTGCCGCTTCAAACCGATCTGCCGCCTCGCCGATGAGGATCAGCCGATCCACCCGTTCCCGTACCAGGCGCATGAATTCCGTCAGGTCCGTGTTCTTGTCACGGCCGCCGGCGATCAGGATGATATGGCCGTCAAAAGCTTCCAGCGCCTTGATGGAAGACTCGGGATTGGTGGCTTTGGAATCATTGTAATACGGCACGCCGTTGAGGGTCGCCACCGGCTCGATCCGGTGTTCGACTCCCGTGAACGAGGTCAGCACTTTCGCCATGTTGGCCGGCGACACGCCGGCCAGGTACGCCGCACCGCAAGCCGCCAACGCATTTTCGACATTGTGGCCGCCGAAAAGCTTCATGTCCGCAACCGGGCAAATCTTCAGCTCCTGGCCGTCCCAGCGCAACCGGATTTCCCCGTCGGCGACAAAGGCCCCTGCTGCCAATGTCGACTGCCGGCTAAAGAAAAATATCCGGGAAGAAATGCGAGCCGCCATCGCCCGGATCCATTCGTCGTCATAATTCAGAACGGCAAAATCCTGCTGCGTCTGCCGGGCAAAAAGCTTCTGCTTGGTGGCGCCATAGCCTTCGAACGAGCCGTGTCGGTCGATGTGGTCCGGCGTCAGGTTCAGCATCACCGCGATATGCGGTCGGAACTCATGCACGCCTTCCAGCTGGAAACTCGAAATCTCGGCGACCACCCGCCCCTGTCCGCTCACATGCTGCACTTCCTGTGACAGGGCCACGCCGATGTTCCCGCCGACCACCACTTCGGCGAAGGTCGTTTTCATCATCTCGCCGAGCAGCGTCGTGGTCGTAGTCTTGCCATTGGTGCCGGTGACGGCAATGATTGGTGCCTGGCACAGCCGGCTGGCCAGTTCGACCTCGCTCCATACCGGAATGTCGCGTTGGTTGGCTGCCGCCACCAACGGATGGTGAATCGAGATTCCCGGCGACAGGATCAGCAATTCCTTTCCCGCCAGCAGCCCTTCGTCCTGTCGGCCCAGCGCCAGCTCGACTTTGCCGTCGATCTCCCGCAGCCCGTCCGACATCTTGAGATGTTCCCGGTCCTTGCCATCCGCCAGCGTCACCGCCGCGCCGTGGGATTGCAACACCGCCGCCGCCGAAATGCCGCTGATGCCGGCGCCGAACACCAGTATTTTCTTTCCTGTCAATTCCATATTTACACCAACCTTCCGCCGGCCGAGCCCAGCATGATGCACAGGCCGACCAGTCCCGCTATGATTCCGGCGACCCAAAACATCCGCACAACGCGGGTTTCCGGCCAACCGCCAAGCTCAAAATGATGATGCAGCGGACTCATCCGAAAAATCCGACGTCCCGTCGTCTTGAACGAGGCCACCTGCAAAATGACCGACAGCGCCTCCGCCACAAACACCGCCCCGATCACCGGCAGCAACAGTTCGGTTCCCGTCAGTACCGCGCCGGCCGCCAGGGCCCCGCCGAGCGCCAGGGAACCGGTGTCGCCCATGAAGATCCGCGCCGGATGCCGGTTAAAAACCAGAAAACCCAGGGCCGCGCCCGCCACGATCGTGAAAAAGCCGGCCACATCCGGTTGCCCCCGCAGCCAGGATACCGCCGCGAAGATTCCCGCCGCGACCGCGGTCGTTCCCGCCGCCAGGCCATCCAGCCCGTCCGTGAGATTGACAGCGTTCGTCGTCCCGACAATGATAAAAAACACCAGCCCATGGAACAAGAACCCCAGATCCCAGGTGACATTCAGCCCGGGAATCCATAGTTCCGTTCCCCGACCCAGATAGTGGGTAATAATCCAGGAAAACACCGCGGCGATCAGAATCTGCCCCAGCAGCTTCTCTTTGGCCCGCAGGCCCAGATTTCGCTTCAGCACCACCTTGATATAGTCATCCAGAAATCCCAGCGCCCCGCAGGCCAAGGTGACAAACAGCATCAGCCAAGCCGCCGGCGCCGTGGTATGAATGACCGGCACCGCCACGCAGATTCCGGCCAGAATCAAAAGGCCGCCCATGGTCGGCGTTCCTGTCTTGGCCTTATGCGCCGCCGGCCCCTCCTCCCGGATCACCTGGCCAAACTTCAGCCGGTGCAGCAAGGGAATGGCGACCGGGCCCAGCAGGACCACCACGCCGAAAGCGCACAGCGCTCCTAAAAATAACGATTGCATGAAAGTCAGACCTCCGATTGCCGCGCGAAGGCGTCCAGCAGTTTTTCCATCGCCATGCCGCGGGATCCCTTCAGCAGCAGGGTGTCACCCGGTTGCAGCAGCTCGCCTAACGCCGCCACCGCCGCCGCATGATCCAGGCAAGCCACGGTCGTAAGCACGCCCTGTTCGCGGGCGGTCGCCGCCGCCACGGCCGCCATTTCGCCCAGCGCCAGCACCGCGGCGACGCCGGCCGCCGCCAGTTGCCGGCCGACCTGCTCGTGCGCGGATCGGGCTGCCGGGCCGAGTTCCAGCATATCGCCGACTGCCGCCACTTTCCGTCCTGTGGCCACCGTGGCCAGCACGTCGATGGCAGCGGCCATGGACAACGGGCTGGCATTGTAGGTATCGTCGATCACGGTGATTTCCCCGTAACGGCGGATGTTCAGCCGCATTTTTCCGGGTTCGTAGGCCGCCAGGCCGCCGGCCGCGTCCGCCGGCGCGACGCCGAGTTCCAGACCGACGGCAATGGCCGCCAGCGCATTATAGACATTGTGAATCCCCGGCACCGGAATCGTGACCGCAAACACGCCCTGATGGGTTCGACAGTCGAACTCCACTCCCTGCGCCGAATAGCGGAGATTTTCCGCCCGTACGTCCGCTGCCGCCTGAATTCCGTAGAACACCGACCGCGCCGCCGTTTTCGCCCGCATGTTCCGCACCCGTTCGTCGTCGCCGTTCAGAACGGCAATCCCGTCGGCTGGCAGCGCTTCCACCAGTTCCGCCTTGGCCGCCGCGATGTTGTCGACGCTGCCCAGACGTTCCAGATGGGTTTCACCGACATTGGTCACCACGCCGACGGTGGGAAGGGCTGTGGCCGCCAAGCCGGCAATCTCGCCCAATCCGCGCATTCCCATCTCCACTACCACCGCCTCGTGTTCCGGACGGATCTTGAGCAAGGTGTGGGAAAGGCCGATCTCATTGTTGAAATTGGCTTCGGTTTTCAGCACGTTCCGCCGGGTCGCCAGCACGGCGGCGATCATATCCTTGGTCGAAGTCTTGCCGTTGGAGCCGGTGACCGCGACGACCGGCAACTGAAACCGGCAGCGGTGTAACCGGGCCAGCCCCTGATAGGCCAGCCGGGTATCCGGAACCAGAAACACGGCGGTTGCCGGCGAAATGCCGGTCGGTTCGCAGCTGGCCACGATTCCGGCCGCACCCTGGCGAACCGCCGCGTCGATAAAATCATGCCCGTCGAAACGCTCGCCGGACAAGGCCACGAACAAGGCCCCCGGCTCCAGCGTCCGGGTATCGGTGGCAACGCCCGCGAACCGCACCACTGTTCCTGCCGCCAGCATCCTCCCCCCGGTCGCCGTCAACACCTCATCGGCTGTAAAAAACACTGTCATGCTTTTCCTCCCGCCCATTCCCGCACCACTTCCCGATCATCAAAATGAATGGTCCGGTCGGCCAGAATCTGATAATTTTCATGTCCTTTGCCGGCAATGACGATCACATCGCCCGCCTCGCCCATCGCCAGCGCCTGTTCGATCGCCGTCCGTCGGTCCGGTTCGGTGGTCGTTTTTTGCCGCGCGGCCGGCGTGGTGATTCCGGCCATGATCTGGCCGATTATGAACGCCGGATCCTCTGAGCGTGGATTGTCGGAAGTGACGATGACCCGGTCGGCCGAGCGAGCCGCCAGTTCGCCCATGATCGGTCGCTTGGTCCGGTCCCGGTCGCCGCCGCAGCCGAACACGGTGATGACGCGATGCGTCCCGGCCAACGCGCGCGCGGTGGCGATGGCCTTGGCCAAGGAATCGGGCGTATGCGAGTAATCCACAATGCCCACCACGCCATCGCTCGACACAATGCGCTCGAAGCGTCCCGGCACGGATTTCACTTTGCGCAGTCCCTGAAGCACCAACGCCGGATCAATGCCGAGCAGCACCGCAGTAGCGAAGGCCGCCGTGAGATTATAGGCGTTGAACGCGCCCACCAACGAGGATTCGATGGTGTGCATCACGCCCTTGTGCTCGATGCGCAACGTGCTTCCGCGCGAGGTCAATTCCAGATCGCGCATGCGAAATGCCGGCCGACCCTGCATGCCATATCCCGCACGCGCGCGTCCCGCCCCAGCACCCACCAGCTTCGCGGCCGCGTCGTCCGTGTTCAGCAAGGCCTTGCCCCGCGTGTGCCGCGAGAACAGCAGCGCCTTGGCGTCGCGATACGCATCCATATTCTTGTGAAAATCCAGATGGTCCTGCGTGAGATTGGTAAACACCGACACATCGAAGGCCAGCCCGTGCACCCGCTTGAGTGCGAGAGCGTGCGACGACACCTCCATCACCGCCGCCGTGCAGCCCGCGCCACGCATGTCGGCCAGCAGTTGCTGCACATCCTCGGCGGGCGGCGTGGTGAAGCTCGCCTTGCGCACCTCATCGGCCACACGATACTCCACGGTGCCGATCAGTCCCGTGCGCATGCCGGCATGCTCCAGCACGGCGGAAATGAGATACGACGTGGTGGTTTTTCCATTCGTCCCGGTGATGCCCACCAGAGTCAAATCCTTCGCCGGTTCGCGATGGAAGCGCGCCGCCAGCGACGCCACCGCCTCGCGCGTGTCGCGCACCACCAGCACAGTGGTGCCGTTGTGCTGGCAATACGCCGGCGTGAGCAAATGCCGCAAATCGGCCTCGAAACGCTCGAGCCCCACCACCACGCAGGACGCGCCATTCTCCATGGCCCGTTGCACAAAATCGTGTCCGTCCACATGCTCGCCGGCCACCGCGGCAAACAGCCAACTGCGGCGCACACAGCGCGAATCCGTGGTGACGCCGGCGATGGCCACGTCGAAAGGACCGAAGAGCTGCACCACAGGCATATCGCCGACGATTTCCGACAGCCGTCGACCGGCCGGAAACGCGTGCACATCGGTTGCTACCTGATTGAACAACATGGGTCCTCAGTACAGATTGGCGGTGATGTCGGTGGTCTCGCCACTCAGCGTGCAGCGCGTGCCTGCCGGCACGTACTCGCCTGCGGCGGGATACTGGAAACGCACGGTACCGCTGCCGGCGGGACTGGGCGTCAGATTCATGCTTTTGGTGAATGCCACCGCCTGGCGCAACGACATGCCCACCACATCGGGCACGCGCACCATGGAGCCGCGGCGCTCGCGCGCTTCCTGCACCACTCGCAAGGTGACCACCGAACGCCGCGCGGCCAGCACGTCCTCGGGCGGATCCTGCATGGCGACATGCCTGCCCTGGCCGACGACATTCATGGTGAATCCATGGGCCTTGAGCACCGTTTCCGCCACATCCACATTCAAGCCCTTCACATTGGGCACACGCACCTTGTCATTGCCTTTGAAGGAGGCGTACAGCGGCTCGGGTTGCTTGGCGAATTCGCTCGACGAGTTGATGATGCGCATCGCGATTTCGCGGAAAATCGGCGCCGCCGACGAACCGCCGTAGTAATCGCGCTTCGGAGCATCGAGAATCACGAGAATGAGAATTTTCGGGTCATCCACCGGGAAGAATCCCACGAAGGATGCGACGTGGGATTTGTTGGAATACGATCCCTTCACCAGGCGCTGCGACGTACCGGTTTTACCGCCGATGGCCACGCCCTCGATGCGCGCCTTCTGCGCCGTACCACTGTCGACCACGCCCTGCATGAAGCGGCGCATGATGCGCGAGGTTTCGGACGACACCACACGGCGCACCACCTGCGGCGTGGTTTCGTCCACGATGTTCCTGTCGGCGTCGAGCAGCCAGCGGCGAATGAACGGGCGCATCAGCACACCGTCATTGGCGATGGCCGCGTAGGCGCAGGCGATTTGCAACGATGTCACCGCGAGGCCGTAGCCGAAAGCC
>DCTI01000139.1:0-1487 GCA_002329525.1 Negativicutes bacterium UBA1444
ACCCGATCTCCGCGGAAATCTCTTCGGTCTTGCCGAGGTCATGCAACAGTGCCCCGGCGATCACCATGTCGCGATCGATGTCCGGCATGGTCGCAACAATCGCCAGCGCCGTTTCGGCGACATCCACCGTATGTTCCAGCAACCCGCCGATATACGCATGATGGAAACGTTTGGCGGCAGGATTCCGGATAAACTTCTCCCAGCGCTCGCCGCTGAAGATTTCGCCGAGCAGTTCGCGCAACGGCGGTTTCTTCACCTGGGCCACCAGCGTGATGAATTTCTTTTTATAGGCCTCGATGTCCTTCGTTGTGGTCGGCAGCAGATGGGAAACATCCTTGCCCGCCGCGATCAGTTCAATAAAATCAATCAGCAGTTGCAGCTTGCCGTCCTGGCTGTAGCGGTCCGCCTGCACCTGGCCGCTGACCACCACCGGCACGGCGGATGTCAGGTCTTTGACCCGCGCCACCGACTCGGCGTTGAAGCAAATGAAACCCATCGACCCGCTCGGGTCTTCGACGAGTCCTCGTACAAACCATGACCCGTTCGCCGACTGCGAACTCTTCTGGACCCACAGGATCATCTCCTGTCGCTCCAATCGATTTCCCACCCGTAACTCGGCCAATTTCAATAGGATCACCATCCGTTTCCGTATTCCAATCATGAAGAAAAGCGCGACTGAAAGGCTCAGACCGCGCTTTACGCCATTTCTGCGTTTATTGTACCATATCCGGGACGGTTTGTGACCTATTCGAAGAAAACCTGGTCAGGCCCTGACTTTCGCCTGCAAAATCCGGCACAGCCGGGCCGCCGCCTCTTCGATCAGCGTCGCGCCATCCCGCATGCACTCGTCGAGCGAAAGTGGCCGCGAACAAATGCTCATCACCGCGTCGATTCCCTGCGCCAGCACATCGTCGGCGCCGTCGCCCAAACCGCCGGAAATGCAGAATACCGGCACGCCGAACTGCTTGGCTACTTTAGCCACCCCGACCGGCGCCTTGCCGTAGGCCGTCTGAAAATCCGTCCGCCCCTCGCCGGTGATGACGAATGCCGCGTCCTTGACGACTTCGGCGAACTTCACGGCTTCCAGCACGATTTCCACGCCGGGCCGCAATTTCGCCGGCGTGAAGAACAACAGTCCGGCGCCGAGTANNCGCGCCGGCGCCCGCCAAATCCGCAACATTCCGGCCGGTCGCTGCCTGGGCGCATCCGGCGAAGTGTCCCAATGCCGCGTCCAGTTCGGCCACCATGGCCGGGGTCGCGCCTTTTTGCGGCCCGAACACCGCCGCCGCCCCGCGCTGCCCGCACAGGGGATTGTCCACGTCGCAGGCCACGGTGATTTCAGTTTCTGTGAGGCGAGAATCCACCCCTGACAAATCGATCGTTTCCAACCGGGCCAGCGCGCTGCCGCCCGGCGGCAATTCCGTTCCGTCCGCCGCCAGGAATTTCGCACCAAGTGCTTGGGCCATGCCGGTCCCGCCGTCATTGGT
>DCTI01000139.1:1543-3385 GCA_002329525.1 Negativicutes bacterium UBA1444
GGCCTGAGGCAGCGGCCATCTCGATCACAGCCGTTTTCCCGTCGCCCAGGATGCCCCAGCAGGCGTCGACCACCTCGCCCAACGGTCCCCGGACCCGCTCTTGCTTCATCTGCCCGCCGGTGGCGGTCACCAGTGCTTCCACCGTTCCCTCGCCGCCGTCGGCGATCGGGATCTTACGCACTTCCGCCTGCGGAAATACCCGCAGCACTCCCCGTTCCAACGCCGCCGCCACGCCGACGGCCGACACGCTCCCCTTGTACGAATCCGGCGCTACTACCACACGCATGCAGAACCCTCCATTTGTATCGCACTTTTGTAAAAAAGTCCGCAGATTGACTTGTTTCGGCTATATGGATTCGCCGTGGCAACGCCGAATGCCTGCCAACCTCTCCAGAATCTTTTCGCAATACACAAAAGAGATGGAAATGCCAAGGCCTTGAGAAGATCAATGCCTTGGCGCCCATAACCATATATTTTTCGACCCATCGCTGCGTTATTCCTCCGCGTCTGTCAGTTCGCAGCCTTCGCTTCCAGCGCCGCCAGCGAACCTTGGCCCGTGCGGCGGTACAGGTTNNTTGTTGTAGCGTTCCTCCGGCAAGTTTCGCCGCTCGCGCAACGCGGCGCAAACGTCCCGGTGGTACAGTTCGATGGAAGCATCCGACCATGTTTCCAGCTCGCAGGCGGCGTATTTTTCAAACAGCGCCGCATCGTCCGACTGCCGCCGGATCATTTTGGGATAACTGGCATGCAGTTCTTCCATCCAGCGAACTTCCGCGCCCACGATTTCGCCAATCAGCGGATTGTTTTTGAGGGGAGGAATCAGGTGATCGATCCGAGCATACTTTTCCGTCAATACATTCCGGCCCGCCTGCTTGGCCGCCCGCAGATCCGCCAGCCAAGACGCCAGCGTATCATCGGCCAATACGGAATAGGTCATCCAACGCATCAGTCGGAACGGTTTGATTCGGTCCTCCGGCATCGGTTCGCCGATATTCAGGCTGCGGAACATTGCCGTTTCCAGGTCGATAATGTCCTGCAAAATCTGTTCGCGCATGAACCCATCCACCCTTTCAGTGCGCGGCGGTTTGCGCGCGCTTTTCAACTTCGTCCAACGACGCGAACCCAAGTCCCTTATACAGATACTCGTAGCGTTCTTCAACCAGATTCCGGCCCGCTTCAACGGCCGACTCCACATCCCGGAAATATAGCTCCAACGTCTGGTCCGAATACGTTTCCAACTCGCCAAGCGCGTAAACTTCGAACCGTCCGTCGCAGCGCACGGCCAGCGGAAACCGTTCATGCAGGTCGCGCAGCCAAAAGCTCTCCAGCGCCACGATACTCTTGATCAGCGGATTCCGATTGATCGGCGGGATCAGGTTGTCCATCCGGGCGTACTTTTCCGTGATCAGATTGCGCCCCTGGGTCACTGCCGATTGCAGGTCTTGCAAGTAGGATTCCAGCGTGTCCGTTGACAACGCGGAATGACTCATCCGACGCATGGTCCGAAAGGTTTCCGGCATCTGCTGGCATGCCGCCGGCTCCACCGCCTTCACCCGCGAGAACATTGCCAGTTCGATTTCGACAATCCGACCGATCAACGCTTCCTTATCTGCCAACACAGCCATAATACTGATTCCTCCCGTTTCGCTCCGATGCTGCCCCGACAGGTTCGTCCCGCAATCTCGCCAATGTTTCGACAATTTGCTCCGCCAGCCGCCGGGAACATTGCGCCGTCGGATGAACCCCGTCGCTGCCCGTCGCAACCTCACCCAGCTCCGCAAACACGGCCTGGGCGTCGACCAGGGCCAGCCGCGGGTTCCGCGTTAGCTGCTCCAACCGTCG
>DCTI01000139.1:3394-12404 GCA_002329525.1 Negativicutes bacterium UBA1444
CGTTGCCGGTATTGCCGATCGCAACAGCGGGGAATATTGACGACAACGACTCGGCAACGCGGCTGCGACAGGCAAAAGGCCACGAACCGCTCCATATTTTGTGCAAACTCGCTTTCGTCGACCCAGGGGTCCTTGCCGGCCAGTTCCGCCAACGTCGGCGGGGTCGAGCGGCCGCCGGCCGGCCATAAATCCGCCATGCCAAGTTGAATGATCACAACGTCGGGTTGCAAAAAGCAGATGTCATTCGCCGCTCCCCGCAACAAATGCAGCGAAGTGTGGGCATGCCGACAGGCATTCACCAACAGAATGTCCTCGCCGGCGAACCGCCGCAGCGACAATTTACGAATCCATTCCGGGTAGGTATCCTCATAATAGAGCTCCACCTCCCCGGTATCTTTTGCGAACCGCGGCAAGCCGATGCTGTCGCCGATCACCAGAATTTTCACCGCTCCACCTGCTCACATTTCGTCCGTGAAATCCTCTTTCATAGGCCGGCGCAACCAGGCACAGCGCCCCGTCGAAACGCCCAGTCCCGCCGGTATTGGTCATGCCATTCTGTCTGACGCCGTTATTCCAAGGCCACTTGCTTTGGAATCCATGAAAGAATCGCTACTGCCATCTGTAAATCCACACACTCTCATTCCGCATCATAGTCTTGACCGGAGCCGGAGCATGAGAAAAGCGGAGGTTAAGCGAAGCGTCGAAGCGTTCTCATCTCCGGCTCCCGCTCTGGACTTTTTTTATTTGAGTTTTTCTAAAACGGCGTGTCCGACCCCGTATAACAAATCAACCCCTGCGCCTGGATCAGCTTCTGGATTTTTTCCATCTGCTCCGGCTCGGGAGATTCCTGTTCCCGGTAAGGATAGACCATGCCGCACTGCTTCCACTTCGAATCGCCCAGCCGGTGGAACGGCAGCACATTGATCTCAGACAGGCCGGCGTCCTTCACAAACTTCGCCGTCGCCACGATATTTTCGTCGTTATCATTGAATCCCGGAATTACCGGAATCCGGATAATCAGACGCCCTGGCCAGCTGTCCTGGGCCAGTGCCTTCACATTCTCGAGAATCCGTTCATTGGAAACACCGGTTTGTTCCTTGTGTTTCGCCGCATCCATGTGTTTGATGTCCACAAAGGCGAAATTCACATACTGCAGAACGGACAGAAACTGTTCCTGTGGGAAACAGGCGCTCGTTTCGATCGCCGTATGGATATAGGCTTCCTGACAGCGCTTCAGCAACGCCCGCGTAAAATCTTTCTGGGCCACGGCATCGCCGCCGCTCAGTGTAACACCGCCGGTATTGCCCCAATAATGCCGGTCCCGCTCAAATATTTTCATCAAACTGGGTACGGTGTGCCACTTGCCGCAAATGACCATGGATTCCTTCAGACAGGCTTGCGTGCATTCGAACGTGTCGCAGGTCTTGCATTTTTCCCAGTCGATCTCCAGCGTCCCTTTGCCGTCCTCCCCGACGCTGACAGCCTGATGCGGACAACGTTTGACGCAGCGGATGCACCCTTCCTTGTCATGAACGCACTTGCTGATCCTGTACATCATGCGCTGTTTCGCTTGCCACCCTTCCGGGTTGGCGCACCACTCGCAGCGCAGCGGACAGCCCATAAAAAAAACGGTGGTTCGGCAACCGGGCCCATCATGCACGGAATAACTCTGCACATCAAAAACCAAACCTTTTAGCTCATCCAAGACTTTCCCTCCTACCGCCGCTATACCGGGGAGAGGAGCGACGGCCCGTTCGCGCCGTGCGTTCCTTCTCCCCCGCCAATATCGTCGGAAAATCGCCGATTAATTGATTCCGGTCAGTCGTCGCCGGAAACCGGTTTGCTGAGATCCATGGCCGGTTCCTTCGCCATCGCCTGCAGCGGCAACAGGAACGCCACAATGGCGGACAGGGCGAACGCGCCCATGGCGAACTGGATGGAAGCGGTGAAGTTGCCGGAGGTATCGGCCAGATAGCCGCCCATGAAACTGCCCAGAGCNNGGGCCGATCCCCATGACGATCAGGGTAGCCGTTCCCCAAATCTTGCCCAGGCTGACCCGGCCGTACACCGCTCCGGCGTAACCGACCACGCCGCCCGGTTCAATGGCCCAGTAAATGGCGAACAGAATGCAGACGACAACGCCCAGCAAGAAGGACTGCGCATTCATCATCAGCAGCAGGGCGCAGGCGACCAAGCCGACCAGCGGCGCAGCCACCAACATGATTTTCCGGCCTTTCACTTCATTGCCGATGGAGGTGACGACCTTGTCGGCGACGACGCCCATCAGCGGCATCGTGAAGATACCGGCGATCCCGATGGCCACATACAGGTTAGTGGCGGTGTCCAGCGGCATCTGCAAGTCTTTGGTCCAGTAACGGACGACCTGGGTCCAAATCAGGAATTCCGCGACCATACTGGTCAGGAACGCAATGACCGCGCCCCAGATGGCAGCAGTACCGAAGGCTTCGCCTACGCTCCAGATATGCTCTTTCTTGGCGGCGGTTCCCGGCGCCGCCGGCATGGAACCAAACGGCTGAATTCCGTATTGTTCCGGATTTTTCTTGGCCAATGCGGAAGCAATCAGCAACATGACCAACATGATCCAGGCCAGATAATTCATGGCATCGCGCCATTGCGCCGCATTCTGCACCAACAGCGGCTTGACGCCCAAACTGAGGAGCACTTGCGCCATCGGCGCACCGGCAAAGGCAATGCCCCACATTTTAGCGTAGTATTTGCCGATGAACCATTTGCGAACCGAGATGGTTGACGACACCCACAACATCCCGGTGCCGATCCCGGCGCAGATTGCATAACACGCATAGTAGGCGTAGAGGGTTTCCACCCGGCTGGTCAGATAAAAACCGAGCATCCCGAACACCGCTGCAATCGCGTATACAGGTTTGGTTCCCCATTTATCCAGAATCATACCGCTGAAAAAGGCTGTAATCGCATAGATCGTCATCATCAGGGAATATCCCAGGGAAACTTCGGCTCCCGTCCATTTCATGGTCTGCGCCATGGGTCCGGACAAGACCGCGAACGTGGCCCGGTATCCAAACAGGCAAAATACCGCCAGCCAGGCAGCCGCGATAACGCTGTAGGACATCCGTTTTGCGCTATTTTCGTCCATCATGTTCCCTCCTATTTAAATTATATTTGCCGAAAATTATTATTTGTTCTCGCTTTCATTCAAAAAGGGTGCAAAAATTTTGCACCCTTTTTGAACCAGTAGGGGTTCTATTTGGTCTGGTACATTTCGCAGTTAACCGCTTTCATTTCGCCATAGGCCCAGTATTCATCCTTGAAACCGCCGCACTGACCGATTCCCTTTTCGTCGGGGCAGCCGAATTTGGAGCAAACTTTGCATTTGGCGACTTGGGCAAATTTCGGGCAGACCGGGCTGTCAATAACGACATTCGCTTTCAGCATATTGCAATAGCCTTTGGCCACGTCGATCGGAATGAAATTCTGGCAATCGCTGTGATTCACATTGTTCTTCATCGCATTACACTCCTTCGTACTCAGTTCTGGAAATGACTTCGTCCTGGATCGGTTTGCCAATTTCCACCCAATATTGGGTGAATCCAGCCACGCGGACCATCAGATCGCGATACTCGTCCGGGTTGGCCTGCGCTTCGACCAGAACCTTGGAGTCGACGATGTTGTACTGGATGTGGTAGCCGCCGCGCCGCATATAAGCCCGGGTCAGGTCGAGCAGCTTCTTGGCCCCTTCAACGCCCTTGACTGCGTTCGGATGAACTTTCAGGTTCATCTGCGAGTTCTGCGATTGGGAATGATCCCAGCAGGTCGCGGATTCAAACAGGGCAAACGGACCGTTGCGGTCGGTGCCGGGATAAGCGGACATCGAACCGTCGGCATAGGTAGTGCCGGACAGGCGGCCGTCAGGAGTGGCCAGGGTCGCCGCGCCTTGCGCGCCATGCGTGGAAACGGAGATCTGGCAGCTGTACATCGGTTTGCCGAACAGGGATTCGGCGCCGTGGCACATGTCGCAGAACCATTCTTCATATTCCCGCAGGATTGAATCGGCATACTCGTCATCGTTACCGTATTTCGGCGCTTTCAGGCAGTCGCTGTGGATTTCATCATAGGCATCGTTTTCATCACGTTTTTCCTGCGCTGCCAGCGAGAAGCTGCCGATTTCCGCCGCGTTTTTGAAGCCGAAGTTGTTCTTGATGGCGTCCCGCATTTGGTCCAGAGTGTATTTCTTGTCGTCGTAGACCAGTTTCTTCATCGCCGCCAAGGCGTTAACCATCGTGATCTGACCGCAGCTTTCCACGTTGAACGTGGCATTGTAACGATAGCCCATGTTGCCGATATGCTGGCCTTTGTCGAGGCAGTCCGGCTTCAGCAGGGAGTTGAACAACGCCATGTTCTGTTTGCGCCAGATGTCGTGCTGAATGTTGTTGGTAGTCGCCAGGCAGTCCACAATGATTTCATAGTAGTGTTTGTAGACTTCCCACATTTCCTCATAGGTTTCGAGCTTCTTGTTGTGGGGCGGTACGACCTGTTTGTTGGTCCGCAGGTCAAAGCCGTTGAACAGCACCAGCTCGAGGACCTTGGGATTGGCGATGAAGTGGACGCCGACGCTGGTCGGAGTTCCGGAACCGCCGGGAATCCAATACTGTTTGCCGTTGAGAGTCAGTTCCTTCCATGAACCGGGCGAAGTTTCCAGGCAACCGCCGATGGCAACGGCGCGAGATTCTTCCAGATTCATTCCTTCGGCGCCATATTGTTTCATCATGAATTCCATCGCGCCGCGGTTGTTCATCCAGGCCGGATAGCCGGTGCCGGTCTTGTCGCACTCGATGCACTTCAGCAGGAACTCTTCCGGCAATTTTTCGTCGTAAAGGACGGACAGAGTCGGCTGCGGTGTCGGGCACTTGATGCCGGCTTCGAGAATCAGCATTTCCAGACGGTTGGCGGCCGACTGGCCATTGCGCTGCAAACCGCCCATCGACAGGTTGTTGAACGTATTGCCGGACAACACGCCGCCGACAACGCCCATGGAGGCGAAGCAGTCAATGCAGGTCATCTTGATTCGGTGGCATTCCAGGAGTTCCGTGACTTCGTCTTCATTAGTGCGGCCGGCTTCGATGTCCTGCTCGAACCAGGGCCACAGCACCTGACCGACACGGCCGGGCGACATACCGGAGATTGCATCTTCGTTGACCACGCCAATGTGGATCATATAGATCATTTGCAGCGCTTCGCGGAAGGTGCGCGGTTGTTTGTGGGCGATCCAGGTCATGGTTTCCGCCATTTCCTCGTACTCCCGTTTTTGGACGGGATCGGTTTCGGCGGCTGCCAAGCGTTTCGCTTCTTTGGCATAGTTCAGGTGCCAGGCCTGGATGCCTTCCAGCACCAGACGTGCCGCTTCGTAGAAATACAGGCGGTCCATGCCGGCGATGCCGTCGCCGTCGGCCCGGCCGGCAACCCGGTCCTTGCCTTTTTTGGCCATTTCAATGAGTCCGTCGTAGCCGTATTGCAACGGGAAGTAATAGTTGATGACTTCGCGACCTTGCGGCAGGGTGTAACCGGAGTCGAACATGCAGATAACGCTGCGCATGACTTCTTCTTTGATCTGGTACTCCGGAACCATTTGCTCGTATTTGTGGCCCAGATCGTCAACGGATTTATTTACCCAGGCTTTGGCCAGTTTCAGCAGCGCGGGAACTTCTTCGGCGCGGATGCCGAATTTGCCGGCGATCGAAACGACATTGCCGACGCTCTTGGTCACGTTGCCGCCGCCGGCGCCAAATTTGCTGACCTCGTCGGCGCTGGCGCCGCCTTTGGCCAAAGCCGCCTGGTACAGTTCATCTTCTTTGGCCATGAAGAAACCTTCGGACAACCAGGGCATCGGGAACGAGNNAGGAACGAGCCGCGATAATACGCCGCTTTGCCGCCGATCAGTTTCTCACCGGGCCAGATAGTGGTGGAAACATGAGAGAATGCGTGTTTCAAAGACATCGCGCGGCGAACCGCCGGAACTTCGAACTCCATCTCCTGATATTTCCGTGTATACCAATAAGGAAATTCTACGTTAACCGAAGACAGAGTGCTCAAGTATTGAGCCATCAGTTTCTTGGTCCGGGGAAACGGCTCCTTGTGGACTTCCCGGTCTACCAAGCCCTCGGGTGCGTCGCCGCCGTACTGCAGATTGAGTGACATGCCTTTTTCCGCCAGAATGTCGACCAACTTCTTAGCCATGTACAATCCTCCTCGTATTTTCTGACTATGCATCGAATCTTGAAGGCGTATCGCCTGCCGAACCCGCCTCCTTATGCACAACCCCATTCTACTTTCGGGCGACATTCGCTGCCATTGACCGCGAGTCGGATTATCGGCCGATTTATTTGCTGCAAATTTTCTGAAAGTTGTAAAAAGGTAGGAGTGCGCTCATTCGCGGATCGTTTTGGATGTAAAGTGTTTATTCTTTACAGTTAAGAAGTTGCCTGATTTTTCCCCGACAAAAAAGTCGCTGCCCGACCCACTAGGGATCGCCAACAGCGACTCAAAAACCGCCTATTCTTTTTTCGAAAACACTGCAGTATCGTGAACGATCCGCCTGGCCCGGTGTCAGCCGGTCACTGACCGAACTGCATTGTCCGGATGAAAGTTTCATCCTTGCGCAATTGCAGCAGCGCGTCCACGGTTTTGACATCCCAGTCACCCATCCGGGCTTCGTTCCGCAGCCCAGCCAGGCATTCATCCTTATCGGCCTGGGTTTGCTGCAGCTCCAGGTAACGACTGACGGTCGCCAAAATCCGCAATTCCGTCAAAACATCCTGCTCGGTCGCCGCTTCGCGCGGAAAATCCGCACTATTCACTTTCTCATGGTGCGACCGGACAAACAGGCGCAACCATTCTCCCATTTTCAGCGGCCTCACGATATCTTCGCCGATCACCACATGATCAGGATCCGCCAGCGGCCGGATGACCGCGCCGATTTCGCACAGGCAGGCCGCCGCCACGAGCCGCTCCGACTGGACCTCCAGCAAGCCCAACAGGCGACCGACTTTGTCGCAGAGCTCCCGCCGGCGGATGGCCTGCTGGTAAAGCGCCTCGTCCTTGGCCCGGATCAGAGCCAGGAAAGCCTCGCACACCGGCTGTCGGGATTCCATGCTGTCAAAGACCTGCTTGCGCTGTAGGCAGGATGAAATCACATATTTCAATTCATTGTAATTCGGCGGTTTGGAAATAAAGCTGCTGGCGCCGACCTTGAAACCGCGAATCCGGTCTTCCACGTCATTGAGCGCCGTCAGCATGATGACCGGAATATATTCCGTCTTCGGATTGCGTTTTAATTCGCGGCAGACCTCAAAGCCGTTCATTCCCGGCAGCATTACGTCCAGCAGAATCAGGTGCGGCGGCGTTTCCCGCGCGAACGTCAGCGCATCCATCCCCTGAAAAACCTTGTAAACGTCATAGCCCCAGGAGGAAATCACGTCCCGCATCAGTTCGCAATTTTGTTCATTGTCGTCCACGATCAAGATTTTAGCCAATCTTCTCGTCCTTCCCTGTGTTTTCATGTCCTGCGACATCAATCCCCGGGATCGGCAAAGTGAATACCACTTCCGTACCGACACCCTCCTTGCTGATCAGGAATATTTGTCCGCCATGCATTTCGACCAACTTCCTGGTAAGCGGCAAACCCAGTCCGGTTCCTTCGTAAAGGCGCTGGTAAGAATTGTCGACCTGCTCGAATTCGACGAACACCCTCTCCTGGTCCTCGTCCCGAATGCCGATTCCATTGTCGCGGACGCGAATCTGGACAAATTGCCCCTGCTGGAATGCCTCGACCTCGACCTTACCGTTGTCCGGCGTAAACTTGACGGCGTTGGACAAAAGATTGTAAAGAATCTGCTTGACCTTGACCGCATCGGCCCGGATCTTGAAATCCGCCGGTTCCAGGCGCACGCCGATCTCGATGTTTTTTCGACTGGCGATGCTTCGGACCACAGCGCAGCTGTTTTCGATGATCTCCGACAAATAAAATTCGCTGAAGCTCAGATTCATTTTGCCGGCTTCGATTTTGCAGATGTCAAGGATGTCGTTGATCAGCTGTAACAAATGGTTGCCGTTGCTCAAAGCGGTTTGGATGTGCTTCGACTGCTTTTCCGTCAGTGGGCCAAACACTTCGCCGAGCAAGGCTTCGGCGCTGCTGATGATAGCCGACAGCGGCGTACGGAGTTCATGGCTCATGTTGGCCAAAAACTGGGATTTTACGCCGTTGGCCCTTTTCAGTTCCTCGACCGCCTGGACCAGCTCCAGAGTCCGGGCAGCGACCTTGCCCTCCAGTTCATCATTCATCTCCTGCAACTGGCAGGACAGCTCCACCTGCCGCTGGTGTTCCTGGCGCAGTTTCTCCAAATATTCCTCGTTGGTCCGTTCACTGGCTTCCAACGAAGTCGCCAGCTTTTGAAAAGTGGTCAGTAAAATGCCGGTCTCGCTTTTTTGGTCCTTGACCCATTCCGGCCGCAAAACCAGACTGCGTTCCCCCCGGGTGAGCCGCTCGGCGAACCGGGTCGCCACCATGATCGGCTCNNAAAATAACGGCCGATGATCAGCATCAGCGCCAAGCCAAAAATAGTGACCGAGATGATCAAATACTGGTTAGTCGAAAGGATCCGGGCGAATTTTTCTTCCGGAATGCCTACCCCCAGGGCAGCGGTGACTTCGCCGTTATGGTTAATGATGGGTTCGTCCAGGAACACATGAACCTCATCATTGAAGTCGACCCGGCCAAAAAAGTATTGTTTGGGANNCTTCGTGGGTGTCTGAATGTTGGAGGATACGCGAATACCGTCCGTCGAGATGGCTAAAAAGGAATTCTCGACCTGGCGGCTGTATGAGGCCGGAAAATAAGGGTCATTGTTTACCGTATCACCCACCACGAGATAACCGATCAATTGGTCGGCGCGTTTTTCATCGAAAATCGGAATCACCGCCAGTCCGATCTGGCACTTGGTCAAATAAGCCTGGTTGC
>DCTI01000109.1:0-4331 GCA_002329525.1 Negativicutes bacterium UBA1444
GCCAGCCGCCCGGCACCAAAACCGTTGTCGATGTTCACGACCGCCACGCCGGCCGCGCAGCTGTTCAGCATGGCCAGCAGCGCCGACAGGCCGTGGAAGTTCGCCCCGTAGCCGATGCTGGTCGGCACGGCGATGACCGGCTTGTTCACCAGGCCGCCGACCACACTGGCCAAAGCGCCTTCCATTCCCGCCGCGACGACGATCACGTTCGCCTGCCGCAGTAGCGGGCCCTGGGCCAACAGGCGATGAATTCCAGCCACCCCCACGTCGAAAACCCGTTCCACGCGGTTACCCATGACTTCCGCCGTCACCGCCGCCTCCTCCGCCACCGGCACGTCACCCGTGCCGGCCGTCATTACCAGGACGAAACGGTCCGGATCCTTTGGCAGCGGCTCCCGCTCCAGCACCACCAGACGGGCGCGTTCATGATACCGTACCTCCGGCAATACTTCCTTCACCGCCCGGTAAACCTCCGGTACGGCCCGGCTGGCCAGCACATTCGGGCTGACCCGGGCCAGTTCCGTCATCGCCCGGACAATCTGTTCCGTCGTCTTGCCGGGGCAAAACACCACTTCCGGAAATCCCTGCCGCAGGGCCCGGTTGTGGTCGATCTTGATGTCATCCATGTCCTCGAACGGCAGCAGGGTCAGTTTCTCCAGGGCTTCCGCCTGACCCAGCGCACCGTTTTTATAGTCGTCCAATATGGTCCTGACCGTATCGCGGTCCATCGTCTCACTCCATTTCTTGTGTTCAGCCCACCGCCGGCTTGTGCCGGTCGTCGGGTTTTCCTGTTTTTCCCGCGCCGGGTCCTACTCGGCGTGAATCTTGGTCATTTTCTTGTTCCGCAGCCCGACCTGGAATCGGTCGATCATATAGTAGGCCAGCGGCACCACCACCAGCGTCAGGAGCGACGAAGTGATCAGCCCGCCCACCACTGCGACCGCCATCGACTGTCGCAGTTCGGCGCCGGCGCCGATGCCGAGCGCCAGCGGCAGCATTCCCAGGATTGTCGACAGCGTCGTCATCAGAATCGGCCGCAGACGCACGGACCCGGAACGGATCAGAGCCTCGATGATCGGCACGCCTTCCTCGCGCAGCTGAATCGTGTGGTCGACCAGCAGGATCGAGGTCTTGGTGACCAGTCCCATCAGCAGGATAATCCCGATCAGCGACATCGTGTTGATAGTGTGCCCGCCCATCAGCAATCCCAATAACGCGCCGATAAAGGCGAACGGCAGCGACAGCATGATCGTCAGCGGATGGATGTAGCTTTCAAACTGAGCGGCGAGCACCATATAGATCAGGATGACCGCCAGCCCCAGGGCCTTGCCGATTTCGCCGAACGATTCCGCCATCATTTTGGCCTGGCCGACGAATTTGTGCGAATAACCCAGCGGCATATTCAGGCCCGGAATCAGCTCCTGCACCTTCTGGACCAGGTCGCCGACCGAAACGCCGACCGCATTCGAGTACACGATAATCTGGCGCTGCCGGTCTTCCCGGTCGATCTGGGTCGGTCCCGACGACAGTGTGACCTCCGCCACGTCACCCAGCCGGACAAAGGCGCCGGTCCGGGTCGAAATGCGCATATTGGCCACGTCGTTGATATCCCGGCGCAGATGCTCCGGCATCCGCACCCGGATCAGATAGTCCTTGTCACCGGCGGTGTACTGGTTTTTCGTCTCCAACCCCAGAAAAGCGATCTGGATGACTTTGCCGGCCGATGTCGGCTCAAGGCCGACTTCGCCTGCCCGCACCGGGTCGAGCTTGACCACGATTTCCGGCTCGTACTGCTCGCTGGAATAATCGACGTCGGCCGTGCCGGGGATCTGTTTCATCTGCTCCGCCAGCGTCTGCACATAGCCGGTCAGTTGCATCAGGTCCGGGCCCCGAAGGGCGACCTGCAACGGTCGGACGTCGCCGCGGCCGGACATTTGGGCGATCTGAATACCGATTTTCAGTCCGGTATGATTCCGGACCCGGGTTCGCAGTTCGTCGGTGATCTGGGTCATAGTCCGCCGCCGCTCGGTACTGGGAACCAACTTGATCCCCATGCTCGCCTTATAGGGGGGAGTACGGCCGGAACCCAGCATCAGGAAAGCCGATTCCAGCTCGGGAATCGCCAGCACTTCCTTTTCCACCGGCGCCACCAGTTCCTTCATCTTGTCGATGGACGTGCCGGCCGGCGCGGACAGCGCGATGCTGAACTCGCCGGAGTCATAGGTCGGCTGGAATTCGAAGCCGATGTACGGCGTCAGCATCAGGTTGATCAGCAGGGTCAGGGCCGAAAGGACCAGAATCTTTTTGGGCCGTTTCAGGCACCAGTGCAACAGATCCACATAACCCTGGCTCATGACGACGAACCAGTGCTCCCACTTGTCAAGGATCGCCTTGATGGCGCGACCGAACCGGCTGGCCGGGACGGTGGTGCGGTCGATCGGCTTCAGCCAGTAGGCCGACATCGTCGGCACCATCGTAAACGCGACGAACATCGAGAAAGCGATCGCAAAGGCGACGGTCAACCCGAATTGCTTGAAAAACTGGCCGATGATCTCGCCCATCGTACCCACCGGCACGAATACCGCCAGCAGCGACAGGGTCGCCGCGAACACCGCCAGGGCGATCTCGTTCGTACCGTTGCCGGCCGCCTCCATCGGCGTGGCGCCCTCCTCGATATGGCGGACGATGTTTTCCACCACCACGATGGCGTCGTCCACCAGGATGCCGATCGAGAAGATCAGGGCNNTTCCACCACCACGATGGCGTCGTCGATCAGAATGCCGACCGCCAGACTCAGAGCCAGCAGCGACATATTGTTGAGGGTGAATCCCTGCACCTTCATCAGGAAAAACGTCGCGACAATCGAAGTCGGAATCGAAATCCCGGCCACTACCGTCGCCCGCCAGTCCCGGATGAACAGATAGGTGATGAGCACCGCCAGCAAACTGCCAAAAATCAGGGAAGTGTTGACATCATCGACATTGTCCCGGATATACACCGAACTGTCGCGGACAATCGACACCTTGACATCGCCTGGCAGCAGCTGCTGCAGGCGGTCCATTTCTTTTTTGACTTTCTCGGACACATTCACGGTATTGGTGCCGGACTGCTTCTGCACCGACACCAGCACGCTCGGCACGCCCATGGTCCGGGCAAACACCCGTTCCTCCGCCCAGCCGTCGACAAGAGTGGCGACATCGGCCAGTCGGACGACCCGCCCCTGCTGCACCGATACCACAATCTTGCCGATATCCTCGACTGACTGGTATTTGCCGAGGGTCCGGACGGTGATTTCATTGCCGTTGGATTTCACGCGGCCGCCCGGCGTATTATAGTTCGAGGAGTTAACAATGTCATACAGGGACTGGAACGGCACGTTGTAAGCTTCCAGCTTGACCGGGTCAACATAGACATGGATTTCCCGGTTGCCGGAACCGTATACGTTGACCTCGGCCACGCCTTCGAGCCTCTGCAGCTCGTCCTTGACCACGTTTTCGGCGATCTTGCGGATCTCGCCGCGCTCGCGGGTCTCAGACGCCAGGCTGTAGGTCATGATCGACTGGGCGGTAATATCGAAGCGCTGCACGACCGGCTCGTCGATTTCATCCGGCAGTCGCCGCCGTACGCCGGCCACCTTCTCGCGCACGTCGTTGGCCGCCATCTTCGCGTTCGTGCCCAGTTCAAACTCGATGATCGTTTCCGAAATGCCCTCGCGGGAAGTGGAGGACAGTGTCTTGATGCCGGATACCGAACTGACCGCGTCCTCGACCGGTTTGGTGATCAGGCCCTCCATTTCCTCCGGGGAGGCGCCGGTGTAGGTAATCCGGACCGTCACAATCGGAAAATCAATGTCCGGATACAAATCGATTCCCAGCGACGGATAGGAAGTAATGCCAAACACCACGAGCAGCATGACCAGCATCGTGGTGAACACCGGGCGGCGAATGAACAGTTTGATCATTTGCCCTGCTGCCCTCCCGCTTCGCCGAGTCGAACAGATGCGCCATCCTTCAGCTTATGCTGGCCGCTCACGACAATCCGTTCCCTTTCGGCAAGGCCGGACAGCACTTCCACCCAACCGCCGGCGGCGTCGCCGAGTTTCAGGACTTTTTGCACCACCCGGTTTTCAGCGGTGACCACGAACACGGTTTTCTGGTCTTCCCGCATGACCAAAGCACTTTCCGGCACCGCCAGCACATTCTTGCGTTCCTGGCCGACCACTGCGGCGTTGGCGAACATTCCGACCTTGATCAGGTCGTCCGGATTGGGAATACTGACTTCCGCCGTGAAGGTCCGGGTCGGCACCGCGGCCGCCGGTGACAGGCGGGGGG
>DCTI01000109.1:4365-4558 GCA_002329525.1 Negativicutes bacterium UBA1444
CACCACCGCTTTGGCCAGCAGGGTCGACGTATCGGCCACCGTGAAAATCGCGATCCCGGCTTTGGAGAAGGCGCCGGCCTGCACATGCCGCCGGATCACCACACCGTTCAACGGCGACAGAATATTGGCGTTATCCAGCCGCGCCTTGAGCAGAAGAAAATTTCCCTGTGCCGCCTGCAGGCCGCCCATCGCC
>DCTI01000119.1:0-154 GCA_002329525.1 Negativicutes bacterium UBA1444
GTCCATGCCCGCCTGCAGGTCCCGCAGCATTTCCAATACATGATCCAGCGGAATATCCAGCAGTTCCGACAACCGTTCCGGTTTCAACGGATCGCCGGCGGCGAACAGCATGGCTTCCATCGGACCTTTCAGATGCTGATAAAACATAACGGCC
>DCTI01000119.1:201-10839 GCA_002329525.1 Negativicutes bacterium UBA1444
CCTTTGGACCCGGCGCGTTTCAACGTCTGCCGGAATTCCAGGCGACCGCCGTGTTCCGCCAGCAGTCCCAGAATATCCGTCATCTTGTCCTGCACCGTGATCTCTTCGCGGGCAATCGTGCGAAATTCTTCGGCCACCGTTTCCCAGAGCGAAGAAAACGCAGCCAGCAGCTCCTCGATCGTCAGTCCTTTCGGCAGCGCCCGTTCCAGCGTGAACACCTGCGGCAGACGGTGAATATAGCGCTGCCGCTGTTGCAACAATTTTTGCAGGGCGTCGCCCGCCTCCCGGAACCGGCGATATTCGATGAGGCGTTCAACCAGTTCGGTACGCGGGTCTTCCTCTTCCTCCGCCGTCGCATCTTCCGGCTTCACCGGCTTCGGCAGCAGCATCCGCGACTTGATCAGCAAAAGAGTGGAAGCCATGGTGAGGAACTCGGTCGCCACTTCCATGTTGAATTCCTTCCAGGCGCGCAGATAGGCCAGATACTGTTCCGCCACCGCCGCGACCGGAATGTCGTAGATATCGATCTTGTTTTTTTCTATCAGATGGAGCAGAAGGGCCAGCGGCCCCTCGAATGCTTCCAATTTGATATTGTATTCTTCGGCACTCATCCCATGTGCATGACGGAACGGACCTGCTCCATCGTCGCTTGCGCGGTTTCCCGGGCCCGTTTGGCACCGTTCTCCAGAATGTCTTTCACGTCGTTGGGACGGGCGGCCCAATCCTGGCGGCGGTGATGGATGTCCGCCAGCGCCTCGACCATGTGTTCGGCCAGCCGCTTCTTGCAGTCGACGCAGCCGATACCGGCATTGCGGCAGTCGGTCTCGATCTCGCCCAGTTCAGCCGGACTGTAAAGCTTGTGGAACGTAAACACCGGACAGATTTCCGGCCGGCCCGGATCGGTCCGTTTGATCCGCTGCGGATCGGTTACCATCAGCCGGACCCGCGCCCGCAACTCCTCCGGGCTGGCGGCGAACGGAATCTCGTTGCCATAGGATTTGCTCATCTTGCGACCGTCGATCCCCGGCACCACCGGCGCCGCGCCGATGTATCCCTTCGGTTCCGGGAACACCTCCTGCTTGTAGATGAAGTTGAACCGGCGCACCATTTCCCGGGCCAGTTCCAGATGAGGCAGTTGGTCTTCGCCTACCGGCACCGTATCCGCCTTGTACAGAATGATATCCGCCGTCATCAGCACCGGATAGCCCAGGAACCCGTAAGTATTGATATCTTTGCCCTGTTCGCCCAGCTGCTGCAGTTTGTCTTTATAGGTCGGCACCCGCTCCAGCCAGGACAGCGGCGTCATCATCGACAGCAACAGATGCAGTTCCGCATGTTCCTTGACGTGGGACTGAATAAAAATCCGGTTCTTTTCCGGATCCAGGCCGGCGCTCAGCCAGTCCAGGGCCATATTATGAATATAATCCGGCAGTCGCGACGGGTCTTCGAACGACGAAGTGAGCGCATGCCAGTCCACGATGCAGAAGAAACACTCATACTCATGTTGCAGTTTCACCCAGTTCGACAGCGCGCCGAGATAATTGCCCAGATGGAAGTTCCCTGAGGGCTGCATTCCGCTGAAAATACGACCTTTGACCATTTTACCCGCTCCTCTTATAATACAATTCCCAAAATAATTCTGGCGGCGCCCCGGATCACAAACTCGACCACCCGGAAAAATGGCGTCACGACGAAACTGAGCAGACCGGGGATCAGCACCAGGGCGATCAGGATGTAGTTGCCGTAAGGTTCCAATTTCTGATACTGATACGCCAGCCGACCCGGCAGCAGGCTCATCAGCACCTTCGATCCGTCCAGCGGCGGAATCGGAACCAGGTTGAACACGGCGAACATCACATTATACCGGTACAACTGCGCGAGCGTCTTTTGCCAGACAACACCGATCAGATTCAGTTCATACAGGAAGTTCAGAAAAAAGAACGCCACGAACCCGAGCGCGATGTTGGCGCCGGCGCCGGCCAAAGACACGATGAACGTCCCCTTGCGACCGTCAAAAAAGTTTCGGGGATTGATCGGCACTGGCTTGGCCCAGCCAAACCCGGCAATAAACAGTAGCAACATTCCAATCGGATCGATATGGGGAATCGGGTTCAGCGTCACCCGCCCCAGAAATCGGGGCGTCGGATCCCCCATCGCCACGGCCGCCCGGGCATGGGCATATTCATGGATCGTCATCGCCGCCAGCAGGGCGGGAATGCGATATACCATATCGACATCAAAACCGAACACGGAAGCCCTCCTCTTTCTTGCCTTTCATACTGTTTACACATCCTTGTGTGGCAATACTACAATTATACCCGGAAACCCTGCCGAACGCAAAGAAAAAGACCTGCTGCGCGCAGGTCCCGGCTGCTCGATCCCCTATTATTTTTGCGCCAGCTGAAATACCTCATTCAAAGAGATTTCCGCTTTGTTGCCCCAACGAATGAATTGTCCGTCGGTGCTCACCTTCGCAAACACCTCGGCATCCGCCAATGCCATGAAACGGATATGTCCCAGCCGGGCAGCCATGTTCAGGACCACGGTGGTCCCGTTGTCGAACACTATCTCCAGCAGGTACGGCCGCCGGACGGACACTTCCACAATCCGAATGATGACGATCACATCCCATCCGCCGGGCAACCGGCGCCCGGCCCATTCCGGTTCGGTTATGCGGCGCTATTTATAATTGATGGCGCCCTGGCCGTTTTGTTTGTAATAATACGTGATCTGCGAAATCTTGGTCAGATCATAGTCTTGCTTTTCCCAACGCCAGACCTTGCCGCTGCTGTCCTTGATCCGGAAATTCCACCAGCGAACGTTGTTGGAATTGTCGAACGTGATGTCGATGCTGCCATTGGGCGCCACCGCATCACCCTCCAACAGGTTCTCCTCCCAGTTGTCGCTGTTCGCCGGTGCCACCCAAAAACCGACGATCCGGAAGGGCGATCGATTGATCAGCGTGAAGTCCTGACTGCCGGCAAGGGCTACGCCGGGCAACGCCATGACCACAAGCAGGAGCAGTACACCAGTCAGCATTTTTTTCGTCGAACGCTTCATGAACAAAACACCTCCATTTAATTTCGCCAAACCAAAAATCCCCTGACGAATATCTTCGATTGTACAGGGGATTTTGCCGTTTCGCCATCACCCGCCGGGTGACAGGCAGGTATTTATTTGTCGTTTTTGCTACTCCTCGCCCAATCTTTCTTTCAGCAATGCCCGGGAATTTACGCCGATCTTTTCAAAAATCCGTTTGAGCAGCGTTTTCACCGTATTTTCCGAGATGTTCAGTCCGGCGCCAATTTCCCGGTTTGTCAGCCCATCCGCCGCCAACAGGGCAATTTCCCGTTCGCGAGCCGTCAAATCGAAGNNCCATCGCTGCCGACAAGGCGATGCCGGCCTGCCGGTACCTTCTGGACAAATCCAGAATTCGCGCCGCAACATCGTGAAATTCCGGGACCCGCCCCAGTTCCTCGATCAAAGGCATCACATAATCGGCGTTTTCCACAAATGGCATCACCACTCCGTCCGGCAGCGCCATAACCAACGCCCGCTTCGTCAACGACAATGCTTCGTGGCGGCGCAGNNCCAGGTGAATTGCGATGTAGATCTCGCTAATCCGGTTGGCGCCGGCGACGGCCGTTTCCAGCAGGTAGTCCGCCAGCCCCAGCAGCTTGCGTTCCTGGCCGGTAATCAAGAGAATCCGGCTGAAAATCATCGCCAAACAGGCCTGCACAGGCTGGCCAAACCGGCTGGCGGAAAAATCGCCCGCTTCCAGCCAGGACGCGATACGGTCGGTCTGCCGAAGTTGACCGAACACAAAGCCTTCACATAGCTCGGCCGTGTGCTGATACAGTGGTTGTCGGCCGGTTCGCGCCGCCAGCCGAATCTCGTCCAGCCAGTGCAGCACTCGCGCCAGATCGCCCCGAGCCATGGCCAGCCGGGACTGAAGAAACAGGGCGCAGATGACATTACCGGTCTGCCGGCCGAGTTCAGCTTCCCGGAAGGCTTTATACCCAACGATTTCGGCATTGTCGAAATCGCCCCGATAGTAGTGCCACTCAGCTTTCATGATCGAATCAGCACCCAGCCCATGTCCGGCCGTCAGCTTGCAGTAAAGCGGCATGGCGGCGGCAAGCTCCTGCGTTTCCCATTCCAGAGCGCCGCTTTCCCGGTAAAACATATACAAAATGGACGGTGAGCCGAAGGTCCACGGCGTATCCGGATCGCACAGACCCGAAGGCTCCGCCAACAGTCCGGCGGCCCGGTGGACGTGTCCGANNCAATTCCAGTTCGCCCGCCAGCCGGTTTCGAGTCGGCCGGTCGGCGATCCGGCCGATCCCCTGCTCCAGTTCCCCGCAATGTGCGGCGAACAACTCGATTTCGCCGGAAATCAACAATTCCCGGGCATACACCAGTCCGGCTACCAAGTGGGTCTGCCGAACCTCAACCGGACATTCGGTGAAATAACCGAGGATCGTTGCCTGATTCTCGGCATTGATGCTGTTGCCTTTATCCAATTCCAACGCCGACAGCAACCGGTCATAATGGCCGGCCTGATGGAAACACTGCATCGCCGCCGGGTAATCCGCCACGGTCAGGTGCCATTCGCCCGCCGCCAGCCAAGTATCCCGTTTCTTCTCTGCCGGCAGCGTGCCGAACTGTTCCCGTAGATAGCCGGCAAAAATATTGTGCAGTTGGTAGGTTTGGCGACGCGAATCGTAGCGAATAAAAGCGTTTTGCGCCACCAACAGTTTCAACAGGCTTGCCGCGTTGTCATGTTGCCACATGAACCGCGCCTGCGGCAAGGAAAAAGAGTCAAAAACACTAACGCAAACCAAAAGATCCTTCAATTCATCGGTTAGCGGCCGATAGACCGTCTTGGCAAGGAGTTCCTGCAAATTGGCCGGCTTTTCGAACCGTCCCTCCTGCAGAAAACCCAAGAGACACAAATAAAGTGCGCTAATCCAGCCTTCCGTGAAAGAGTGGAGCAACTCCGCCTCTGACACTTTCAGCCGGACTCCGCACCGCTGATAATACTTCACGATTTCCGACGGCGACAGTTCGAAGAACGATTGCGTGATATGCTGGGCCAGCCCTTTTAATGTCAGCTCCGCCAACAGATCCAGGGAAACCATCCGGGTGGCGATCACAATATGAAAACCCGGAATTCTCTGTCGAACCAGACTCACGATCAATTCATGAACGTCGGACCCATCCAGCAGATGATAGTCGTCGATGACGAACAAAGCAGGTTCGGCGTCTTGCCGGTTTGCGATCAAGTCGCCGACTTCGCGCCGGGACTTGCCATCGGCAGGCAGGCCGAACTCCGCCAACTTGCGGGCGCACTCACGGTCGAGCTCGGCGAATACTCCGCAAAAGTCTTCCCAAAAGCGGGCGGCGGAATTTTCGCCAACGGTTGTCCACAATGCCTCGGCCCCGGTTCTGGCAACATACGCCTGAATCGCCGTCGTTTTTCCGTAACCCATCGGCGCTTCCAGAACAGTCAGAGGAACCTGCGGAATTTGGTTCAAAACCTCGGTCAACCGATCCGAAAAAAATAGGCTCCGGGAATTGGGCCGCTTGTTGTTGACCATTCATTGCACCCGCCGGTTCATTCATCGCACGCATCATCGGGAATTTCCCGAAGTGTGCCAATCAATGTTGTTCGTCGCAACGAACTGGTATTCCTGCCCGCTGCCGGCCTTTTAGGAAAAAACAGGTTGTCGTTCCAAAAATCCGGCGACGTCCTGCGACGGCAACGGATGGCAGAAATAATAGCCCTGCCCCTCGTCGCAGCCTTCCGCCCGCAAAAAGTTATACTGGGAAACCGTTTCCACGCCTTCCGCCACCACGGACGCCTTCATGCTGCGGCCAATGCTCAGAATGGCCCGTACCAGTTCCATTTCCTTGGAGCCCGAAGCCATCTCCCGCACGAACGAGCTGTCAATCCGCAATTTATCGACCGGCAGCTTTTTGAGCAGCAGCAGGCTGGAATAGCCTGTGCCAAAATCGTCGATGGAAAGCCGAACGCCGAGTGATTTCATTTTTTCCATATCCTCGTTAACCCGCTGCGGGTCCTGCATGATCGAAGCCTCCGTCAACTCCAGCTCCAAACCCGCCGCCGGCGCCCGCGTCTCGCTCAGCAAATCCTCGATCACGTGCACGAACCCCTGTCCCTGAAAGCAGGAATCGAACAGACTGACCGCCACGGTCCCGGTCCAGCCGGATGCCTGCCAATCCCGAATCTGCCCGCACACCCGACGCACCACCCATTCGCTGATCCGGCCGATCATGCCGCTTTCCTCGGCGACAGGGATAAACACTCCGGGGAAAAGGATTCCCCGCGAGGGATGCTGCCAGCGGATCAGGGCTTTCAGTCCGCTAATCCTGCCGGTTCGCATCTGAACGGTCGGCTGATAGACCAGCTTGAACTCGTCCGCTGCCAATGCACGTTCCAATTCCTTGTTCAACTCGAACCTTTCCCGCATCCGCTGGTCCAGTTCCGGCGTAAAGAATCGGAAACTTCCCCGTTCCACTTTTTTGGCGTGATACATCGCCATATCCGCATTGCGGATCAGTGTTTGCCAGTCTTCGCCGTCCGCCGGAAATACGCTGATGCCGATGCTCATGCCAACCGCAAAGTCGGTGTTGCCGACGCTGACGTTGCCGGTTGCCAGTTTCTGGGCCACCAAAGCCGCGCCGTCGGCGCCGCAGTCCCATAGCACGATGACAAATTCGTCGCCCCCGTAACGGGCCACGGTGTCGCCGGCCCGGACGAAATCGTTCAGTTTGCGACTGACGTTCACCAGCAGCTTGTCGCCCATGTCATGGCCCAGGGAATCGTTGATGAATTTAAAGTTGTCCAGATCCAAAAACAGCAAGGCCAGTTCTTTTCGCTCCCGGCGGGCAACGGCGATCGCCTTTTCCAGCCGGTTGTTCAGCATGTTCCGGTTGGGCAGCTTGGTCAACGGATCGTAATGCGTCAAAAACGAACAACGTTCCTGCGTATTCTTCATCTCGGTGACGTCCAGCATCGACCCGTCCAGTCGAAACACGTTCCCCGCGGCATCCCGCTGCGCCGCGCAGTTGTTGAGAACCCAACGCTCTGTGCCGTCTTTGTGACGAATCCGATGTTCAATCGGCAGTCGACGGCGGTCACCCCAAATATCCCGTAAAAATTCCTTGATCATCTCACCGTCGTCCGGGTGAATCATACGCAGCCACAAACCATGGTCACGGCGGAATTCATCCTCGGTGTAGCCCGTCAGCTTCAGGCACTGGGGACTGTGGTAGATCGACCGGATCAGACCCTTGTAACAGGCGACCGAATAGATATATTCGTTGATGTGATCCAGGATCGCTTCGCAATGCTCCAGCTTTTCCTGTGAAGCGTTGTCGTGGCTTTTCCCGGCGCTCTTTCGATTCCGGCGTCGGTCCGACGCTTCAGCAGTCACTTGGGCCACCATTAACCGCAGTCCATGTTTTATCGGCGTGCTGACGCAATACCACCGGCACGCAGTGCGATTTTTCGCGCAACAGGATGGCATATTCCTGTTGAATCCGGCCCAACACATTTTTCGTCAATGCATCCGACTGCCCGGCATCGCCGGAACGCGCGAGCCGCCGCAGTTGATCGGCCAGCCGACCGATCACCAGTACTTCGCGGGCCTCCTGCCGCAAAGCTTCCTCCAGTTGCGAAAAATCATGTACAACACACATTTCTTTCCCCTCTTTTCGGCTCGCCGGTTTGGATTCCCAGCCTTCCTTTTTCATTTTCTCACAAACCGGAAATTCTTCATTCTCTGCGCAGGATAGTTTTCCGAAATAAAACAGAGCCGGTTTTATCGTTTTTCGATAAAACCGGCCCCATGCGACGCCGCCTACACCACCAGATTCGCCATTTTTGAATTCTTCTCCATAAAAGATAACATGCGCACGGCGATTGTCAGCCTCAATCGGACTTCCATGGCATCAAGATCGACATTGAGCGCCCGCTCGATTTTCTTTTTGCGGAACGCGACGGTTTGTGGATGAATATTCAGCTTGTGGGCAATCACTTGCGCCGATGCGCCGCTCAGCAATTCCTGCAGGGTCCGCAGCAACTCACCCGGTTCGCCGGCGATGGTGTCGCGCGCCAAAGGCCCCAGACTATCCCGGACGAAGCGCTGGGCCCGTTCCGAACCCAGATCGTTCAGCACGAATTGAAAACAGCCCAGATCATGCCAGAAATGAACCGGCCGATCCGGATGGAGTATCGGGCCGTAAGTGATCGCCGCATGGGCCTGGGCATACATTTCCCCGAGGTTTTGCGTCTGAATCGAAAGGCGGGAAATGCCGACCCGCAGGGGAATCCCCTGCCAATAGCGGGAAACGGTTCCCACGATCTCCGTGGCGACCGTTTGCGCCTGTTGCATGATCTTGCCCGTCCGTTTCTCGGCAATCGACCGCAGGACAGCGATTCCGTCGGGAGCTTGCCAGGTCAGTCCGGCGCCGACGTATTGCATTGTCTCGATCAAGCTGTCCAGGGCATACTGGCGCTCAATCCGATCCTGTTCCGAAACGCCGGGCGAAAGGTACGACGCCGGAATCTCCAGCAATGACAGCACCAGGGGCGGCTGAAGTTCGATTCCCAACAGTTGCGCCGCATTCATCCATTCCGTTACGCCCATTCCCCGTCGGACGGCTTCATTCAGGAAATCCGTCTGGCGCTGCTGCTTGTGTCGTCGCATGGCTTCCTGTTCGGAACGTTTGCTGTCCGTCACATCCACGCCAACGCAAATCACCATCTGTTCGCCGGTTTTGTGGTCCTGCAAGGCGTGATTCGTCCAATCCACCCAGACCCGACGGCCCGAGCGGGTNNTCCGTCGTTGTCCCTCTGTCTTGACGCCCTTGAACCTTTCTAGCGCTGCTTGCCGGTGCTGCCCTGTCAAATCAAAGGAAGGGGCAATCGTTTCGAAAATGGATCGGGACAATAGCTCCGAAGAGGTAAAGCCAAAGAAGGAAAGTCCATAATCATTGATAAACGTTACTTCGGCGCGCTCGTTGAGAATCATCATAATCACATCCGCGCCCTGAATCAGGTTGCGATACTGGAATTCCCGGCCGGCGCCGGCCGGCTCCTCGGCCTTGGTCTTACTGATATCGACATAGACCAGTGACATGTGTTCGGCCGCCGGACTGTAGGCAATCACGGACAGCCAGCGTCCGAGATTCTTGTCATGATATTCGAAGCAGGCCGGTTGCCGCCCAATGCCCACATCCTGGCAGAGTCGCTGCCAATTGATGGCGGGAGCATGGCCCGCCAAATTCATCTCACTGGAGTTCTTGCCGATGATTTCATGGACCGGCAAGCCCATCATCAAGCCGAAGGCATCATTGGCATCCAGTAAAACCGGTTCGCAGGCCTCCTCGCGATTACCTNNTCATTGGCGGCCAGACAGGCTTCTTCGCGCCGTCGGGCCGTGATATCCGAAAGAACGGCATGACATTGTTCCCCGTCCCGCCCGGCCTTGCATTCCACCTGATCCATTTGATCCGGCCGTCGTTGCCTTGCAGACGGATTTCGCAGTGTTCCTGGTTGCCACCGGCAAAGGCCCGGTCCAGGCATTTACGGAACACATCGGCGTCCTTGGGGTCAGCAAAAGTCAAGTGCCAGCCTTGTTGCCGCAGCGTATCCAGATGAAAAGAGTCGAGCCCTTCCAAATTCATGTAGCGGATGCCGCCCTGTCGGTCGAACACCAAATAGCAGCCAAACACCTGGGAGTTTCTCTCAATTTCCGCCACCAGTCCGGCCCGGGTCTGTCGCACTTGTTCCTGCAGCAGGGGCACGTTTGCCAGGGATCCTTCGTGTAGAGCGAATTCGTTCACCAGAATACCCCCTTTATCCGTGACGGTTAAAGTCGAAGTAAATTCCGCTTCGTGCCGAAAATCGTCAATCTACCGCGAAATGCCGATCCACGCCAATAATTGTCCGGTTTTGACCTGCTCGCCCTCGGCGACGTACAAGCGTTCCACCACGCCGGTTTCCGGCGCCAAAATCAGTGTGCTCAGTTCAGGGGATTCGATGATCAACAGTTCCTGATTGTGACGAACTCTGTCACCGACTCCCACCATAACCTCCCGAATTTTCCCGTTGCGAGGCGCTGCAACTTCGATCATTCATAGCCCCTCCCCCGCTGGCCGACTTCGTTTGTCGCCGCAATGGAGAAAATTCCTTGAACAGACCGTCGCTCCCTTCGTAATGTTCAATAAAAGAACCGATAAAAATGGGAACGATATTATCCAATTGCAATAATACCGTCCCACCGTCAGCCGTGTGGACATTCTCTTTCCGTCATGGCAATCATTTTGAGGGCAATGGCGATATTCAGGACCACTTCCGCGGAATCCAGATCCACGTTGAGGATTTTCTCCAATCCCTTCTTACGGAACACCAGCGTCTGCCGGTGAATGTGCAGTTGTTCCGTGATCGTCTGGGCGGAATGGCCCGACACAATTTCGCGGAGCGTGTCCAACAGCTCCTCCCGGGCGCCGGAGCGGCTCATCTGCAACAGCGGTCCCAGCTGGTCCTCTACGAATTGCTGGGCCATGCCGGTATGCAGGTCTTTTACAATAAATTGATAAAAGCCCAAG
>DCTI01000243.1:0-8526 GCA_002329525.1 Negativicutes bacterium UBA1444
TTTGTTCAGTTTTCAAGGAACCCCATCTCTCGACGGCTTGTATATCTTAACATAGGCTCATTCGGAGTGTCAACACCCCGTCGCAAATTTTTTATAAAAACTTTCGGACGGCCGGTCCGTTCAGATAATCACAACGTTTTCCCTGCCAGGTATCCAGTTCGGCAAGACGCTTCTCAATGCTTTCCCGAATGCGCCACCAACCCTTGCTCCAATTGGTAAAAAGCGTGTTTTCCTCCGGGGCGCGGCCGATCAGACGCTGCAAGGCAATTTCCGGATAAAGATGCTCCAAAAACG
This sequence comes from Negativicutes bacterium UBA1444, assembly GCA_002329525.1. GTDB lineage: Bacteria > Bacillota > Negativicutes > UBA1444 > UBA1444 > UBA1444. Next base: position 295 of record DCTI01000243.1, read on the forward strand.
CAACCGCGCGTTCCACATATTCGTCGCAGCTGCCGAGCGCGACTTCGCCCGCTTCATACATTTGCGCCAACCGGGTCCCTTTGACCACATACAGGGCATGTAGCTTGACTTGCTCCACCTTCAACGCCGACAATGTTTTGGCGCCTTCCACTACGTCAATCATTTCATCGCCCGGCAGGTTCAGTATCATGTGGGCGCATACGCCGATCTGATGCCGGGATGCCCGTACAGCCGCATCAATAAATTCGGCTAAACCGTGGCCGCGATTGATCCAGGCCAAGGTCCGATAATTGACGGTTTGCAGTCCGAGTTCCAGCGTGATGTCCACGCCGCGACGCGCCCGGACATCCGCCATGATTTCCAGATAGCGGTCATGCACACAATCCGGCCGGGTCGCCACCGCCACCCCGACGACATCCGGCTGACAAGCCTCCTCCAGCAAACAGGCAAACTGTTGCGGCGGCAAATAGGTATTCGAGAAATTTTGCAAATAGGCAATGAATTTGGCGGCTTTGTATTTCGCTTCAATATGCCGCCGGTTCACCGCCAGTTGTTCGGCGACCGTCATCGTGTCCGGCAGGTTCTCATAGCCGGCGCCGATGCTGCCGCAGAAAATACAGCCGCCCGTTCCACAAGTCCCATCGCGGTTGGGGCAGGTCACCGGCAATCCCACCGGCAGTTTGTAGACTTTCTCGCCGTATCGCCGCCGAAAATACTCGGATATCATATAATAGCGGGAATTCATGATTCGTCCTCCACCAGAAAATCCTGTCGGTCCAGACAGTGCCAAGCGGCTCGCCGGCGGTCGAACAGCAGCGCAGTCGGTCCACTTTCCGGCCATTCGCCGTGATCCAGCCACTGCGGCAGATTGAAGCAAAAAACCTCCAGCGGAAAATTCCGCTTCACATCCCGCCAGTTGCTGAACCGATAATCAGGAACATAGCGGCACAATTTTTCTTCATTTCGCCACAGATCCGCCTTCTGGCGTTCCCATCTCGTTTTGTTCCAGTCCAGTTTCTCGCCTTTCAGCGCCCCTGCTTCATCCAGCAGGGTTTCAAACTTCAGCAGTTCGCCGATCCGCAATTTCTGTTCCGGCGACGACTGTTCGCTATATTCCAGCAGCCGGGACAATACCCCCTCCGGGCTGTGCGCCCGGCCCACCAACCCTTCCCTTTCCCACCAGTCGGTGAGCGTTTGATAAAAATCAAAGGCATTGCCGTTTGCACGGAACTTAACCAGAAACGCCAGCACCCGGGAAAACCGGCCACTGTTGTAAGTCTGGTTAAAAACTTCTTCCAGCAGTTTGAGCCGCCGTACTGCCGGATACGGCAACTGATGGTTGGCCAAAATCTCATATGGCGTATGGTCCAGCCAAATGTAGCCATGTTGCGCAGCGTCCCGCCGAATCCTCGTGCCGGGCAGCAGCTTCAGAAAACCGAGCTGCAGCATCGCCGGCTGCAAGCTGTATACAGCGTTGAAGGAATCCCGGAACGATTCCAGATCCTCTTCGGGCAAACCAATGATCAAGTCCAGATGCAGATGAATATTGCCGGCCCGTTGCAACTTCCGGACGTTGTCCCGGAGGCGATCCCAAGTATTATTTCTGCCGATGGCCTTCAAAGTCGGTTCGCACAAAGACTGCACGCCGATTTCGAACTGAAACCGTCCCGGACTGACCTGCGCCAGCCATTCGACTTCCGCCGGAGTTAGCAGATCCGCCACGATCTCGAAATGAAAGTTGGTTTCCGTGTCCGCCGCCGCCAGGAACCGCCAGATCTCCCGGTAATGGTCCGGCAGAACGTTAAAAGTCCGGTCCACGAACTTCACCTGTTTCACGCCCTGGGCCATCAAGAACCGGAGTTCCTCCTTCACTTTCGCAACGCTGCGATGCCGGACACCCCTGGTCAGGGAGGAAACGCAATAGGAACAATCAAATGGACAGCCGCGGGAGCTTTCATAATAAATGATCCGGTTGGCCAGCCCCGGCATCATGTCTTCCCGGTACGCGAACGGCAGGTCATCCAGATTATCGACCACACGGACGCCGCCATTCAAAGCCACCCCGTCATCGCGTCGCACGGCGACTCCGCCGACGTCCCGGCCGGTCCGGCCCTGCGCCAGCGTCGCCAATAGTTCCGGGAAACTGGTTTCCCCCTCGCCCTGTACGACAAAATCCACCGCCGGCTGGTTTCGCAGTATTGCCGCCGCATCCCCGGAAGCCTCCGGGCCGCCGAGGACGATCGAAATGTCCGGCAGTACCTTTTTCAATGCCGCCGCCAGGTTCAAAACCATTTCCCGGTTCCAGATATAGCAGGCAATCCCCGCCACAGCCGGCCGATGTCCGGCGATATCGGCCAGGATGTGCAAAAGGTCCTGATTGATCGTATATTCCAACGTCTCTACCGGTTGCCCCGCCGCCTGGCAAGCGGCCTGGATCGAATAGAGGGCCAGCGAGGAATGGATATATTTTGCGTTTAACCCAATCAACAAGACTTTCACAGCTGTTCCTCCATTAATACGGCCATGGTCTTTTTGCGCCAACTGTATTATCATTATTACATACTGCCGGTTTATCTGCAAAAGAAACCGGCCCGATGAGCGCGGACGATCCGTCGACGCCGATCATCGCCACCTGTTTCGAGAAGAAAGGAAAAGGAGTGTACCCGTCATGCGAAAGAATCAATCCCCGTTTGTCGCCCTGCTGGTCGGCGCCATGTTGTTTTCCTGCGCCGGCGCCGAATCGGCCCCGGCCGCCAAGTTGCCCGCCCGCAACGAAATCCCGGCGGAGTCCCGCTGGAAACTTGAAGATATCTATCCCTCCGACGACGCCTGGCAAGCCGATTTTGACCGGCTCAAACCGCTGGCGGCCCGGATTTCCTCTTATCAGGGAAAGCTGGACCAGTCCGCTTCGCTGCTGCTGGAATGTCTGAGCCTGCGGGATGAGCTGGGCATCACCAGCGCCAAAGTCTTCGCCTATGCCCGGATGCGGCGGGATGAAAACACCGCCAACAGCCATTACCAGGCGTTGACCAGCCGGACGGAAAGCCTGCTGGCGGAAGTCGGCGCCGCCACCGCCTTCATTGAACCGGACATTTTGGCCATGCCGGCCGGGAATCTGGCCGAATTCCGGCAGAGTGAACCCAAACTGGCCCCGTATAATTTCTATTTTGAAAACCTCCTTCGCCAGAAAAAGCATGTTCTCTCGCCAGCGGAAGAAGCCTTGCTCTCCAAGATGTCCGAAGTCGGCCAGTCGTCGGAAAATATTTTTACCATGCTGGCGCGCGCCGATATGAAATTTCCCGAAATCCGGGATGAAAAGGGACAACCCGCCCAGCTCAGCGAAGGCCGTTACCGTACTTACATCATGTCGCCGGACCGCAATGTCCGGCGGGAAGCGTTTGAAAAACTGTTCGCCACCTACTCCCAATACCGCAATACTTTCGCCGCCACTCTGGGTGGCACGGTAAAGAAGAACATTTTTTATGCCGGCGTCCGCAATTATGATTCGGCGATCGCCGCCGCGCTGGAGTCCGACAACGTTCCGGTCGCCGTCTACAACCGTCTTGTCGACACCGTCAACGAGAATCTGGCGCCGCTTCACCGCTATGTGGCGCTCAAGAAAAAGGCCCTCAAGCTCACTGAAATGCACATGTACGACCTCTATACGCCGTTGGTCCCGGACGCTCACATCAAAATGAATTATGCGGAAGCCCAGACCTTGGTGCAGCAGGGGCTTCATCCGCTGGGCGCTGAATACGGCAAAATACTCGACCAGGCTTTGTCTTCCCGTTGGGTCGATATTTACGAAAACCAGGGCAAGCAAAGCGGCGCCTACTCGTGGGGAGTCTATGGCGTACACCCCTTCGTCCTGCTGAATTTCAACCACCGTCTGGAAGATGCCATGACTCTCGCCCACGAACTGGGACATTCCCTGCACAGCTATTACAGCAACTCAACGCAACCTTACGCCACGCATGACTATACGATTTTCTCGGCTGAAGTCGCCTCGACTACCAATGAAACGCTGCTGCTCGACCATCTGTTGAAAACCACGACCGACCCGAAAAAGAAAATGTATTTGCTCAACGAGTATCTGGAAACGATCCGCACCACCGTATTCCGTCAGGCGATGTTCGCCGAATTCGAACGGGACCTCTATGCGCGGGCGGAAAAAGGCGAAGCCATCACCGCCGACATGCTCGACGCCATGTGGCACGACCTGAACGTCAAGTATTATGGTCCGCAGATGGTGGTGGATAAGGAAATCAATGCCGAATGGTCCCGGATTCCCCACTTCTACTACAATTTCTACGTATATCAATATGTCACCGGGTTTTCCGCCGCGAATGCCTTGGCTTCCCAAATCCTGACCGAAGGCGATCCGGCCCGCAGCCGCTATCTCAGTTTCCTGAAGAGCGGCGGTTCCGATTACTCCCTGGAACTGCTGAAAAAAGCCGGCGTCGATATGTCCTCTCCCGAACCGATCCGGATCACTATCCAGCGTTTTGAAAAGCTCCTGAGTGAACTGGAAATCTTGCTGGCGCAGTAATCCGATCACGCAGGATTCTACCCTATACAAACTCTAAAGGCCGCCCGCGGTTCGACACCCGCGGGCGGCCCATTTTTTTTGACGCATTGTCTGCCTTTCGGAAAGATTGGCTTTATTTTCGTTCGAGGAAGCGCCAGAAATTGTTGGAGAACAGATCCGCCATGTCCTTGCGGATTTCTTCCTCGGTAAATTCCCAACCGGTCTCCATCACGTCCAGGTATTTTTCGGCCAGAATTCCGCCGATCAGGCGGCGGGAGTGATCCCACTTATAGATCAACTGATCCAAAACCCGGGCATCCGAATGCTGCGGAATAAAGCTCAATCCCAACAGCTCCAGGCGCATCCGGGTCATCCGGTCGATGATCGACGGATTGTTCAGGAACCACCAGCAGCCAAACACCATCAAGTTGCGGAACTTTCGGGCCGTCACCGCCAATTCGTGCTGGTTTTCCAGGGCCAGCATGGTCACCAAAAACTTGTTGGCGGGATATTTCTGGCACAAGTAAGTAACGGTGCCGATATCCGCCTTGGCGACGGCGTCACCGGCATCGCCCAGAGGGGGATTGACCCGCTTGGTCACGCCGATCATCATGGCGAACGGGCGATTCAGTTCCCGGCACACCGGCAGGACGCACTCTTCGACAACCCGTGAACGCAAAGATTCTTCCGGCACCCGGAATGTCGGCGGCAACGAGGCCGCGACATACAGCGCATCCATTTTCAGCATCCAGTCTTTCAGGAAGCGTCGGATTTCCGACACGCTATCGCCGCCCAGTTCAGCATCCGCCGCATAACCGGTCTTTTGCAGCAGGGAAATTGCCGTCGGGTCAAGGCTCAGCAACGGGTCGATCCGCAACACCGCCTTAAACCGGGGATCCAGTTTCGGTTCCTTACTCCAGACGGCAAACTCCTGAGGATTGAAAATATCGTTGGTCATCACTACTTCCTTGACACCGGCGGTCTTGAAAACAATGTCAATGTATTCATCGACGCCCTTGCTGTCGCAGAATTGCCGGATCGCCGACAGGTCACGGGTCCGGACGTCCTGCCCCAGCTTATTCATAACGGTAAGTACGCCGCGTTGCGCTTCGCTGAGCGGGGAACGATCCGTGAACAGGGTTTTCCAGATCAGATCGGCCTGCCGGCGCTTTGGCAATGCAAAATATTGCTCGTACGGACGTTCTTCATAGCGAAACGTTTCGGCGATCAAATAATGGTAAGTGATGAGTTCGTCGACTCCCCAGAGCAACAAATCTCCGAAGGCAGCCGGATAAATGTGCGTATGTACGTCGGTAATCGGCGTCTCCCGCAAAATCCGGCCAACTACCTGGCCCATTTCTTCCCGTTTCACCGGTTTCATTCGATATGCCTCCCAACTTATTATTGTGGTAAATTGGCTCGATTGATCCATAATTATTTTCGCTTCTTACACTGTATTTCCTGCTTAATTTTTCCCAAGATAAACTATTTTGCACGAAAACAAACGAAAACGCACCTTTGGCCAAGAGTCTGGACTACTTACCGCCTACCGTCGCCCGGGGATTCAGATTGGCAAAAGACATAAAAGAATGCCGCGCATTTCGCGCGGCATTCTTTTATTCCAGGGCTGATTGCGGACTTATCCCTGAAACTGATTCTTGACCCAAAGCCCGCGCCTTTTCGTTCCATCCGGGGCAGAATACGTTCCATACCCCTCCAATGAACCGTCGACAAACTCACCCACATAACGGCGGCCATCCGGCCAGGTATAAACGCCCCGGCCGGTTCGCTGGTTTTCAATGAAGTCGCCTTCGTAGCGCTCGCCGTTTGCCCACGTGAACACTCCCCGACCATGCTGCTTGTTGTCGACCCAGTCGCCATCGTATGTGTTGCCATTCGCCCAGCTATAGGTTCCCCGCCCATTGCGGCGGTCATTGATGAAGCTGCCTTCGTAACGGTCGCCGTCGGCCCAGCTATATACCCCTTTGCCGGTTTGGGCGTCGTTAACATACTCGCCTTCATAGCGGTTGCCGTTAACCAGTTTGAGCACACCGCGACCATTGCGTTTGCCACCGATATACTGGCCTTCGAAACGGTCTCCGTTGGCCCAGATGAAGGTTCCCCGGCCTTCCCAGCGGCCATCGGCAAAATTTCCTTCATAGCGGCTGCCGTTTTCCCAGATATATTTTCCCCGACCGGCCGGCACTCCACCCGCCAGGTTCCCTTCAAAACGCGCCTTGACAGCGCCATCCTTCAACCATTGCAAGGTTCCCGTCCCGGAGGCATAGCCGCCGGAATCCGCATCGCCGGACCAAATTGCCGCATCAAAGGCTTGCGAATGGTTATTTAAAACTTTATAACCTTTGTCAGTCAACAACCAGGTTCCGGCGGCCGACGCCGCCCCCGAAGCAAGCAGCAGAAGAGCCAGGAGGCAAAAAACGATCCGGCGAAATCGATTGACAGGTTGTCGGCTAACACGTTCTTCAACCATGACAGTTACAGAAAATCAGCCCGCGGTGGGGTAAAGGCATCGATCAGGACTGAATCCTCCTCCAGGGCCACGACTCCATGCAGAACATTGCGGGCTGCGTAGTAAGTATCGCCTACATGGGCTGTGCNNCGTGATCGTAAAACCGCCTTTGGCGACGTAACCGACCTGGTCATGATCGGCGTGCCGATGCGGCGTGCCGATACCGCCTTTTTGAAACCGGAATTCGACCAGCATTAGCGCCGGGCCATGAATCAGCACCCGCCGCGTCGTTTTGTCCCCAGTGGACACAACCGAAGTATTGGCATATTCGCTAATCAAGGTACTTCCTCCTATCTGACCCTTCTGTCCACAAAGCGCAGCACTGTATCGGGCATTTCCCCGACATTGCAGCACTCCTGATGCAGGGTTGGTTTGGCGGACAGATCCGCCAGTCCCGCCGGAATTTTCCAGCCGGTGCGTTCGGCCAGGCGCGGTAATAATTGTAAGGAATCTCGCGGAGCGACCCCCGAATCATCTCCCAGGGCCGGCAAGACGCTGTCGGCGAATTTGAACGGGCTGGCGGTGCTCAGAACGATGGTCGGAATGCCGTCGTTCGACTGGGCTTCGTAGGACATCGCGGCCTTCCAGGCTACTGCCGTATGCGGATCCAACAAGTAACGTTCCTGTTCCCACACTTGGCGGATGATCCGGGCCGCTTCCGCCTCCGTCGCCCAATCGGCCCAAAACACTTTCTGAATTTCCGCCAGAGTGGCGTCATCCACCGTATAGCGCCCCTTGCTGCCCAGATCGCTCATCCAGCTCCGTACCCGGTCGGTATCGCCGGCCGTGGCATGATAAAGCAGACGTTCCAAATTGCTGGATATCAAAATATCCATCGACGGCGAAGTGGTCTGGAAGAAGGGGCGATTGCGATCATAAATTCCCGTGCGCAAAAACTCGGTCAAAACGTTATTGGCATTGGAAGCACAAATCAATCGTGCCACCGGCAAACCCATCAAGCGGGCATAATAACCGGCAAGGATNNGCCGGTCGGCACGCAAAAGTTCACGGGGTCGCCCTGTCGGATGGTTCCCTGCGCACATAAGGCCTGGTAGGCGCTGAAATAATAAGCGATCTGGGGTGCCAACCGGCCCCAGTTGATGGAATTGGCGGAAGAAAGTCTGATCTGCTTTTGCGCCAAAATTTTCCGCAGGATTCCGTCGGCGAAAATTTT
>DCTI01000243.1:8561-26474 GCA_002329525.1 Negativicutes bacterium UBA1444
ACGCCGACATTGTTTCCTTCCTGGGTAGCCATCTGACGCCGTTGCACGTCGCTGACTCCCTCTGACGGAAAAAACACCAGAATGCCGGTCCGCGGCACATCCCTGAAGCCTTCCAGGGCCGCTTTCCCAGTATCACCGGAAGTCGCCACCAAAATGAGCATATCCGATTTTTCGCCCGTTTTCGTCAGTGCCAGGGACAGTAGCCGCGGCATGATCTGTAGGGCCATATCTTTGAACGCGCTGGTCGGCCCGTGCCAAAGCTCCAGTACGAACCGCGGCCCCACCCGGACCAGCGGCGCGACCGCCGCGTTGTCGAAATGATCGGCATAAGCCGCCACGGCGCATTGGTGAAGTTCCTCCCCGCTGTAATCGGTCAGCAAGGCACCCAAAACTGCCGTGGCCATTTCCACATAAGTTGGGTTCGCGCAAAGCGATGATAAATCCAAGCCGGGCAAAGAAACTGGCACGAAGAGTCCGCCGTCCGCCGCTATCCCGGATCGGATGGCCTCGGCGGCTGAACACAATTGGTCGTGGCCGCGCGTACTGGTGTATTTCATGAGATCATTTCCTCCTTCAGCCGCCAACGATGGCCCTGGCTTGCACAGACCCGCCATTATACCGGGTAATCATGTCGCCGGCAAAATCCAGTATCCGGTTCAGTTCTCCCTCACTGGTTCCGGACCCGGCATATACGATGGACAAAAGATTGCGGGTCGTCAAAGAAACCGCTGTCCGCCGCGAATCCGACGTAGGGTTGCCAAAAACGCCCTGAAAATCGGTGAGAAACGGCTTACCCTCCGTTGAAACCTGGTTTCCGCCCATATTCACGTAAAACCCGTCGTGCGCCCGGCGGTACAGGATGTCGCCTTCAATCCGGTCGCGGTCATAGAGACCAAACGGAACGAGAAATTTCATNNGGGCGTCCACCGCGCTATTGACATAATACAGGCTCTTATGTTGCAGGACCCGCCGCACGAGGGCTTCCGAGGCCGGTCGATACCGGGCCGGATCAAAATCGAGCTTCTTGTACATCGTGCGTACCGCCATGATCGGCGGTAAATTCGTCAGTTCGGAAATATTATAAATTTTGGCCACTTCATTCTGCAGCTTCAGGAATTCCTGGCTTAACGCCGACGACGAGCCGACAATTTTTACATCATTGATCATCAGGCAGCCAAGTCGGCAATCCGGGCAACTGGACAAAATTCCTTCATCAATGCTGATCTTGATGTCGTCCGGCCGTTCCGCGTTCTCCATGCGTTTCACTCCATTCCGACAAAGATCAGACTGTCACCAATTCATATTGCAGGGAGCCCATGCCAACCTTTGCCGCGTGCTCAATCTGAATCATCGCGTCATTACGGGCATGCGCCAACTCCGCCAAAGTTTTTCCATGCTGTTTCGCAGTCAGGTCCAAAGTGGCCTTGTCAATGGCCACCGGATCGAAAGAGGCCAATATTCCAATGTCCGGAATGCATTTTTCCTGTTTTACACTGAAGCAATCGCAATCATTGGTCATATCGACCAACACATTAATGAACAGGCTCTTTCCCGACTTTTCCTTCACAATGCCGTAGGCATGTTCCGCCATACTTTTTTGGGTAAAACCTGACTCGGCGTTCCAATCGTATTTCACCGCATCGAACCGGCAGACCGCCAGACATTCGCCGCAGCCGATACATTTTTCGGACTGAATGAAGGCCTTGCCATCCTTCTCAATGATTGCCTCCTGAGGACACCATTGGATGCACTTTTTGCAGAAACGGCATTTATCGCGGATCACTTCCGGCAACATCGCCGAGTGCTCGCGCATTTTTCCCATGCGGCTGGCCAAACCCATGCCGATGTTTTTGATGCAGGCACCGAGACCGGTCACTACATGTCCCGTCGCGTGGGAAACCACGATCAGCGAGTCGGCACTGGCGACTTCCCGGGCAACCTTGACGCTCTGATGCAATTCCCCGTCGATCCGGATCTCGAATTCGGCGTTGCCGGTCAGCCCGTCAGCCATGATAAACGGGGCGCCGGTCTGCTCGATGCCGAAGCCGTGACGGTGGGCATGCATCAAATGCTTAACCGCGTTCTCCCGTTCCCCTTTGTACAGCGTGGACGTTTCGGTCAAAAATGGCTGACCGCCGGCCGACTTGGCCAGTTCCACCACTTTGCGGATCAATTCCGGCTTCACATGCGTGGTGTTATTTTTCTCGCCGACGTGAAACTTGATCGCCACAAAATCCCGTTTGGCCACGATCCGATTCAAATCGCCCGCATCGTACAGGCGCTGCANNATTGTCCGATACTTTGGCAAAAAAAACTTTTGCTTTCATGATGTCTTCCTCCTGTTTTTAGCGAATCAAAAAGCGGAGCGCGGAATGCCGCGCTCGCGAAACTTGCCCAAATTTCCCGGGGAAATTTTTCAGAATTCCAGCGACATCAATTTAACTTTGACATACGGTACTTTTTGCAACTCCGACTGCATTTGTTCAATGTCCGCTTTGGGGCCGCATATCTGCAACAAAATTAGCCCGCTGGGAGAACAAGTTTCGATGCCCGCATCATGCAGACCTAAACGAACACGAATGTTGCAACCGTACCGGGTCAAAATTTCCTGGACTTTCGTCGCCGTTTCCACCCGATGCTCTTGCAGAACCGCCATGATATAGCCGCATTGCTCCATCATCTCGATGCCCTCCTTCATATATTTTTGTTCCTTCTGACATGTTCTCCGCCGTTGGCAAAACTCCTGCCTGTCAACCCAAGTTTACCCAGCCCCTGTATACCAATCCCCGCATAACATCCATCGTAATTTGTTCATCTTCCAGCAGCAATTCGGTCGCATCGGTAGCCCCGACAATAATCGGTTTTCCCAGGCTCATGCAGGCAATCGCCGCATGCGATGACAACCCTCCCTCTTCCACAATGAGACCTGCGGATTCCTCAATCAGCCCCAAATGTTCCGTGTCCGTAGCGGCAATGACCACAATTTTGTTTTTGGCCCGTTTGTTAATATCAAACAGCGACTTCACAATCGCAACCCGACCGCTCACGATGCCGTTGCCGATCCCCTGTCCCTTCAGAATGATGTCGCCGACAGTGATCAACTTGACTGAATTGTAGGCATTGGGAATATCCATGTTGCCGAGAACGCCGACAACCGAATCGCCATCTTTCAGGTGATTACCCTTAATCGCCGTATCGATGGCCAACTGCATCATATCTTCCTGGCGCAATGTCCGGCGGCTGAGCAACGGCTGAATGCCCCAGGCCAGCCGCAATTGCCGCACGACATGCGGATTGGGCGATACGGCCAGCACCGGTAGTGCCTGACGAAATTTCGCCAGCATCCGGGGAGTGAAGCCCGTTTCCGTCGGGACCACAAAGGCCAGCGATTTCATCGCCTGTGAGGCATGAACGGCCGTTGTGCACAGGGCATCCGCAACCGGACTGGCCACAACATGGCCGACTTTCTTCTCCGCGCGGGCAGCCTGAGTCTTTTCTTCCTGGGTGCGGGCGGCAGTTTTGACCGCGTTCAGCACGTCCAGCGGAAATTTCTGCGCCGCTCCCGCCGTCGTCACCATTACGCCGTCAAAGCCTTTTAAAACCGCTTTTTGTACGAGATCCTGACCTTCTACCCCAGAAGCGGCCATTGTTTCCTGGACGGATCCGGCGACGAACAAAAACTTGCCGGACTGGGTCGCCTTCGTCACCAGCGCGGTCACCGCCGTCGCCTTATCGCCGTCGGCGAACAGGGCGGATTCTATGACCAAGCCGTCGGCGATTTGCAGCGCGTCTGTCAACTGGTCCATGGAAGCGGTCACCCGCGCCAGCAGCATGACGTTCGCTTCCACCGTGTCCAAAGTTCGCCGGACTTCAATCAAGGGCGTCAAATCAGCCACCGTATCGACAATGACACAATCCATGCCGGCCTTGATCGCCATTTCGGCCGCCTGGATCCTTTTCTCCGTGGTTGCTTCGGAGATTTCCATCATGAGGTTCGGCAGCATTCCCGTGTCGTTGGCAGCCTGGCGGACCGCCCGCACTTTGCGCGACCATTGGGCGCTGTCATCCCCCCGGGCAGTCAGAATCGCGCCATCCAGTCCCAGCTCGAACAGCGCCTGCAAGGTCCGGATATTCCAATCATCTTCCAGCATGAAAATCATCTTGGTCGCGCATCGTTCCATCGCTTCTCCCGGTGTAAACGACGAGCTGCCCGAAACATAATAGCCGCTGCCGCCGCGAACCTCAATCAGTCCGACATATTCCAAAGCGCTCAGTGCTTCCCGAACCGATGAACGACTGGTATTGAAATGCTCGCAGAGCTCCTTTTCGCTCGGCAGCTTCTGGCCCCGCCGAAATCGCCCGCCTTCAATTCCCTGCCGCAAATAGTCAATGATGACCCGATAGGTTTTAATCCCGCTTTTTTCTCCCGGTTCTTTCAAGAAAACGGCCTCCTTCCTGTCTGACAGGCACGTAATGTTTTCGGATTGTTGTATCATTTCGTTGCGAAATCGACAATTTCCTTTTCTTATTCCATGAATGCTGCGAAAACTTCCCTGATCCCCTTTTCTATTTTCAACAATGGGTATATAATTAAACCCGTAAATCAGTCTGACATGTTTGTTTTATATTGGGTATCTTATTTAAATTTGTCAGTTTAATATTCGGTAGAGGGGGTTGATGCAATGAATATCGATTTCGAAGAACGGTTATTGCGCAGACACTCGGGTCCGGTTCATATTAATTTGGCAATTCCCCGTCTGGTTGAAACCGCTCTGTCCCGCAGCGAAGGCGTATTGTCAGCCGCTGGCGCCCTGCGCGTTTCTACCGGCAAATATACCGGTCGCTCCCCCAACGATAAATTTATTGTCGATACCCCAGACGTTCATCACGACATCTGGTGGGAAAATAATCTGCGGATATCCGAGACGGCTTTCGACCGCTTACTTCAAAAAACCGTCGACTATCTCGACGGCCGGGAACTGTTTGTTTTTGAAGGTTTTGCCGGTGCCGACTCCGCACACGCTCTGCCAGTCCGAGTCATCAACGAATATGCGTGGCACAATATTTTTGTCCAGCAACTGTTCCTGCGTTCCCATGATACCGGCTGGACGTTCCCGGACGAGGCAGGGTTCACCGTGATTGCCGCTCCCAGTGTCAAGGCCGTGCCGGAGCAGGACGGCACAAATTCGGAAGCGTTCATCATCGTCAACTTCCCACGAAAAATTATTTTAATCGGCGGTACTCAGTACGCGGGGGAAATGAAGAAATCCATCTTTTCCGTGCTCAACTATTTGCTGCCGAAGCAAGGCATCCTGTCCATGCACTGTTCCGCCAACCGGGGCTCAAAAAACGATGTTTCCCTGTTTTTTGGTCTTTCCGGTACAGGAAAAACTTCTTTGTCCGCCGACCCGGATCGGTTTCTGATCGGCGATGACGAACATGGCTGGGCGGAAAACGGCGTTTTCAACTTCGAAGGTGGTTGTTATGCGAAATGCATCAATCTGAGCCATGAAAACGAGCCGCAAATCTGGGATGCCATTCGGTTTGGCACGGTTCTGGAAAACACGGTCATCGACCCCGAAAGCCGGACAATCGATTATGCCAGCGATGCCATCACCGAAAACACCCGGGCCGCTTATCCCGTGCACTATATTCCCAACTGCATTTATCCCGGCGCCGGCCAGCACCCCAGCACAGTCATTTTCCTGACAGCCGACGCTTTCGGCGTCTTGCCTCCCATTGCCAAGCTTTTACCGGAACAGGCCATGTATTACTTCCTGTCCGGCTATACCTCCAAGCTCGCCGGAACCGAACGCGGCATCACCGAGCCCCAGGCGACTTTCTCCGCCTGTTTTGGCTCACCGTTTCTGCCGCTGCACCCCATGACTTACGCCAACTTGCTTAAAGAAAAGATTGCCCGTCATCAGACCCGGGTATTTTTAATCAACACCGGTTGGCAGGGTGGCGCCTACGGGATCGGCAAGCGCATCAGCATCCAGCATACGCGCCGGATGGTCGCCGCAGCGATGGATGGCTATCTGGACTATGTCGATTATGAAATTGACCCCATCTTTAATTTGCACATTCCGGTTCGTTGCCCGGGAATCCCGGATGGGATTTTAAATCCCCGGACCTCTTGGTCGGATCCGGCGGCTTACCACAAATCCGCCATTCATCTGGCCGGAATGTTTGATAAAAATTTTCGCAAGTTCACGGGAGTCCCCCAGGAAGTGGCTGACTCCGGGCCCTTTGCCATCAAAGGGATCGTGGACGCGGGCTGATTTCCCCCTCCTCACCTCAAGGGAAGCCGGTGACTGCAAAAAGTCGCCGGCTTCTTAGTTTTCCGGATTCCGTCGGAGTATGAAAATTGCCAGCCGCCCGCTCTCCCCGCAGTCCCGGAAAAGGACATTGGAAATTTGGCGGCGAATAGTAATTTGAGTTCCATTTCGTTTTCGGCTCGGTTACCCGTTATTTTTCCACCAGTCCCTGCCGGCAAAAAACTTTGAGGTGAGTTGATTGTTGAAAATTGCCCTGGCGCAAATCAAGGTCATTCCCGGCCGTCCCGACCTCAACGCGCAAAAAATGCTGCAGTTCATCGAGCGCGCCAAAGCCGAACAGGCCGACCTGATTTTATTTCCGGAAATGTCGATTCCCGGCTATCTACTGGGCGACACCTGGGAACAACCTGCATTCCTGCGCGACTGCGAAGCTTGGGGAGAAACCATCGCCCAGGCCGCCGATACCATCTGCATCTTATTCGGCAACGTCGCAATCGACTGGCAAAAAAACGCCGACGACGGGCGGGTTCGCAAATATAACGCTTTTTTTGCGGCGCAGAACGGAAAATTTGTTGCTGATGGTTCGTTCCCGTATCCGTTTCGGATTAAAACCCTGCAGCCCAATTACCGGGAGTTTGACGACGACCGCCATTTTTACAGTCTCCGAAAATTGGCCCAGGAACTAAGCACTCCGGTCGACGAGCTGCTGCAGCCCATTTGCGTCAACATTGGCGGACGGACGCTCAAAATCGGCGCCCTGCTGTGCGAGGACGGCTGGAGTGACGACTACAGCGTCAAGCCCGCTGCGACGCTGAGCCGGCGGACTCCGCTCGACCTGCTTGTCAACTTGTCCAGTTCCCCATTTACTTTGGGAAAAAACGACAAGCGGCACCGGGTTTTCTCGCGCCAGGCGCGCGATGCCGGGGTTCCTTTGATCTATGTGAACAACGTCGGCATCCAAAACAACGGCAAAACCGTCTACACCTTTGACGGCTGCAGCACCGTGTATGGCCGGAACGGCGATACACTACTTCATTGCCCCCCATTCGAGGAACAACTGGCCTACCTGTTTTTTGAAGAACTGCAGCTGGCCCAGGCCACATCGGCGGTCCGGGTTCCGGACGACCGGGGAATCGACAGCATTTATTCCTGCCTGCGCTATGGCATAGAAAGTTTTCTCGAACAAACGGGCCTCGCCAAGATGGTGATCGGCGTTTCCGGCGGCATCGATTCGGCCGTTGCCGCGGCGCTGTACGCCCACATTCTGAAGCCGGCGAATGTTTTGCTGGTCAATATGCCCAGTCAATACAACTCTCCGACCACCATCAACCTGGCCCATCAATTGGCCGAGAACCTCGGCTGTCGCTATGTCGAGATTCCGATCGGCGAATCCGTCGATCTGACAGTGCGCCAGATAGCTGCGGCCGGCCTGTCGTTGACCGCCTTCATGCGGGAAAACGTACAGGCGCGGGACCGGTCTTCCCGAATCCTCGCGGCGGCCGCGGCGGCCTTTGGCGGCGCTTTCACCTGCAACGCCAATAAAAGCGAAATGACCGTGGGATACTGCACCTTATATGGCGACGAATCGGGGTGCCTGGCCGCCTTGGCCGACCTCTGGAAACATCAGGTCTACGCCCTGGGCCGCTGGCTCAACGAACAGGTCTACGCGCGGCCGGTAATACCGGCTGAGGTTTTTTCCATAGTCCCCAGTGCCGAGCTGTCCCCGGAGCAGGATGTCGATGCCGGCAAAGGCGATCCGTTGGTATATCCCTATCACGACTATCTGTTCCGCTCTTTCGTCGAACGCTGGCAGCGGGCCACGCCGGAAGATCTGCTGTCGTGGTACCGGGAAGGAACGGTCGAGAAGAATCTTGGCTGTGAGCCCGGTCTGGTCGCGCGAGTTTTTCCGACGGCAGCCGATTTCATCGCCGATCTCGAACGATGGTGGCGTCTTTATACCGGCATGGGCGTTGCCAAAAGAATTCAGGCGCCGCCGGTACTGGCCGTCAGCCGCCGGGCGTTCGGGTTCGACCACCGTGAAGCTCAGAATCCAGTACATTTCACGCAACGCTATCTTCAGCTAAAGCAGCAGCTGTTGTCGCCAGAAAAATAGCCTGCGTCGCCGGTGTCCAGAGGAGCAAGGAGGAAACGAATCATGTTTGACAATGCGGAAGGAATGGTTTTTCGTCCGCCCAGCGAGGCCAACAGTTTTATTTTGCGGGTGACCATCGGCTGCGCGCATAATCGCTGCACCTTCTGTTCCATGTACCGCGATGTTCAGTTTCGCGCCCGCCCGTTGTCGGAAATCGAACCGATCATTCAAAAAACCGCACGCTATTATCCAGGGATTCGCCGGGTCTTTCTCGCCGACGGCGATGCGCTGGTTTTATCGACCGACCGGCTTCTGGCAGTCATCGACTTGCTGAAAGCCAACTTTCCCAAGCTGTCTCGCATTTCCTGCTATGGCGGGCCACTCGACATCCTGCGGAAAACGCCGGCGGACCTGCAGCTGCTGAAACAGGCAGGAATGCAGCTGGTATATCTCGGCATCGAAAGCGGCGACGACGAGGTACTCGCCCGGGTGCAAAAAGGGGTTACCAGCGAGCAGATGATTGAAGCCGGCCAAAAAATCATTGCCGCCGGCATGAAACTGTCAGCGATGCTGGTCCTGGGGTTGGGCGGCCGCGAGCTGTCGCGGCAGCACGCGATTAACAGCGCCCGCGTCGCCAGCGCCATCAATCCGACCATGCTCAGCGCGTTGACCCTGATGCTGCACCGTGGCACTCCACTGCGCGCTGAAGCCGAGCAGGGACTTTTTCAGCCGCTGTCTCCCTACGAATTTGTTCTGGAATTAAAGGAACTGGTCAACAGTCTGGACATGCACGCTCCCTGTATTTTCCGCAGCAATCATGTTTCTAATATGTTACCGCTCGCCGGCACTTTGCCCGACGATAAAAACAGCCTGCTGCGGCAGGCCGAAGATGCTTTGCAATTATTGAAAAATCAAACCCGGCCCACATTCAATGATGACGGCCCCTTCTAACACAGGTCAGTACCGGGCTAGCGCTTGACTAGCCACCAGATCAGGCTGGAAATCGCCACCACCAACAAGGCAACCGGCAAAGCCACGAAGATCAAAAAGAGCACAACCGCCACAATCAGCAATTTAGTCAGCAGGCCCATGGATTGCGATCCAAACGACACCTGTCGCACGTAAACCCGGTGTCCCGGTCCTTCGCTGCGATACTCGTAACTGCCCGGCGACTCCTCCCGGAATCCCGTTTTGTCCCCAGCTTCACCGCCCTGTTGTATCGTCATTCCTTTGAAGTCATCCCGCTCATCCGGGGGTAGAACCTTTACTTCGGCCGTTTCAGCGGCACAACGGCTGCAAACGCCACCGTCATTTTCCATTTCCGCGCCACATTTTGGGCATTTCATTCGTCGTTTCTTCCTTCCTTTCTTCTACACAGGATGATTCGCCAAAAACACGTTAGTTCCTGCTTTCGATAGCGAAGCCCCGGCGCAACAGCGCCGGGGCTTCGTTCATTGGTCCGTTACTTGTCGTTTTCTGCCGACTATTCTTCCGCAAAGAATTTTGCTGTTTCGGCTTCATCCCAGCCGAGAATTTCTTTCAGCAACTCAGCGGTATGTTGTCCCAACAGCGGCGCCGGACGCTCCACAGCCCCAGGGGTCACCGACATTTTGACAGGTACGCCGGCCATTTTCAGGTGCCCCGCTACCGGGTGCTCCAGTTCGACAATCATGTTCCGGGCTTTGATCTGCGGATCATTGACAATCTTATCCACTGTGTTGATCGGCGCGCAAGGCAATTCGGCCGCTTCCAATACTTCCATCCACTGTTCGATCGTCTTCGTACTGAAGACTTCATTCAATATGGCCGTCAGTTCCTTGACATGCGCCGTCCGGTTGCCATTCGTGTTAAACCGCGGATCCGTCAGCAGTTCGGGTTTCCCCAGAATGTTGCAAAGTTTCGTCCATAACCGGTCATTGCCGGCGCCGACGATGATATGCCCATCTTTGGCCGTGAACGACGAGAACGGCGAAATGGAGGGGTGGCGGTTGCCCAGCGGCGTCGGTACGCTGCCGGATGTTACATAGCGGGCAATCGCGTTCTCCAATACGGCGACCTGGCAGTCCAGCATGCCGACATCGACCTTCTGGCCTTCACCGGTTTTTTCCCGGTGGTACAGCGCCATCATGACGCCATAGGCGGTGAACATTCCCGCGATGATATCGCCGACCGAGGCGCCGACGCGGCAGGGTTCGCCGCCTTCCGGGCCGGTGATGCTCATGATGCCGCCCATGGCCTGCACGATGATATCATAGGCCGGTTTGTATTGATAAGGTCCGCTGTGGCCGAAACCGGAGCAAGCGGCGTAAATAATCTTGGGATTGATTTTCTTCAGTTCATCGTAGCCCAGACCAAACTTCTCCATCGTACCCGGCCGGTAGTTTTCCACGACAACATCGGCATATTTGACCATTTCCTTGAATACGTCGCATTCCGCCTGACGCTTGAAATTCAGGGTCATCGACCGTTTATTGCGGTTCAGGCTCATGAAATAGGCGCTTTCCTTGCCGACAAACGGGCCGAACGCCCGGGAGTCGTCACCGACTTTCGGCGGCTCGATTTTCACAATGTCGGCACCGTAGTCAGCCAGCATCATCGTGCAATACGGTCCGGCCAACACCCGGCTCAAGTCTAGTACCCGCAATCCTGTCAATGGTTTCATTTTTTTCTCTCCTTTTATATAAATTTTCATGTTGGGACAATTGTGCAACAAATTGCTTTGACATCGTGAACACCATTCGACGTGGCCGTGGCAAAATTCCTCCACTGGCTTGCGTTCTTTTATTGCAATATTTATAAAAAAGAAAAAGACAGCCTGGGAAAACTCCCCTCCGTCTCTCTGTCACCCATATTTTTTTGTTGTTATACTCATATAGGTTCATCTACGCCGTTCCCTTATGCCAGCCAGTCGATCCGGAATGCACACTCTACTCTATCTCTCATTTGGCCGGGGGTAGCGCTTGATTCATTTTTATAGACCCGGTTCAGGCATCCGTGCCCAAATGCATGATTCCCAATCCGGCGCGATCATGGTTCGTCAGCGGATGTAACGCCGACTCTCCAAACAGGGCAACCGCCACCCACTGGCTATCACGCACAACGGCGATTTTCACCGCAACACTTACGCTGCTGGCAACGTTGACCATAATGCCCCGCTTCGCTTCGTCGGTTGCATGCAACAACGCATGATAATTCGTGGGGGTTTTTGCCACGAGACCGGTATTCATGCAAGCCCCGATTACGGCTTTCGTCGTCTTGAGCTGAAATTCCGACAGCGCGGAATTTCCGCTCATTTCCGTGACAACAAAGCGGAATCCCTGGTCGGCCAGCATTTTTTTCACGGTTTCTTCGTCCTGCATATTGCGGGTCAGGGCCAACAACATGGCGGCGGTCCCAACGCTGCGGATATTGTCAAACATATTTCTCCGGCTATCCATCCAAATCATACGAATTATATTCATTACTTTATCATCATTCGGTCTAATTCGCAACAAGATTCGGTGGCACAGCTTTCCCCGGATACACCTCGCACCGAAATTAGCGGAAGCCGGCAAGTTCGAAGGTGGCAACTGGGCGATATCGCCGTCGGCCTTCACTGATTTCGCTGGCAATGAGCGCAAACTGTTCGATTCGCATCGACGGAAATGGCGGCACAGGAAAATCGAGCCAACCGTTTTTCAATATGCCATCCCCCTGAAGAAAAAACGCGTCCCTGGCTAGGGTTATGTGGGGTTTATACGCGCGTTCCTCAACCGGAAAACCCAATTCCAGCATTGCCTGCGCAACGCCGGCCTGCAAAACCGACAATGCCGAAACATCGCCTTTCATTCCAACCCAGACCACTCGCACAGGGTTCGGCGAGCCAAAATAACCGAGACGGTCGCCAACAGAGACCTGAAACGATGCCTGCCGAGACGCCACCACTGTCAGAACTTGACGAATGTCATCGATTCGTGATTCCGGCGTTTCGCCCAGAAAATGCAAAGTCAGATGCAAATTATCGCGGGCCGGAAATCTGCCCCCGCGCACCAAGCTCCGGATCTTATTTTGCAGGGAACACAACTCATCCACTACCATTGAGGGAAAATCGACACCAATAAACAGTCTCATGACAATCCTCCGGGATTCTGCATTGTCAGCGCAATTCACGCTGAATATCCGTAATTTCCGCCTCGGTATTTTCTTCGATGAACCCGATGATATGGTCCAAAATGCTGTCGGCCTGGCGAACAGTGCCGGCAACGCAGGCCAGCCCCAGCACGATGGTTTGCAAGGTATCCTGTTCTTCCACTTCGGCAATCGCCACATGAAATTTATTTTGGACCTTCGCGACGATGCTTTTCACCGCCATGCGTTTTTCCTTCAACGAGGACACCCAGGGTGCATACATTCGGATGATGATCGTGCCGACAATCATTGCCCTCACCTCTGCGTCCGTAAACTCGCCGTTTCCATTTATCCTTTTGCCGCCGCGCAACCTCCGTTAGGCGGCTTTTCCAGAGATAGGTATTCCCCTTGCACAGAACGCCCAGTCAGTTTTCGTAAAAATCCTGTCGCTCAATTTTCGTCGTTGGCGCAACCAGCCGGACAAATGAAAAAATGTCGTCAAAATGTTGGCTCACCGCACTTTTGGCGATACCGGCGGGCGCATAAACCACAAACAGCACCTGCCTGGTTTCGGCGGTAATCCGGGTGCGGTAATCCGGCCCATACACGATGCTGGAAATCACGCCGTCGGCATCGGCAATCAGCATGTCGCCCAGTTTGGCCGTTTGCTGCCTGCCATTGATCAGGCCGTACTCTTCCCTGCCGTCGGCAACCCGCAGCCGCAGCGGCAGTTGTAACGATTGCCAATCATGCCCCGCGGTCAACAATCCATTTTTCAGTTCGGCCATGAACATCGCTTCCACCAGGGCGGCAACGGCGGGCAACGACTTCCCCTTAAAGCCGACCGACTCCAATTGATGCTGTACGTGGTAGGTCTGCCCGAAACGCTTATAATATGAATTATAGGCTTGAACCGGTTCATAGTCCGCGACGGCCCGACGATTCGGGAAGCGCGCCCGAATTTCCTCTTCCAGCACGCGCTTTTTATGTTCCAGCACGGCGCAACAGTCCGGATTGGCCACGCCGCTCAGCGTCATCAGGCCAACGCCGGCGCCCGGGAATGCTTGCTTCCACTCTTCGGAAACCATTAACATCATAATACTACCCCCTTGATCCGTTTTGGCGGCGCCGAGACGCCGTCGGATTCAACGGGTTTCATTATAGTTCCGCAGTCTGCCGGTGGATTGTACAAAATTGCGGTATTGTCCCGGTGACATGCCGGTGATTTGACGAAACCGCCTTGAAAAATGGCTCTGGTCGACGAAGCCGCTTTCCTGGGCGACAAAGGTTGCTGGGCAGCCCTGTTCCAGCAGCTTCCGGGCCTGACGCACCCGGACCTGTTGTTGATAGGCATGAGGTGACACACCGACCTGAGCGGTAAAAGACCGAATAAAATAATAGGGACTCAAATGGCAAAGTCCGGCTAAATCCTGAATGGATAAATTCTCGGCATAATGCGCCTCCAGATATTCCAGGGCATGCTTCACAGCCGATGGTTCCCGGCCGGGATCCCGCAAACCCTGCCGTGGCTCGGCATAATGCAAAACCAACGAGGTCAGCAGGGCCAGCAGCCCTTCTTCCTGTTCCAGACGCGAAGTCTCGTTTTCCTCCAGAGCCTTGTGAAGTTTCTGGATTTGGCCGGCCAGCTGCAAATCATTGATTACCCCGGCGGCAAAGAACGGGAAGTATCCCGGTCGGCCGGTTATTTCAGTTGTTACCTGGTGCAACCGCTCCGGCGGCAGATAAAACATGCGATATGTCCAGCCAAGCCCATTCACCCCGGTCCCGGTATGCGCTTCGCCCGGCACGGCCAAGTTAATCTGCCCGGCCGGTGCGATCCAGGTCCCGCCCCGATACGAAAAGGACAACGCGCCCTGCTCAATGACGCCGACGGCATAGTCGTCATGGGCATGGCGGGAAAAGGACTGCGCAGTGTAGCGAGCATGAAGCAGGTCCACATCTGGCAAGCACGGACTTCGCCAACATTTTACGATTTCGCTGGTTTTTCTTCCCCCGGCCGGCTTCATTTCAGTTTCCCCGTCCGGCATTGGCCACGATCGCTTCCCAATCCGACTTCAGCAACGAGTAACAATACTGATCGACGAATTTTCCCCGATTCAGCTCATACTGCCGCAACAGGCCGTCCAGACGGAACCCGTTGCGTTCGAGCAGACGCGTGGAATTTTGATTGCCATAATTGACGAACGCTTCGATCCGGTTATAGCCGGCTGCCATAAAGCCATACCGCAATATCGCGCCGACCGCCTCGCTCATGAACCCCTGTCCCCAATACGGCCGGCCCAGCTCATATCCCATTTCGGCGCGGTGATGCTCCGGCTTGTAGTTGTGAAATCCGCAAGTCCCCAAAATCGTTCCGTCGGCATTCCGGACGACGGCCCAGCGGATTCCCTGGCCGGCGGCGGACAACAGGTTGAGCAGCTCCATCATTTCCCTGGTTTCGGCGATGGACTGGAACGGTTCCAGCGAGAAATACCGCGTCACCTCCGGATCCGACCAGATGGCATGCAACGCGGGCGCGTCGTCGTCTTTGATCCGTCGGCAGGTCAACCGCTCCGTTTTGAGTGTCGGAAAATCTTCCGCCGCCACTGCTTCCCTGTTCATTGTGATTCAACTTCCTTCACAGGCCTTGCCTGCATTCAGAATGTATAATTACTTCCACACCGGAACGGCAATTCCTGTATTGCTGCAACGTCAATCCGTTCCGCGTCTCGCCGCGGCAAATGCAAAACCCTCCGGGTCATCCCGGAGGGCCGATGGTTTTGTTGTTTCGCCAGAATGCCGATTATTCTTCGTCCTGCCATANNGCCATTGGTATACTTTCAACAGGCTTTCGATCGACTGGGTAGTCAACCCGCCGCTGAAACCGGCGACCCCCTTGACAGTCCGGTTCATCTTTCCGGCCTTGATGGTCAGCACGTCATCAACGATCTCCAATACCAACGGTTCCGTATTCGTGATCGTTGCCGGCGGGAACGAGACAATGCCGGCGGACTCGCCGACGATCCGGACGGTCAGGCTACCGCTGTCAATCTTGAACGACAGCCATTTCCCCCGCTGTTCCGCCGTGTCGATATATACAATGAAGCCGGCGCCATTGCCGTAAAGATTTTTCAGGGGGCCAAACTCCAGACGCCCGCTGAAAGATTTCGCGCCGAACGAATAATCCATCGGCGATACATTCTTGTCCGCTTCAATTTTTATCTCGTCAACCTTTACCAGCTTCGCCGCATTCACCGCTCCGGTCATCGAAAATACTGCCACCAGCGCAACAATCAACAAACTCCGCCAATGTATCAAGGTTTTTCCTCCTTTGCATGGCCGAAACCATTGGAAAATTATAATATTTGACAATATCCCCCTCAAAATATATCATCAAATCGGCATCCTGTATAGTGCAGTCCGTCGAAAATATCGTCCGAAAGGAGTCCAATGGTATGTACAGTTTTCGAAACGATTACAGTGAAGGCGCCCATCCCCGGATTTTGAACGCCTT
The DNA here is from genome assembly GCA_002329525.1 of Negativicutes bacterium UBA1444. GTDB lineage: Bacteria > Bacillota > Negativicutes > UBA1444 > UBA1444 > UBA1444. The sequence continues at coordinate 24,553 of DCTI01000243.1, forward strand.
GGCGTCGACCAATCTCGAGCAGGCCGACGGCTACGGCGAAGATTCTTTTTCCCTGGAGGCCACCTCGCTGATCCGTCAGCAAGTCGGCCGTGCCGACATCGATATCCACTTTCTGGCCGGTGGAACCCAGACCAACCTGACCGCCTTGTCCGCATTCCTGCGCCCCCACGAGGCAGCGATCGCCGCCTGCACCGGCCATGTGCTGGTCCATGAAACCGGCGCCATCGAGGCCACCGGCCATAAAATCCTGTCCCTGGAAACCAACGACGGCAAAATCGGTCCCGCACATATACAGACCGTATTGGACAGCCATACGGATGAGCATATGGTCAAACCCAGGCTGGTTTATATTTCAAATCCCACGGAAATCGGCACCATCTATACCAGAGCCGAACTGGAACAACTCTCCGAATACTGCCGACACCATGATCTCTACCTGTATATTGACGGCGCCCGTCTCGGTTCGGCTCTTTGCGCCAGGGAAAGCGGCCTTGGTCTGGCCGACCTGGGCCGGCTTGCCGACTCCTTCTATATCGGTGGGACCAAAGGCGGCGCCTTGTTGGGCGAAGCCCTGGTCATTTGCACCGAGTCACTCAAGCAGGACTTCCGGTTCCACATGAAGCAAAAAGGGGCGCTGTTGGCCAAGGGCCGGATATTGGGCCTGCAATTCCGCGAACTGTTCCGGGACAACCTGTATTTTCAGCTGGCCGAACATGCCAACGACATGGCCGCGATGCTGCGCCAAGCCATCCAGGCCGCTGGGTTCGATTTTTTGACCCAGTCGCCCACCAATCAGATATTTCCGATCCTGCCCCATTGGCTGATTAAAAAACTGCAACAGAAGTATGCGTTCTATATCTGGTCCGTCATCGACAGCGAACATTCGTCGATTCGCCTGGTGACGTCATGGGCCACGCCGATCGAGGCAGTGCAGGGATTTATCGCGGATATGCGACAATATCTCGCTGAACGAACCGTCTGAGCACGAATCGCCGGGACTCTTCGAGCAGAACGAGGAACACCGGGCATAGCAACAACCAAGGCAGATGGCCGGCCTGCAGCGGCTGATTCCCAAAAATGACGTTCAAAATCGGCAGATAAATGATGGTTCCGGCAATCAGCAACTCCGTCCCGACCCCGGCGAGAATCAGCAAATTGGTCTTGATGGAAAAGCGCCAAAAGGGAGTCCGCTCCGAACGGCACACAAACAGATTCCCGACCTGGCAGGCAATAATCGACGACATGGCCAATGTCGTCGATTGCTGATAAATCCCTTGAACGGAAGTATCCGCCGTTCCGGCAAAAATTGCCGCGGTAACTTGTCGAAGGTCGGCCAGCGAATAACCGTAGCCGGACCAAATCAGAAAGAATGCCCCCATGGACATGACTGCCTCGATCATACCCAGAAACCCATAGGATCGCAGCAGCAACGGTCCATCCAGCAGATTCCGGGAATATGCCGCCGGTTTTCGGCGCAACACCCCCGTTTCCGGCGGTTCAGCCCCCAGGGCCAATGCCGGCACCATGTCGGTGCCGATATCGATGGCCAGTATCTGCAGGATATTGAGCGCCGGCGGGATTTTCAGAAATACCATGGCCAAAAACGGCACGATTTCCGGAATGTTTGACGCCAGAATATAAGTCATGAATTTGCGGATGTTGTCATAAATGGCCCGCCCCTGTTCGATCGCTTTCACGATGGTGGCAAAGTTATCGTCCAGCAGCACAATGTCGGCGACTTCCCGGGCCACATCGGTTCCGCCCCGGCCCATGGCGATGCCGATGTCGGCGGCTTTCAAAGCCGGGGCATCGTTGACTCCGTCGCCGGTCATGGAAACGACTGCCCCCTGCTTCTGCCAGGCACGTACGATGCGGATTTTGTTTTCTGGTGAGACCCGCGCATAGACGGAAATATGATTGAC
>DCTI01000080.1 GCA_002329525.1 Negativicutes bacterium UBA1444
GATGTACTTCTGCCCGCCAAAGCCCGGGTAAACGCTCATGACCAAAACCATGTACAGATCATCCAGATAGGGCGCCAGTACTTCTACCGGCGTATCCGGCGAAATGACCATGCCGGGTTTTTTACCGTATTGGCGGATCAGGCGGATGCAGTCCCAGGCATCATCCTGCACTTCTTCGTGAAAGGTGATGATATCCGCGCCTGCCTGGGCGTAGCGCGGAATATACTGCAGAGGACGGGAGATCATCAGGTGGGTGTCGAAGGGCAGGTCGATGCAGCCCCGCAGGTTCTTCACCTGGTCCGGTCCGATGGTGATATTGGGGACGAAGTGGCCGTCCATGATATCCAGATGCAGCCAGTCGGCGCCGGCAGCCTCCACGCGAGCAATATCCTCCGCCAGCCGGACAAAGTCCGCAGCCAGCAAGGAAGGCGCAACAATCGCCAAGTTAGAACCTCCTCTGCTGTGTCAGTTGGATTTCCGTCAACAGTTCCAGATAGGATTCATAGCGCCAGGCTGCGATTTCATCGTTTTGAACCGCCAACTTTACGGCGCATTGGGGCTCCCGATAGTGCAAACAGGACGAGAAGCGGCATTCCGCTAATTTGTCCCGGAACTCCCGATATTGAAACCGCAGCTGCTCCGGCGGCATTTCCACAAACTCGGTCAGGCTGAATCCCGGGGTATCCACCACATAGCCGCCGCCCGCCAAGGGCAAAAGCTCCGCACACCGGGTAGTGTGCTTGCCGCGGCCGATCTTTTGGCTCAATTCACCGGTGACCAGTTGCAGTCCTGGCTCAATCGCGTTGAGCAAAGAGGATTTGCCCACTCCGGACGGGCCGGCGAAGACACTGATCTTGCCATACAGGCGTTGTTGCAAGTTGTGAATTCCGTCGCCGGTTTTGGCCGAAACCTGCAACACGGGATAACCGATCCGTTCATAAACATCGAGAAAAGGCTTCAGTTCTTCCGGGTCCGCCATATCCAACTTATTGACGCAGATAACGGCCGGGATTCCTGAATATTCGGCCAGGACCAGGAACCGGTCCAGCAAGCCCCAGTTGATCTGCGGCTGACTGGCCGCAAAAGTTAATATCGCCTGATCCACATTGGCGACCTCCGGGCGTTTCAAAAAAGAATCCCGGGGCAATACTTCCTCGATGTTTCCCTCATCCGTCCCCGCCGGGGAAAAGGTTACCCGGTCCCCAACGCAAAGCGAATAACGCGTCTGCTTCAGCCGACCCCGCAACTTGCAGGACACTTGGCGGGTGCCGCTTTGCACGTAGTAAAAACCGCTGGTTGCCCGAATCACGACCCCGATTTGCCAATTTTTCTCCATCGGCTAGAAGGTCTGTTCCTGAACCAACTTATTGTTCACAATCGCCCTCACCGTCATCTGTCCGGTTCCTTCCACCACTTTTTCCACTCGATCACCGGGTTTGTGGACATTTTCATACACCACCCGTTCGCCGCTCNNCCCCGCTCGCATCGACCACGACGATTTTGCAAGCTTGGCGAATCGGCCCGTCGGGAACGACGAACTGGATGCGGGCCCGTTTGGGAATGCCGGCTTCGCTGCGGGCGACTTCCAAATCAATGGTGGTTCCTTCATACACGCTGCTGCCGGGAATCGGCGCCTGGGCGCTGATCATCCCGGGGGCAAAACGGGATGTGGAGGTTTCGCGGATTCTGCCGACTTTGAGATGCAATGCTTCAATCCGGGCCAGCACGCTCTGCATGCTTTCGCCGATAAAGTTCGGTACGGTAATCTGTTGCGGGCTTTTGCCCTTACTCACGACGAGGTCAATGAGAACCCCTTTCGCGACTTGTCCCGGCGGTCGGGGGTTTTGGCTGATGACGGCGTCGACTGGCACCGTTGCGCTATATTCTTCACTCAGGATGCCGACCTGCAACCCCGCGCTGCGGATGCGGGCCTCGGCTTCCCTTCGTTGCAAGCCTTTCAGGTCTGGGATGGCGGTTACATCCAGGCCGCGGCTGATGACAATCTGGATGGTGCGGCGCTCCTTTACGACCTGACCGCCCGGCGGCTGCTGTGAAACCACATAGCCGGCCGGCACGCGATCATTGAAGGCTTCCGCAATCTGGACCCGCAAATTTTCATTGGTTAACAGGGAACGGGCTGTCTCGGCCGGTTTACCAACAACATCCGGCACCATGACTTCCTTGCCGCCAATTAATCCGCCATCGGCCAGAAATTGACCGATTACGAAACTGATCAGCAGCAAACCGGCAACGCTCCAGACCCATTTGGGCAATTGGCGCAGCCGCTGCCAGACATTCGCCGCGGCAACGCGATCTTTGGGATTGGCTGGTCGACGGGGCATGCCCCTATCGCCACTGGCAGAAGCATGAACTTGACCCTGCCGAATCAAAACATCCAGTTCCTGCAGAAGAGCCTGGGCAGTGGCAAATCTGTCCTGCGGCTTTTTGGCCATCGCCTTTTCAACCAGGGCAATCAAGGCCGCCGGGGTTGCCGGTGCTTTCTCCAACAACGGTGTCGGCGTTTCCTGCAAATGTTTCATCGCGATCGAGATGGCCGACGGCCCGTCAAACGGCGGCACTCCGGACAGCATCTCATACATGACAACGCCCAGGGAATAAATGTCCGATTGAGCGTCAACTCCGTACCCGCGAGCCTGTTCGGGGGACAGATAATGGACGGAACCCATAACGCCGGCTACCTGCGTGCTGGTTTGCGAGGAAACTGCCCGGGCAATGCCAAAATCGGTGACTTTGGCCACCCCGTCACGGCTGAGCAGAATGTTGTGCGGTTTAATATCGCAATGGACAATTTTGTTCTCATGGGCGTGCTTCAACGCGGCAGCAACCTGATATGCCAGTTGCAGGACAAATTGAGGGGCAATCCGCCCTTCCCGCTTGATATACTCTTTTAAAGTCTCGCCGGGAACATACTCCATCACGATATAGTGAATATCGTCCGCGCAACCGACATCAAAAATGCTGACAATATTCGGATGCGACAACCGCGCGGCCGCCCTCGCCTCCTGCCGGAAGCGAACCACAAAATCTTCATCGCTGGTGTACTGCGAACGCAATATTTTGACGGCCACCCGGCGGGTGAGAAGCGT
>DCTI01000097.1:0-173 GCA_002329525.1 Negativicutes bacterium UBA1444
GAGCGGCAGATTATCGGCCTGCGCCTGACGGACGATCGCCTGCGCCAGAGGATGTTCGGAACTTTGCTCGACTTGGGCCGCCAGCTGCAACAATTCTGTTTCGGATAGGCCGGACAGCGGCAGAATGTCGGTGACCGACGGCTGTCCCTTGGTGATGGTGCCGGTTTTGTCGA
>DCTI01000097.1:251-14275 GCA_002329525.1 Negativicutes bacterium UBA1444
GCGCAGGGGCAGGCGATGACCAGCACCGCGGTGAAGTTGACCAAGGCCCGGGTAAAGTTCCCTGGATCAAGAAGGAAATACCAACCGAGAAAGGTCAGCACCGCCAGCGCGACGACGGTCGGCACGAAATAGCCGGACACGACGTCGGCGAAGCGCTGGATCGGCGCTTTGGAACCCTGCGCCGCCTCGACGATGCGGATGATCTGGGCCAGAGCCGTGTCTTTGCCGATTTTGGTCGCCTGGAATTTGAACGAACCGAATTTGTTAATTGTCGCGCCGGCCACGCTGTCGCCAATTTTCTTGTCTACCGGCAGACTTTCGCCGGTCAGCATCGATTCGTCCAGCGTGGAATCACCCTCGACGATGACGCCGTCCACCGGTACCTTTTCGCCGGGACGGACGACGATGACGTCGCCGACCTGCACCGCTTCGATGGGGATATCCGTTTCGGCGCCATCCCGTACTACCCGGGCCGTTTTCGGTTGCAGGCCCATCAGGGCTTTGATGGCTTCGGAGGTGCGGCCTTTGGCAACCGCCTCCAGCATTTTGCCTAGAATGATGAGGGTGATTAGGATGGCCGAAGTTTCAAAATACAAATGGGGATCGCCGGTGAGCAGGTTGGCGATGCTGAAAAAGTAGGCGGCGGAAGTGCCAAGGGAGACCAGCACGTCCATGTTGGCGCTGCCGTTGCGCAGGGCTGCCCAAGCGCCGCGATAGAACGGCCAGCCGGCGACGAACTGCACCGGTGTGGCCAGGGCGAGCTGTACATAGGGGTTCATCAGGATGTGCGCCAGCTCGGGCAGGATGCCGGCCATATGCAGGATCATACCAAGCAGCAGCGGGAACGACAACGTGGCCGACAAGGCGAAACGCAGCCGCTGGCCGCGCACTTCCGCTTCCCGCAGCTGTTTTTCCCGGTCGACATCGCCGGCATTGGCCGGATTGTGGGCTTCGTAACCCAGCTTTTTCACTTTGGCCTGGATTTGTTGAAAACTCAGTTCCTGCCCGTTGTATTCCACGCTCGCCCGTTCCGTCGCCAAGTTCACGGTGGCGCCGAACACTCCCGGCAGGGCGTTCAGGGCTTTTTCGATCCGGGCGGAGCAAGCCGCGCAGCTCATGCCGGTAATTTGGAATTCGACTTTATCCGGGGCCACCTGATAACCGAGATCGGTCACTTTGGCCGCGAGTTCCTTCAGGCCGGTCTGGGCCGGGTCATAAGTGACACTGGCCGTTTCGGCGGCGAAATTGACCACCGCTTTCGTTACGCCGGGCAGTTTGCCCAGGCCTTTCTCGATGCGGGCCGCGCAGGCGGCGCAGGTCATGCCGATGATTTTCAGTGTGCTGGAACGGAGGGGAGTATTCGAAGCATTAGGTTCCATCAAGTTCACTTCCTTTGATTCATACTGGATAGTATGAAACGATTCACAATCGGCAGCGGGGATAAGAACGCTTCGACGCTGCGCTTAACCTCCGCTTATCTTATGCTCCGCTGCCGATTGATGTTTCCGAGATTTCCGCGGCTCTATTTCGTGAACTGCTTCAGCACATTCATGAGTTCGTCGAGGCTTTCATCGGCCCGGTCTTCACGGATTGCCGAAACCACGCAGCTCTTGGCGTGACTTTCGATGATCAGCAGGGCGACCTTGTTGATGGCGGCGCGGGCGGCCAACAACTGTTGCACGACGTCGACGCAGTAGCGGCCGTCATCGAGCATCTTGTCGATCCCGTTGATCTGTCCGGAGATTTTTTTCAGCCGTTGTTTCATATCGGCTTTTTCTTTGTCGGTCAGCATCGAGGGCCCTCTTTCAAATTTTATTTACCATACCCCGGTATGGTATCGCTGTATTTCAAGTATAGAACCATGCTTTTATAAAGTCAAGATGGGGCAGAGATGCAGTTTCGGACACGGGCCGGCAGAGTACTGAAGTGTCGGATTGAAGCAAGGCGAGAAAAGCAAAAAAGCTCCCGGAAAATCCGGGAGCATGCAAATGGGCAGGGTTTATTCCCGTTTCATGCAGGTGCTGCTGGTCGGGCAGGCGGTTGCGAGGGTGGAGGCGGTGAGCAGCGCGGTGGGGATTTCTTCGCGGCTGATTTTGACGAACCCGAAGCGGGTCGCGAATGCTTCGGCCGTATTCGTCAAAATATAGAGAGGAGAGATTCCTTCGAACTTCAACTGGCCCAGCACGTGACGCACCAATGCTTCGCCGATGCCGCGCTTGCGGAAATCGGCCTTCACGGCGAAGGACCGCAATAAAGCAGCGCCACCGGATTTTTCGATCCCCAGTACGCCGGCGACTTTTCCAGCCAGGTCAGCTACCACATATTCGCCGCTGACCGCATCGACACCGGCAACTGGCAGGTTGGCGGCGGTGAGCAACGCGTGAATGGCGGNNGGCCGGGCGGATCTGAAAATCAATTCTCGGCTGCAACACTTGTTTGGCTTTTTGGGCCCGGATGAAGGCACTGCCGATCGCATCCTTCGTTTCGGTCGGGTCGAAGCCCAGATCTGCGGGGTCATACACGCGGGTCAGTTCGACGGAAGGGTCGGCGAAACCGGCAGCGCCCAACTTGACTTTGAATTCGTCGACGCTCAGCGCGCCGGCGATGCAGCCGGTCCAGACGGCGAGATTTTGGCGCAGCCATTCCGGCAACGGTTTCAAGGTGACGATGTCGGAAACAGCCATTCGACCGCCGGGCTTGAGCACCCGGTGAATTTCCCGGAATACGGCGTCCTTATCCACGGACAGATTGATGACACAGTTGGAAATGACCACATCCACGCTATTGTCCGGCAGAGGGATTTCCTCGATGTGGCCTTTAAGAAACTCGACATTGGCGACGCCCAGTTTGGCTTTATTGGCGTTGGCGGTAGCCAGCATTTCATCGGTCATGTCCAGGCCGTACGCCTTGCCGCCCGGACCGACCAGCCGCGCCGACAGGATCACGTCGAGCCCGGCGCCGCTGCCGAGATCCAGCACCACTTCCCCGGCGTACAGGGGAGTCAAGGCGGTGGGGTTGCCGCAGCCGAACGAGGCCTCGACCAGTTCCGGCGACAGGCCGGTGACATCGTCGGCTGTATACAGATTGCCGGTAATGGCTGCGGCGGCTTTACCCGCGCCGGAGCCGCAGCAGCTGCCGTCGCCGCAGCCACAACCGGTTTTGGCGGTAATGGCGCTGGCATAGCGCTGGCGGACTTTTTCCCGGATTTCTTCATTCGTCAATTTTTCCATAGTTATTCACTCCTTCACAATCCGTCGCAACAGATTCACATTAACAGCAGGAGTCCGAATTCAGCGCCGCGTCCAGGGTCTGCAGCCCCCGGAGCATTGCTGTTCGTTCCGCCGGGTCGACACCGGCCATGACTTCCTCGAAATAGGCAGTCATCCGGTTTTCCATATTGGCATAGGTCTGGCTGCCTCGTTCGGTCAGTTTCAACACGACATAACGCCGGTCATTCGGATCTTCCTGACGCAGCAACTGCCCGTCCAGCACCAGTTTGTCCGAGACACGGCTGGCGGTGCTCTTGTCGAGATTGAGGCGGTCCGCCAATTGGTTGACGGACAGAACACCGGCCCGGCCGACTTCGATCAGGGCGTTGCACTGGCTCAGGGTCATATCGCAACAACCCGCTTCGCTGCGTTCGAGAACGCCGAGCTTGCGGATCAGGGTTCGCAGCAGTTCACGAAGTGTTGCCGCCTGGGCAGTGGTATTATTCATTCGTTTAGTCCTCCTTGATGACAGTGGTTCTTTATTGTCGTAATAGTTGAATGCAAAAGTATTATATAATAAATTGTTGCATAATGCAACTGATTCAAAATGCAATTAAAAACTACTTCCAATGCAAAACGGGAGGGCTTTCGTGGCTGCGAAAGCCCTCCCGTTTTGTATGTCGAGAGGTTGCGGTCAATCCAAGAGTGCAGAATTTTGGAGAGTTAGATTTGAAATTTGCAGACCAGGGCTTGCAATTGTTGCGCCAAAGCAGACAAGGTTTCGCTGGAAGCGGCGATTTCTTGCATGGTAGCGGAATTTTCCTCCGTTGCGGCGGATACGCTTTGCGTTGCGCCGGCCGTTGTCTTGGAAATGTCATCGATATTTCGTACGGATTCGACAATTTGCTCGCTGCCTTGCGCCATTTGTTGTACCGCATCGGAAATCTCCCGGATTTGCTGACTCATTTCGCCAATGGAAGCCACAATCTCCTTGAAAGCCCGCCCGGCGACATTGACCACTTCAGCGCCGTTTTTCACTTCCCGGGTGCCGTCGTTCATCGCCATGACGGCTTTATCGGTATCCGATTGAATCGCGCCAATTAAAGANNAGCGATATGCTTGGCGGCTTCCTGTGATTGTTCGGCAAGCTTGCGAACTTCTTCGGCGACGACGGCGAAACCACGTCCCTGTTCACCTGCGCGGGCTGCCTCGATGGCCGCGTTTAACGCCAGAAGATTGGTTTGGCTGGCTAGCCCCGAGATCACGCCGACAATTTGGCCGATTTCTTTGGAACGATTACCCAGCCCGGTGACCATGTCCGCCGAATTGAGCACTGTTTTTTCAATATCGGTCATCTTACTGATTGCCACATCGACCGCTTTTTCGCCATCGCGCGCCGCGACGGCCGTTTTTTCGGACATTGCAGCAACATTGCTGCTGGAGGCGGCGATCTGCTCAGCGCCAGCCGACAACTCCTCTACAACCGCCATGGCGTCGGTGACGGATTGCAATTGCCTGTCGGCGCCTTGGGCAACCCCGCTGATACTATCGGCAACCTGGGTGGAGGCTTTGGCCATTTGGTCTGCGCTGGCCGTCAACTCTTCGGAAGAAGCGGCTACCTGTTCCGAAGCCTGCGATACATGTTTTACCAACGTGTGCAGGTTATCCACCATTTGGTTGAAGGCTTGAGCCAGTTTACCCACTTCATCCCGACGATTCATCTCAATCTTTTTTACCGACAGATCGCCGGCGGCGACCAACTCCACATCCTTGAGCATGATTCCAAGCGGCGCGGCAATCATCCGGGCGATTACAAAGCCGATGCACAGTGCAATCAAAATGGCGGCAACCGTTGCCCATAGGATGATTCTGCCAGCCAATACGGCATCCTCGATTCCTTCTTTGTTTTCTTTCGCCGACACTTCCGCAATATGGTCCGCTAGGTTTTTCAGGGACGAGTTCAAGTCGTTTAAGGGTTTTAGGCTGTTTTGGTCATAATAGAGAAAAGCCGCCTCTTTATTGCCGGTCGTCAATAATTCGACAGTGCGGCTTCGTACCTGACGGACCAGGTTCAGTGACTCACGGGCCACGGCATAGTTTTCTTTTTCGAAAGCGTCCAGACGGGTTTTCTCATAGTTTCCCAGCAATTGATTGATGATTTCGGTGTTCTCGCCGATCTCCCGGCTGATGACGGTTTCTTGCTGTTTGGTGGTCAAAGGGTGGAGCAGCAGGAGCATGTCCGCTTCGGTCGACCGGGCATAGGTGCGGGCTGCGTTCAGCGATTTTACGGACAGCAGGTTGTTTTTATACATATCGTCCATCAAAATACTGATTTTTGCGCTGAAATGATACCCCGCATAGCCCACGATTCCCAAGAAAATGGCGGTGACCGAAATTAAAATCATAATTTTGGTTGCGGTATTAAGATTTTTTAACATATATATCCCTCCCAAAATGTGTTGGCACGATTCAGTTACATGGCGGCTGTCAGCTGGTCAAGCTGTTGCTTGAGTTGTTTGTTTTCATCCAGGAGCGCCTCCTTTATGATCTGTCGGCTATGTAGCGAATCCAGATCGGCTTGGGCTTTTTGCAACAGCTTCATCACTTCAGGAATTTCGACCGGTTTTAGAAAAAAGCCGTAGGCACCGGCATTAATGGCTTCGATGACGGTAATCATATCACCGTAGCCGGTATTGAGGACCACCCGGGCATTGATGTCGATGTCGCGGATTTTTTTTAACAGGGTCAATCCGTCCAATTGCGGCATTCGGACATCGGTGATCACTAAATCCGGCCAGATGACGTTGTATTGGTTGAGAGCCTGCGCGGGCGAGCAAAATATCCGGCATTGATGGCCTGCGGGGGCAATTGCATCCGCCAGTGCGTTTGCACATTCTTCCTCATCATCGACGATAAGGATTTTTAAGCTTCGTTCTCCCGTGTATTCGATTACCTGAATAAAATGTTCGGTGTCGTGTTGCAGGTCCAAGACCAAGGGCTTGTCAGACTGGCTTTCGGGTTTTACCAAAACCCGCGGCCGGGTTGGAAATTGTTTGTCACAGGAAACGACTTTTCCCAACTCGCCGGTATTTAGATGAATCAGGCAATTCGGCGGATATAAGGTAACCGCGCCTAATAGATGGCTGACAATATTCGCCGAGAAGTCTCTATCACGCAATTTTATAATGATCTCCAGAGCATGATAGGGCGGAATCGCCGGGCGATAGGAACGGGCCGAGGTGAGGGCGTCGAATACATCGGCGATCCCGACTATCTGGGCATAGGGATGGATTTGCTCACCTTGGAGCCCCAACGGATAGCCTTGCCCGTTCCAGCGTTCATGGTGTTGCTGAACAATTCTTGTTACTTCCGCCGGAAGATCAACCTCTTGGAGCTTGAAAAAACCATTGATGGGATGCGTTTTGATCAGGGCATACTCTTCCGGGAGCAGCCGGCCGGATTTTTTGAGCAAGTCTGTGGGAATAGTCAGCTTACCAATGTCGTGCAACAGGGCACCCAAAACGATCTGTTCCAGCGCCGAATCCGGCAAACTGAAATATTTGCCGATCAAATAGCTGAGGCGTCCCACGTTGAGCGAATGTCGAAATGTATACGGATCATGCCGCTGCAAGACCAGCAAATCGATGCCTTCGTGACGCTCAAGCGAGTGGAGTGCTTCTTCGACCGCCAGTTCCGCCGCTAAATAGTCCGCGCTCGCAAACAGCCGGGTATTTCGATAGACATCGGTTTGTACGGATAAATCGGCGCACAATCGAAATAGTGAGTGGGATCGCAGCAGCCCGGCAATAGATGGGGAGAGAGGTTCCCCTTTCGTGACAGCCACTCGGCCGTCCCGGGTGAAGAGATCGTAGTCGGCGGTTGCGCCGGGAGTAATGTTCGAACTGCCATAGGAAATGAATGAGTATTTCATAGACGTCCTTTCCCTCATAGTTTGATATTCTCCCGATTAAATAGCAAAAAGCATGCCAACTACAGGCATGCTTGATTTATCAGGGATTGTGCGGATCGATAAAGGCTGGACAGGGGGCGGGGCGTCGGAATTTATGCTTGAAATTCTACAGTTGTCGATGTTTCTTCATGCGTTCGATCAGAGTGTATAGAGTTTGGCGGGATATGCCAAGATACATGGCGGCTTCCGTTTTATTTCCGTTCATTTTCTCGAGGGTTTTGGCAACGATCGCTTCGCTATAGGTTTCCAGGGAAAACGGTTGATCTGGGAGCTCAAAACCGGTCGGGTCAATCACCGCAGCCGCAGGAGAGGAATGATGAGCGCCAATCTTTACCGATTGCTCATAGGCGGTAATGTGACGTTCCGTTAACTCTTGCCCGTCAAACATTAGCACCGTCCATTCCATCAGATTTTTCAGTTCCCGTACATTGCCGGGCCAAGGCTGACGCAGCAAGTTATCGGCAGCACCGGGAGAAATTTTTAGAAAGCGTTTCTTTTTTTTTCGGGCAAAACGCAGCAAATAATGCTCGGCCAAGGGGAGAATGTCTTCCGGTCGTTCCCGAAGCGGTAGTAATCTGATATGGCCGACGTGCAGCCGATAGTAGAGATCTTCGCGAAACTTGCCTTCCGCTACCTGTTGCAGAAGATCCGAATTCGAAGCGCAGATAATGCGGGCATCCATGGGGATTTTTCGAAGTCCGCCGATCCGGTAAAATTCTCTGCGTTCCAATACCCTGAGAAACTTGGCCTGAACCTCCAGCGGCATTTCCGTAAATTCGTCCAAAAACAGAGAGCCGCCGGCCGCCAGGTCCAGCTTTCCTTTGGACCCTTTCGATACTGCGCCGGTGTAGGAACCTCCCTCGTAGCCAAACAACTCGGCTTCAAACAAATGGGAGGGGATTGCCGCGCAGTTGATGTCCACGAATGGCGAAGGATCGGCGTTATCACCATCATGGATCATCCTGGCGATGATTTCCTTGCCTGTGCCGGTTTCCCCGTAAATGACAACTGGCACGGTAGGGTCCTGGTGGTAGATTTGCGCTTGTCGCAACGCCTGCTTCATGTTTTCCGAACGAAAAATCACATTGTTTCGATCGGCGGAACGGCTTACCATTGCTTGCAGGCGGGCAAGCTCCTGACGGGCTTCTTCCGTTGCCGAAGCGACCTCCGTCTGAAAATTTTCCGTTAAACGGCGGTTTTCGTGCAGCAAGGCCTGATGCTCGGCAATTCTATCGGTCAGGGAGGCAAGTTCCGTCATACTGACCGGCTTGACGACATAGTCGTAGGCTCCAGCGCGCAACGCTTCCACGGCCGAGTTCATATCGCCGTAGCCAGTGAGCAGTACCACATCGCTGTTTTTTCCTTCGGGCAGCTTCTTTATGGCTCGGGTAAGCGCAATCCCGTTCATTTCCGGCATGCGCAGATCAGACAGTACCATGGGAAACGGGCTTTGCTGATAGGCTTTCAATCCGGCGGCCCCGTCCGCGCATTCCTGCACCGAGTGCCCAAGTTCGCGCAGACAGGATCCGATGGATTCACGTACGAACGGGTCGTCATCAACCAATAGAATTTGCATGACTGTTCTCCTTGTTGTTTGCGGCGGGAATGGCATTCATTTTGGGAAAACGAAATTCAACCATCACTCCTTTGTCGGAGTTGGCAATTTCGACGTTGCCGCCGGCGAGTTGCGTGATATTGCGGACAATGTGAAGGCCTAGCCCCATTCCTTCCGTACGGGCTTTGGTGGTAAAAAAGGGTTCGAAGGCTTTGGCCGCGACGGCTGTGTCGAGCGGCGGGCCGTTGTTTTCAATTTTTAGAATCAGATGGTTTTTCACGGTCAGGGTGGAGATCCATATGGTGCGATCCGGATTGGCGGTTGAGTCCAACGCCTGCAAAGCGTTATGGAGCACATTGATGACAGCCTCGTCCAGACGGGACAGGTTGCCGCCGGGTACCGGCAAATCGCTTTGAAGGTTGAGATGGACATTGATGGCATGGTCCTTAAGGCGGGCCTGCATAAGATCAAGCGCGGACAGAACCGCCTGGTTGACGGTTGGCGAATTGGTGGCGCCTTGCTCCGGGGGCCGTACAAAATCACGCAAGTGCTGAACAATGCGGCTGATACGCTGGAATGCGTCGGCGGCGCGGTGAACATTGTCCAACTGATTTTTTTGGGAGAGTTCCTTCCCTTGCGACTGCCAGTATAACACGCTTTCCACCGCCAATTTTCCGGCTTGCAGCGGCTGGCTGATTTCGTGGGCTACACTGGCGACCATGATCCCCAGGGAGGAAATCCTTTCGATGCTGGCGGCCTTGACCAGCAAATCCTGCTTTTCACGCTCGATCCGGCGTTGTTCCGTCACATTGCGGCACACCGCAACCACGCCATCCACCATACCCAACGAGTCCCGACGGATGCTGGCGTTGACCGAAAACTCCTGGGGCTGGCCCTGTCTGTCATGAATTGAGACGGGAAAGTCGCTGACATGTCCTTGTAAAGTAACCGCTTGGCGCAATTCTGTCCTTAAGTCCGCATCCTGCCAAAATGCTGCAATTGGTTTCCCGATTAATTCGCTGGGCTTTTGGTAGCCAAAAGTTTGCGCCACTGCTTCGTTGACCATGAGTATTTTTCCGGATAAGTCGGTCTGTATGACTCCATCTTGGATATCGTGCAACAAGGTTCGATAACGCCCGCTTATTTCTTCGGCTGCTGTTTCGGCGTGAACACGATTTCGAATGGTTCGGATCAGGTATCCGGTGAAGAGGAGGATGCTGAGAGAAAAAAGACCCCCCAATAGAACAAAAGCGTGTTTTCGTTCGTAATATTCTTTCAAAGCGGCGGGCTCACTGATTTCTGTGCTGATGATGAGCGGATAGCCAGGAATAAGCCGAAAGGCGCGATAATTAGGGTGCCCTTGCGTGTCTCGGGTGATCAGTTCGCCGACCTGATTATGTTGGACGGCGGATAGCAAGGGATCGTGGTCATGGGATTCGCCCGGCAGCATTGTCGGGAAATTAACTGACGCGCGGACGATTCCATCAAGACCCAATATGACGATGCCATCGCGCGGCTGCTGGTCGGAACCGGATGGGATAGCGAAAAAGTTTTCCAATGAAACGGCTACGGAAGCGATACCGGCAAAATCTCCCTCGCGGTCGTTTAACCGCATACTGAGATATAAATGATACTGATCCGGCAACAAGCCAAGATGAGGTTTGTCTATATGCAGGAGAGCGCTATTCTGCTGCCTTTGTGATTGAAATCTCTCTTCACTGGCGATATTGACCTTCATGCCCGGGTGCCCAAACAAGGCAAGGTTTCCTTGCCGGTCGGCAATGCCGATTTGTTTGACCGCAAAGCGGCTTAATAACCGTTCGGTGAGGCTCAGGGTCGCTGATGAGAGTTTGCCGTTGGATTCAACATTTTGTTTAACCAGCATCAGATAATCATCGATTTCTTTTAGCACGGATTGCGTCTGATATTCGAGAATTTGTGCGCGATTGGAGTTGGACTGCCTGGCCGCGGCCATTGTAATTTGCTTTTCGTGGACCAGAAAGGCAAAGCCGAATATCCAGATGACGGCTATCAACCCCAGACTGAATGAACAGATGAACACTTCGTTTTTTGTATGCAAAGAAAATGTTTTACCCATAAAAATAAACAATTCAACGATATTTAAAAAAATCCTGTCTATAAGTCATTTCTCTTGAGAAATTAGCTTGGGCAATGTCCTTTGCCTGGCAGGAAAAGCCTGCTAAAAAGCCAATAGTATTAAGTACATAATGATCAAAAATCCTATGGATCAGCTTAAGGAGGACTGTCATGGAGCAATTTATGCTGCAGACACCGCCCGAAGGGTTTATCGATATCACCCGGAAGGTGGCGGAAATCGTCCATCGCAGCCAAGTCCGACAGGGCATATGCCAAGTCTTTGTGCCGCACACGACCGCCGGCGTGACGATCAATGAAAACGCCGACCCCGATGTGGTGCACGATCTGCTCGCGGCGCTGAATACAATGGCGCCGGCGCTACGATACCGGCATGGCGAAGGAAATTCGCCGGCGCATCTGAAAAGCTTGCTGACTGGCTCGTCGGTGATGGTGCCGGTTGAAGACGGCGCCCTGCGTCTGGGCACGTGGCAGGGGATTTATTTCTGCGAATACGACGGGCCGCGCCAGCGGCGGGTGCAGGTGCAAATTTTGGGCGAGGCCAAGGAGTAGAAATGGCAAAAGAGGGTGATTTGGCGCATCAGTGCCAAATCACCAACCCTTATGGCAGCTGTCTTGGGTCCGAAAAAATTTTAAAGCGTGGCTATTGACAAGCTCTATATCCGAGAACTATAATCGGGATAATATAAATTTCATATCGCTTCTCTTATCGAGAGTGGTCGAGGGACTGGCCCGATGACACCCGGCAACCGGCAGCAATGCAGTGGTGCCAATTCCAGCAGGAGCAATCCTGAAAGATGAGGGGAAGAGGAAAGCTTGATTTGCCTCTGTTCCTTCGAACAGAGGCTTTTCTATTTTTGAAGGGAGGGGAACCTGTGGAAATGGATCACCCGTTGGCGCCGGAAGTCAGGGAAACCGTTTCCCGCTTGATGCGGGAGATACAATTTGGATCGCTGACATTTACTGTACAGGATGGACGCATCGTTCAACTGGAACGAAATGAAACATTCCAGTTTCCAGCAGTACCCCCCAAGGTGCAGCCGTCGCGGCAAGTTTCAAAACCGGCGGCGGAATCGTTGCCGGGACTGGCCGGAGCGCTGGCAGGATTGCGGTTTGGCCAGGTGGTAGTAAAATTTCAAGCTGGCCGCGCGATTCAAATCGACCGGACGGAAAAACGTCGTTGGTCGGATTTGATGGGCATTGGCGGCGACGGAATATAGCAGGGAAACCGATATAGCAAAAAGAGGAGAGAGTAGAATGGGTAAAAAGAAAAACTGGTTATCATACATCACGGCGGCAACATTGCTCGTCTTTGTTCTGACCGGTTGCGGCGGTGAAACCAAAAAAACGGATTCCGGGAAACCAGCTCAACCGTCTGTGCGAAATACCATCAAGGTCGGCGTGACTGCCGGCCCGCAGGCGGAAGTCATGGAGGTCGCCAAAAAAGTGGCGGCGAAAGACGGCCTGACCATTCAGATCGTCGAGTTCAACGATTTTATCCAGCCCAATGTCGCGTTGAGCCAGGGCGATCTCGACGCCAATTGCTACCAGCACCAACCATTCCTCGACAATCAGATCAAGGAACGCAAATACGAACTGACATCGATTGCCCAGACCATCATCATTCCGATGGGGATTTACTCGAAAAAGATCAAGAAACTGGACGAGCTGAAACCCGGTTCAACCGTGGCGGTACCGAATGATCCGACCAATGGCGGTCGCGGCCTGTTGCTTTTGGAAAAAGCCGGGTTGATCAAACTGAATCCCCAGGCGGGTCTCAAGGCCACTCCCCAGGACATCGTCGCCAACCCGAAAAATCTCAAGATCAAAGAGCTGGAGGCGGCGCAGGTTCCCCGGTCGCTGGACGATGTCGACATTGCGGCGGTGAATGCCAATTACGCCGTGGTGGCCGGGCTGTCGCCGAAGACCGATTCGCTCCTGCTTGAAGACACCAAATCGCCGTACGCCTGCGTGATCGCCGTCCGGACCAAAGACAAGGCCGATCCGGTGTTCCAGAAACTCATCAAAGCCTATCAGTCGCCGGAAGTGAAGGAGTTTGTCGAAAAACAGTATAAAGGAGCCTTTGTTGCTGTTTGGTAAAAATCTCCGTCGGCTGGTTGACAAATTTATATCCGAGTGAAATAATAAGATATAAATAAAAATCGCAGCTGATCAGAAAAACTGAAGGCTCAAAGGACACTTCGACAAGGAAGCGTTTTTTGAGCCTTTCTTTCTTCACAGACTGCAAAACGGGGAGGAATTATCATGAGTAAAATCGCCCAGAAGTTAACGGACCTGATCGGTAATACCCCGCTGCTGGCGCTCAACCGGTATAGCCGGGAGGCTGGTTTGTCTTCCGCCATTGTGGCCAAGCTGGAGTACTTCAATCCACTGGGGAGCGCGAAGGACCGGATCGCCTACGCTATGATCACCGCCGGTGAACAGGCCGGAAAAATCAACCAGGATACCGTCATCATCGAGCCGACGAGCGGCAACACCGGCGTCGGGCTGGCGTTCGTGGCGGCCGCGAAAGGCTATAAACTGGTGTTGACCATGCCGGAAACGATGAGCATCGAGCGCCGAAACCTGCTCAAGGCCCTGGGAGCGGAAATCGTCCTCACTCCCGGCACCGCCGGCATGAAGGGCGCGATCGCCAAAGCGGAGGAGCTGGCCCAGGCCAATCCCAACTCGTTCATTCCCCAGCAATTCCAGAATCCGGCCAATCCGGAGATCCACCGTAAAACGACGGCGGAAGAAATCTGGCGGGATACTGACGGCAAAGTGGACATTTTCGTGGCTGGCGTCGGCACGGGCGGCACCATTACCGGGGTGGGCGAGGTTCTGAAAAAATATAACCCGGCCGTCCGGATCATCGCTGTCGAGCCGGCGTCCTCACCGGTATTGTCCGGCGGGCAGCCCGGACCGCATGCGCTGCAGGGTATTGGCGCCGGGTTCGTGCCGGCCGTGTTGAACCGCTCGATCCTGGATGAGATCGTTCCCGTGAAAAACGAGGATGCCTTCGCCGCAGCCCGGGCCTTGTCAAAAACGGAAGGTCTGCTGGTCGGCATTTCGTCCGGAGCAGCGGCGTGGGCGGCGACGCAGATCGCCAAGCGACCGGAAAATGCCGGGAAAACGATCGTGGTGTTGCTGCCGGACACCGGCGAACGGTATCTGT
>DCTI01000180.1 GCA_002329525.1 Negativicutes bacterium UBA1444
CCCACTTCGTTATCGCGAGGGCGGCGTGCTGAGACGGACCGGACACACCGAGGCTTCGGTCGACTTGGCGATCATGGCGGGGCTATATCCGGCGGCCGTCATCTGCGAGATCATGAACGAAGACGGCACCATGGCCCGGGTTCCACAGCTTATGGAGTTCGCCGTCCACCATGGCCTAAAATTGATTACAGTGGCGGATTTGATCAAGTATCGCAAGCATCACGAGCGGGTCGTCGAAAAAGTGGCAGAAGCCAACTTGCCGACCAAATATGGTTCGTTCCGGGTGGTTGCCTATGAAAGTTCGCTCGACAAGCAATGTCATCTGGCTTTGATCAAAGGTGATGTCGCCAATCAGCCCAATGTGCTGGTACGAGTGCATTCGGAATGTCTGACCGGCGACGTACTGGGATCGTTGCGCTGCGACTGCGGCGATCAGCTGGGCGTCGCCATGAAACGGATCGAGCAGGAGGGACGGGGTGTATTGCTCTATATGCGGCAGGAAGGACGGGGCATCGGACTGGCGAACAAAATCCGGGCCTATGCGCTGCAGGATCAAGGCAAAGATACGGTGGAAGCAAATGTGTTATTGGGGTTTGCCCCGGACCTTCGCGACTACGGAATCGGCGCCCAGATTCTGGCCGACCTCGGGCTGACCTCCATTCGGCTGCTGACGAACAATCCGGAAAAGCGTGCCGGTCTGGAAGGATATGGCCTGACAATTACTGAAAGAGTACCGGTGGAAATCCAGGCGAATGCCTTTAATAAGCGATATCTGGCCGTCAAAAAATCAAAAATGGGACATTTGCTGAAAGTGGAGGGGGATGCAAAATGAAAGTACTGGAAGGGAAACTTACGGCGGAAGGACTGCGTGTTGGCATCGTCGCAGCCCGGTTCAACGAATTCATCACGAACAAGTTGGTGAGNNGCCACGGCGCGTCCGAGGAGAATCTAACGATGGCTTGGGTGCCGGGAGCTTTTGAAATACCGCTGGTAGCCCAAAAAATGGCTGGCAGCGGAAAATTCGACGCCGTAATCTGCCTCGGTGCCGTGATCCGTGGCAGCACACCACATTTCGACTATGTTTCGAACGAAGTGACCAAGGGCGTGGCCCACGTGGGGCTACAGACCGGCGTACCGACAGTCTTTGGCGTCCTGACTACGGATACCATCGAGCAGGCGATTGAACGGGCCGGCACCAAAGCCGGCAACAAGGGATTCGACGCAGCGATGACGGCGATTGAAATGTCCAATCTGCTGAAAAACTGGGAGCTCAACAATGTCTGATCATATCGTGACAGCCATTGCTCCGGGAGTGCGGCTGGTGGCTGCCATCACGACGGCAGTGACGGAGGAGGCCCGAACGCGTCATCATTGTTCACCGTTGGCCACGGCAGCGTTGGGACGAACCATGACCGCGGCGCTGTTACTGGCGGAAACGCTGAAAGGCGATGAATGCATCACCGTGCGATTGTCCGGCGATGGCCCGTTGGGCGATGTGGTCGGTGATACGCCGTCGCGTCATTGCGTGCGTGGTTATGTACACAATCCGGCTGCCGACCTGCCGGCGGTAAACGGCAAATTGCCGGTCGGCCAGGGCATTGGCCAGGGCATGCTGCACGTGACCCGATTCAATCCGCAACGGGAAGTATTTACGGGTACAGTCGAGCTGGTTTCGGGCGAAGTGGCGGAAGATGTCACACGGTATCTGCTGGATTCCGAACAAATCCCGTCCACGGTGGGGTTGGGCGTTCTGGTGGGAACCGACGGGCAGGTCGAAGGGGCCGCCGGATTTTTGATCCAGGCGCTGCCGGATGCGCAGGAGCCTGTGCTAGGGGCCATTGAAAAAAATCTTGTACTGGTTTCCGCGCCTTCCCAGCTGGCTAGCGAGGGCGTGACCGCCGCCGGCATTATTCGCCTGCTGTTGGCAGGAATTGAAGACTCAACCGTTTATGAAGCGGAACCGCTTACTTTTTCCTGCACCTGTAGCCGCCAACGGGTAGTGGCCATGATCAACAGCCTGGGCGAGGCTGAACTGGCAGCAATGTTGAAGGACGGGCAGGCGGAAATACGCTGCAATTTTTGCAATGAGCTGTATCGCTTGGATTCCTCGGAATTAATGCGGATTCAGGCGGCCAAAAAAGAAAAAACCGCCGAGTAGGCGGAATCTAGACCGAAATACGAAAAAGGTTGTACCGAAAAACTTTCGGTGCAACCTTTTTTGATGCGATACATTAAACGGTGGCGATTACGGGCGGACGACTTTGCCGGAACGCAGGCAACGGGTGCAAACATTCAGACGGGTGATTTCACCTTTAACCAACGCCCGAACGCGTTGGATATTCGGTTTCCAGGTCCGTTTGGTTTTCAGATGGGAATGGCTGACGTTAAAGCCGCTGCGTTCCCCTTTTCCGCAGACTTCACACAGATTGGCCATCAATTACACCTCCTTCAATCTTGAGGGTTAAATGCGAATTCACGCTGAACAACGAAGTAATTTTAACACAGGAAGAAAGGAAAAAGCAAGGCATATCGCCTTGCTTGCCGTAAATCTCTCACAGGGTCCTTATCAGGCGACGGATTTTACCAGCTTCGGACTCGGTTGGGCTTCCGCCGTGCCATATACAACGACCGGATTGCTGCCGCAATAAGGGCAGAAGACCGCATCGTTCCGAATATCCTTGCCGCAATACTCACAATACCGTTGTTCCATAATCGTTCATCTCCCTCAATATTGGCAGGTGTTGATGTTGTGGTAACGTTGCAGGAGTTTATCCAGCAATATTTCCAGATGAGTGTAGGCGTTCAATGTGTTTCGATCCATATAGATCCCTCCCTGAACAGAATCGACTAAACATTTTTCCTATCTCTAGTGTACTTCTTGGAGAATCATGTGTAAAATGAATAGTATCAATGGCAATCATTCCATCCGTCTATCGAGGAGGAGCAATGGAAATCCGGCACTTGATTTATTTCACGGAAGTTGCCCGTCGGCACAGCTTCTCGGCGGCTGCGGAAGCATTGTATATCACTCAGCCGACCATCAGCAAAATGGTGCACAATTTGGAAGAGGAACTTGGCGTTCCCTTATTCAACCGCGTGGCCAAAAAGGTGGAGTTGACCGATGCCGGACGAGCCATCCTGAAACCGGCGCAGGATATCGTGAAAGCGTTCCAGAATTTAAGTACGGAATTGGACGAGGTAGCACATCTCCGAACCGGCCATATCCGAATCGGCATGCCACCCATGGCTGGGGTGGGTTATTTTTCACAGATTGCCGGCGGCTTCAGCAAAAAATATCCCCAGATATCGATCCAATGGCTCGAATTCGGGTCCAAGTGGGTGGAACAGGGCTTGTTGGCCGGAGAACTGGATTTGGGAATTGTTCAGTTGCCATTGAATGATGCCCGCTTTGAAATTTTTGAATTTGTTTGTGAGCCGGTAGTGGCAATAGTCGGGCCTGGACACAAGTTTTTCGAGAAGCGGAGCGTTGCCTTGCAGGATTTGTCCGGTGACAAATTCATCCTGTTTCGCGAAGATTTCGCCTTGCACGATCAAATCCTTCNNTGCCATCGGCTCGGCTTTTCCCCTCAGATCGCCTGCCAGACTTCCCAGTGGGACTTTATCGTCGGCATGGTGGAGGAAAATCTGGGGATCGGTTTTCTGGCGGAAAACGTCTGGCAACGCAATGCGCGAAAACAAGTTCGGATGCTGACGCTGGCCGGCTATCCGCTACGCTGGAATTTGGCGGTCATCTGGGAAAAAAATCGTCATCTTTCTTTTGCCGCCCGTCAATGGCTAAAATTTGCGCAAGCCGCGCTTCAGGACAATCTGCCGCCAATTTCCGGGCCGAAGGAGAAAGAACATGGCTGAGAAACCGTTAACCAGCCTGAAAGGCGTCGGCGAAGCGATGGCCGCCCGATTTCAGCGCTTGGGCATCGATACTGTCAGTGATTTGATGGAACATTTTCCGCTGCGCTATGAAGACCGTACGCGGCTGCTTCCAATCTGTCAATTACGTCATGGTGATTTTTCAACATTTGTGGCCACGGTTGAAAAGGGGGAGGTTCAGCGGCTCCGCGGCAAGGCAGTCTCCCGTCTGTGGGTTCGGGATGAAACGGGCGTGGCGGTGTTGGTCTGGTTCAATCAGCCGTACCGGGCAACCGCCTGGAAACGCGGTATCCAACTAATCGTTTATGGAAAGGTTAATCGGTTTCGGGACCTATTGCAGGTGGAAGCGCCGGAGGTTGACTTGGCAGACTCCGCCGAACCGCTCAACATGGCGCGGATTGTCCCCATCTATCCCCTGACGCAAGGGTTGGGGGCGCGAACGCTGCGCAAATTGATCGCCGCCGCCCTGGACGGCGAACAGCCTTTGCCGGAAACCCTGCCGCCATCCGTTCGCCAAGATCACCAGCTAATGGAACGGGACGCGGCGTTTCGGGAAATCCATTTTCCCGCCGACTGGCAAAGCCTGCAGGCCGCCAAACGCCGGATTGTCTTTGAAGAACTGTTTCATTTGCAATGCGCCCTGGCGTTTCTGCGCCGCCAGCGGCTCGAAGACCGCCGCAGTGTGCGTCATTCCCCGGATGGCGCGTTGATCCAACAGCTGCAGGCACAACTGCCATTCGGGCTGACGCACGACCAACAGGCCGCTTATGAAGAGATTGCCCGGGATATGGAATCGACACGGCCGATGCTGCGGCTGCTGCAGGGGGATGTGGGGTCCGGGAAAACCGCCGTTGCCCTGTTGGCGCTCGCCAAAACGATTGAAAACGGATTGCAGGGGGCCCTGATGGCGCCGACTGAAATATTGGCGGAACAGCATTTTCAGACGTTTACCCCATTTTACGCGCAACTCGGGCTTAAGGTTGCGCTGTTGACCGGCCGGGTCAAGGGCGGTAATCGTCGGGATTTGTTACAGGCGTTGCAGGACGGTTCCATCAACCTGCTAATCGGGACCCATGCCTTGTTGCAACCGGATGTTGTTTTTCAAAAGCTGGGCCTGGTGGTTACCGACGAACAACATCGCTTCGGCGTCGGCCAACGGGCAACATTGCAGGAGAAAGGCCTGGTTCCGCATACGTTGGTGATGTCGGCAACGCCCATTCCCCGTACCATGGCCCTGACTCTGTACGGCGATATGGATGTGTCCGTGATTCGCCAGCTACCGCCGGGCCGGCAGCCGATTGCCACGGTGATCCGCTCGGGGCAAGCAGCACGGGAAAAAGTTTACCAATTTCTCGCGGCGGAAGTGGCGGCCGGACGTCAGGGATAGGTAGTCTGCCCTTTGGTGGAGGAGTCAGATAAACTGTCTGCGCAGTCGGCGACCGAAGTATTTCGGGAATTGACGTCGACATTGCTGCGCGGGCTTCGCTGCGGTTTGTTGCACGGGCGAATGAATGCCGTGGATAAGGAAAAAGTGATGCGTGACTTTGCTGACGGCAGGATTTCCGTATTGATTGCAACGACCGTGATTGAAGTCGGTATAAATGTTCCCAAGGCCACGATGATGATTGTCGAAGATGCCGACCGATTCGGCCTGGCCCAGCTGCATCAGTTGCGCGGCCGTGTAGGCAGGGGCAGCGACCGTTCCTTTTGCGTCCTTTTCCACGATGCAGAAACATCAGCGACTCCCGAACGTCTGAAGGTGCTGACGGAAACCGGCGACGGGTTTGTAGTGGCGGAAAAAGATTTATTGTTAAGGGGGCCAGGGCAATTTCTCGGCTATCGTCAGCATGGTCTGCCAGAACTGAAAATGGCAAACCTGGCCGACGATTGCACACTTCTGGAGGAAGCCAGGCAGGCTGGCCTCCAAGTCATGAATGCCCCAGGTTTGGCTGCCGACATACTACCGATCTTGAAGCACCGCTATGACAGATTTTTTGGGGTTCTGTTCGCCGGTTGAAGGGGATATGCCGGTTGACGCCGAATTATTTTTCAGTAGTAACCCAACAGCATCAACTCATTTTAAAGGAGGAAAACACAATGCCTATCGTTCAGATCGATCTGCTGGAAGGGCGGACAGTGGAACAGAAACGCGCCATGGTGGCCAAGGTGACGCAGGCGATCCAGGAAACAGCCAATTGTCCTGCCGACGCCGTAACAATCATCATCCGCGAAATGCCGCCAGCTCATTTGGGAAAGGGCGGTAAGCTCCGTTCCGACGTGTAACTCCGGATGCAGGGTCTACCCAGGCAATCCGCGTAATCATGCAGAAGCGAAGCAGGGGACCGGCAAAACGGTCCCCTACGGGTTTCAGGAGGGTGAATCGATGCCGGCTGGATCGGAACTGGAGATAAAACTGGCAATAACGGATAACCGTCTGTTTGAGACAATAGCCGCCGACCCCGAACTGTTGACGATGACTTCGGGAAGCAAACCGGTTTCCCGGGCCTTCGAAGCCCTATATTTTGACACGGCGCAATTCACGCTGCAAAACAATGGCTACTCCTACCGCATCCGCCAGGAGGGCGACGAGTGGGTCGCCACGGTCAAAAGCGATCTTTCAGCCAGCGGCGGACTATCGGAACGGGAAGAATGGAATGAACAGGTGGCCGGACCGGACCCGTTGCGGAAACCTTTCGCCGGAACCAATATCGGCGACCGCCTCGCGTTGATGATCGGTTCCGAAAAACTCCAACTGCTGTTTTCCACCCGTTTTACCCGAACCACTTTCCAACTGCGGACTGCTGGCGGGACATGCGTTGAACTGGCGCTGGACCGGGGAACGATCTGGAGTGGGGCATCCGGCATTCCCATCAGTGAATTGGAGCTGGAACTGTTGGAAGGATCGGCCGGGGAACTTCTGAAACTTGCCGCCTGGTTCGCGTCCCGCTGGCACTTGCTGCCCGAGCTGAAGAGCAAATTTGCGCGGGGAGTGGAATTGCTGCAACACAGCAATCCTGACCGCCAAATCCCTTCGTTGCAGACTTCCGTCAGGCAGCTTTCCACACCTGATCCGCTGCCATTAATAAACAACCAAATCAAAAGTCTATTCTTGGCCCAGTCTACCGTTGCGGCAACGGTAACGCCCGACAACATCCGGGAACTCCGGGTTCAGTTCCGACGTCTCCGCTCCGTGCTGAAGTTTTTCCAGCCCTGTTATCCCAAGGATTCCCTGACCGTTCATCTGGATCAGCTACGGCAGTGGAGTCAGTTGTTGGGGCAGGTGCGCGACCTGGATCTGTTAACTGGTTCCTGGATGAAATTCGCCGAAACNNCAGACAGTCTTGTTGCCAACTGGACAATGGTTGGCCCAAATTGCGGAGCGTCGGGATTTTTTGGCCGATCATGTTTTATATCGTATTCGCCAGGGAGTTTTGACGCAAAACCTCCTGGAGTTGCAGGGGTTCCTCTATCAGGCGCAGGACCAGGAGGAAGCGGGCTGCGGCGAAACCAGGGCTGACCTGTTCCTGCAAAAAACTTTAATGCAGGCAGCGAAAGAACTGCGAGATGATCTGAAAGAGCCCCCAGGGATTCAAAACATAAAGGCCCTGCATCGTCTGCGGATTCGGATTAAACGATTGCGCTATCTTCAGGACTCGCTCAACGTGATTCCGCATTATCGGGACGATGATTTTATTGCCGGTCTGAAAAAGTTGCAGGGACAACTGGGAAAGATTCACGACGCCTACCAAATCAAAAGCCTGCTCGATTCTTTCGAAGCAGGCAATGAGGCCGATCGATTCAGGTTGGAAAAAGAATTGTTCCTCTGTTGGCGAACGCGGGATCTCATGGAATATTTTGCTGAATTGCCAAAACTGCTGGAATCCTGTCGACAGTTGACGAAATCACGGTTACACGCGTTGGCGGCGCTGCGGAGCGGCCGGGGGACAAAGGCGGGCCAAAACGCCGGCGCGCATGAACCAGGTCATTGAACCGGCCGACTCTTCCGGCGTTTCGAGCAGTATAGCAGCCGCACTGGCCGGTCGAAAAGAAATCACCGCACCGCTCAATTTCTCCGTCCATTCGCCGAGCATAGGTTCATGCCCGATCACAACCAGGACATCCGTATCGGGCAATTTGGCCCACTCTTGTTGCAAGTCTGCCAAATTTCCCGCGGCAATGACATCCATGATTTGAACCTGATTTTTCTTGCCAAATTCGTTTCGTACCAGTTCGGCAGTTTGCAGGGCCCGTTTAACCGGGCTGGACCAGATCTGCACATTACGGTCATTATACAGGCAGCGCGCCAATCCTTGCGCTGCCTGTTTTACTTTTTTGCGGCCGACAGAAGTGAGTTCCCGCTCAAAATCCGGCTTCGCGTCCGAACGGGGCTCAGCCTTGCCATGACGCATAAGAATCACTTCCATGATTCGGATTTACCCCCCAACTTATTGTTGTTCGGTCAACTGATTCAGTGGCACAAGCTGCCAGGAGGCGGGGAGCGCATCAATGGCATTTTCGCGGGCGCGCTTCACCAATTCCTCCTGGGCGTTGATTTTCTGTTTTCCGCTCAATTTACGGCGCCGATAGGAACCATCCGATTTCATCTCGTAAGCTTTCTGGTTATCGGCGAGCAAAAGTTCCAGAATGTGCAAAATCCGCTCGCGATGAAACTCGTTTTCCACCGGAAACAAAAGCTCAACGCGGCTGTTCAGGTTGCGCGGCATCCAGTCTGCGCTGGACAGAAAGCATTTCTCTTCACCACCGCCGCTGAAATAGAAAATCCGGCTATGTTCCAGAAAGCGACCGACAATGCTGCGGACGGAAATTTTGGCGCTGACGCCGGGCAATCCAGGACGCAGGACACAGATGCCCCGCACGATCAGATCGATCTGAACGCCGGCGGTAGAAGCTTCATATAAATGCATAATGATATCCTGATCAAGCAGGGAATTCATTTTGGCAATAATCCGCGCCGGCTTGCCCTCCCGCGCAAATTGGATCTCCTGATCGATCAGTTCCACAAACCGATCCCGCAGCCCCAAAGGCGCAACGGCAATTTTGTTCCATACCGGCGGATCCGAGTAGCCGGTCAGAACGTTAAAAAAGCCGGAAGCATCGGCGCCGAACTGGTCATTGGCCGTAAACAGGCCCATATCTGTATACACACGGGCGGTTGCATCATTATAGTTGCCGGTTCCCATATGCACATAGCGGCGAATGCCGCCGTCTTCCCGCCGAACGACCAGGCACATTTTCGCGTGGGTCTTGAGACCGACCAGGCCGTATATGACATGGCAGCCGGCTTCTTCCAGGCGTCGCGCCCACAAGATATTATTTTCCTCGTCAAAGCGCGCCATGATTTCCACCACGACGGTCACTTGCTTGCCGTTTTCCGCCGCCTGGGCCAACGCCCGAACAATGGGGGAATTGCCGCTGACGCGATACAAGGTTTGTTTGATCGCCAAAACGTCCGGGTCCTCCGCCGCCTGACGCACGAATTCAACCACCGGCCGAAATGACTCATACGGATGATGCAACAGAATGTCCCGTTCCCGGATCGCATCGAATAAATTGTCCCGTTGCAGCAAGTCCAACGGTCGTTGCGGCTGCAACGGCGATTGCCGCAAATTGTCCAGGCCGGCTAGATCGGCAAACTTGTTGAAACAGGTCAAATCCAACGGACCATTGATTTCATAAAGATCGCTGTCGGAAATCCGCAGCTCGGTCAGCAAAAATTTTTTCAGGGATTTGTTATCGGTAGCGCCGATTTCCAGGCGAACCGCCCGGCCACGTTTTCGCTGGCGCAAGGATCGTTCCACTTCCTGCAGCAGATCNNGCTTCTTCTTCATCGATAAGAAAATCGGCATTTCGGGTAATCCGAAACGGCACCACATTTTTTATCTTGAAGCCATGAAACAGTTTGCGACAGTAGAGCCGGATCACATCTTCCAAAAACACAAAACTGCGTTTGTCCTTTTCCGCCGGGATTTCCAGCAGGCGGGGCAGAACACCGGGAACTTGAACAACGGCTATATTTGATTCTCCGGCCTTGTTCAGAACCGTAACCCCCAAGTTAAGGCTCCGGTTCGACAAAAAGGGGAAGGGATGACTTGCATCAACCGCCAGGGGAGTCAGGACGGGGGCAATCGTGCTCTCGAAATATTTCCGCAACCAATCGGCGGCACCAACCGACAGGCTATCCGCACTTAAAAACTGAATATGCGCCGCCGCCAGTTCGCGACGAAGTCCCTTGAGAAGGCGATATTGCTGCTTAACCTGTTTGTGGGCCGACTTCGCGATCTCCGACAATTGCCGGTCCGCCGTAAGGCCGGCGGCATCGAGCCAGTCGCGGGCCTCCTCATGCTGGTTTTTCAGGGCGCCGACCCGGACCATGAAAAACTCGTCCAGATTGGAACCGGCGATGGCAATAAACTTCAACCGCTCCAGTAAAGGCGTGCCTGGGGCTGACGCCTCCGCCAGAACCCGCTCGTTGAATTTCAGCCAGCTTAACTCGCGATTCAGGAAGTATTCCGGCTTGTCAAACTCCATAGGTTCCTCCAGACTTAATAATCAGAACGGGCTTGACGCCATGGACATGTTCGAAAAAGTCGGCCTTGTCCTCAAAGGTCCACTGTTCCAAAGAAAATTCCTCCAACGGGTGAACCGTGAATTCGAGATTGTCGCCGTGCAGGCGAATATCACAGGACAATGCCTTCTGCCGGTGACTACGATCAATCGCATCGGCCAAACGGATCATCGACGATAGCTTGGCGACCTTCACTTTTTCCTCCCGATTCAGATGAGCAAAATTTGAATCCAGATCGGACGGCGTTCCCTTGGAATGATAATGGGCAATATTGGCCACCACAGCTTTTTCTTGTTCGGTAAAACCAATAATGTCGGAAGAAAGAATGAGCCGGTAGGAATAAAAGTAATGTCGTCGCAAATTCACAAATTTGCCGATATCGTGAAGAATGGCCGCGACCTGAAGCAGAAGCCGGTCACGATTTTGCAGGCCATGCAGGGGCGCCATGGCGTCAAACACCTTCAAAGATAGTTCTTCCACCGCCTCGGAATGATGACGTTCATAACAGTACTTGGCGCCAATGTTACGAACCAGGGAAAGCACCTGGCGCTCGAGCATCAACATGAACGGATCGTTGACATTCGCAGCGGCGTGCAGCAAGGTGACGCCGTCAACCAACTGTGCATCAGGGAAGAGGATCGCCGGTGCGTTGGTGATCGATAAAATCTGATGATAAAGGACGATAGTCGGCAAGGCGATTTCCGCTTTGTTTTCGTTCAGGCGGTAGGTTTTCATCAACTGGGGCAGGTTGAGAGTCTGAACATTTTCATACAGGGTCTGAAACTCCTGGCGACTCACACAGGTCAGTCCTTCATCGGTGCCTTGGCCCAGCATTTGCAGCAACAGATGGTTTTCATTGCCGGAAGTCACGATATACTTGATCGAATGTTGCGCCAGGTCGGCTTTTACAGGTTCAATCGAACTATAAATATATTCGGACAGGGCCTGGTGAAAATGGACCGATTCGCGTTCGTTCTTTTCAAAGCTTTCCTTGATCCGGACGGCGCCGATATGAATGTTTTGCTGATAATGCACAATCCCGTTTTTCAACAGGGTAAACCCCAGGCCGCCGGAAGAAATGTCCACAAACAGCAGGGCTTCCTCCGGCTGTTCGATCTGATGGCGACGGATCATATGGTACAGTGCAACATATTTAAAGAATATTTCCTGCAACATGTCGACGACTTCCATTTCGAAGCCGGTCCGAATCCGGATCTGGTCCACGACATAATGCTGATTCTGGGCTTCCCGCAATGCGGTGGTGGCAATCACCCGAAAATCCCGGACGCCATACTCTGTCAATAGTCGTTTATAGCCGCGCAGCAACGAGCATAGTTGCCCGGACGTCGTAAAACTGATGCGGCCGGTTTTGAAAGTTTCTTCGCCTAAAAAAACTTCCCGGGAAGTTTTTTCAATGACATGCAGATCGCTCAAATCCGAAAACTCACTGATCTGCAAGGTGATTTGTTCCGAACCGATATGAATGATCGCGAATAAATGGGGAGTATTTTTCCTGGCCAAGATCTCAGCCTCCTTGTGATGTTATTGATTAATTCGACAATTATTGCCCAAACCCTTGCCTTAACTGTTAAGTTTTCGTAAATCGGCAATAGAATCCGGGAAAAAATCTCGAAAGTACGCTGGATACCTGAAATGGGTTATGTTATACTATTTAAAATAATTAGAGGGGGGGCTGCCGCATGCTCTATGAGAAGTTTGGCCCGGAAGCGCTCACGTTCGATGATGTGCTTCTGGTTCCTGATCATTCGGAGGTTTTGCCGAAAGATGTGGAAATTTCCACGAATCTTA
The DNA here is from genome assembly GCA_002329525.1 of Negativicutes bacterium UBA1444. Lineage (GTDB taxonomy): Bacteria > Bacillota > Negativicutes > UBA1444 > UBA1444 > UBA1444. The sequence goes on from DCTI01000180.1 coordinate 12,284, forward strand.
CACGCAATATCCGCTTGAATATTCCAATCATCAGTTCCGGAATGGATACAGTCACCGAGGCCCGAATGGCGATTGCCATGGCCCGCGAAGGCGGTCTGGGCATTATCCACAAAAACATGTCCATTGAACGTCAGGCGGAAGAAGTCGACAAGGTGAAGCGTTCGGAGCACGGTATTATTGTCGATCCAATATTCCTCGGCCCGGATAACCGTCTGCAGGATGCTCACAATTTAATGGAACGTTATCGTATTTCCGGTGTTCCCATCACCGAAAACGGCCGATTGATTGGGATCATCACCAACCGCGACCTACGCTTCGAAACGGATCTCTCGCAAAAAATCAGCGATTGCATGACCCAGGAGCATTTGATTACGGCGCCGGTGGGAACTTCCCTGGAAGAAGCGAAGAAAATCCTCGGAAAACACCGGATTGAAAAGTTGCCCCTGATCGATGCCGATGGTAACCTGAAGGGCTTAATTACAATTAAAGATATCGAGAAAGCGCAAAAATATCCGAATTCCGCCAAAGACGGCAAGGGACGGTTACTGGCCGCCGCCGCCGTTGGCGTTGGCGCTGACCTGATGGATCGTCTGGACGCCCTGGTGGCCGCCAAAGTCGATATCATCGTCGTAGATACCGCCCATGGTCATTCCAAAGGCGTTTTGGACGCCGTTCGCAAGATCAAGCAGGCCTATCCGGCAATTGAACTGATCGCAGGCAATATTGCCACGGCCCAGGCGACCAACGCTTTGATCGAAGCCGGCGCCGACGCCGTCAAGGTGGGCATGGGCCCCGGTTCGATCTGTACGACCCGTGTCATCGCCGGTATTGGCGTTCCCCAGATTACCGCGATTTACAACTGTTCACAAGCGGCCAAACCGTTTGGTGTTCCGGTTATCGCCGACGGCGGAATCAAATATTCCGGCGACATTACCAAAGCGATCGCCGCCGGCGGCAATGTGGTGATGATTGGCAGCCTGTTGGCCGGCACCGAGGAAAGCCCGGGCGAAACCGTTATTTTCCAGGGACGCAGTTTCAAGGAATATCGCGGCATGGGATCGCTCAGCGCCATGGCGCTGGGCAGCAAGGATCGATACTTCCAGGAAAACGCCGAAAAACTGGTTCCGGAAGGAATTGAAGGACGAGTTCCCTTCAAGGGCGCCGTGGCCGACACCGTTTATCAGCTCCTCGGCGGTTTGCGGGCCGGCATGGGGTATTGCGGCGTGAAAAACATTGACGAATTGATGAATAAGACGCGCTTTATCCGGGTGACCTCCGCCGGCCTGAAGGAGAGCCATCCCCACGATGTCACGATCACCAAAGAATCACCGAATTATAGCTTGTAACAAGGTCAGGACGAAGATGGAGAGGCCTCGGCTAAATATTCTGGGGGTCATGGTCGATCGCGTAACCATGGCGGAGGCATTGGCACGTCTGGAGAACTATATCCGGGAACGCCGTCCCCGCCTGGTAGTCACCGCAAATGCGGAAATGGTGATGTTGGCGCAAACCGACAGCGACCTGTGCGACATTCTGAATGCGGCGGATCTTGTTCTTGCCGACGGGGCCGGTGTGGTGTGGGCAGCCGGAAAACTGGGCTCGGGAGTTCCGGAACGAGTTGCCGGATTTGATCTGACACAGGAATTGCTGGTCCGCGCCGCCACGGCGAAATATCGGATCTTCTGGCTGGGCGCGGCGCCCNNGGCCGCCGCCCAAATCGCCGCACAGCGTAATCCGGGATTCGTTACGGTGGGCATTCATGACGGTTATTTCAGCCAGAACGACCGAACCGTGATTCAGGCCATTCGGGATGCCCGGCCGGACATTTTACTCTGTGCCCTCGGCGTACCGAAACAGGAGAAGTGGCTGCGCGAAAATCTGACGGAACTGCAGGTGCCGGTCTCCATCGGGATCGGCGGCACCTTTGACGTAATGGCGGGTAAGGTGAGACGGGCGCCGGTCTGGATGCAGAAGTCCGGTCTGGAATGGTCTTACCGGTTGATCAGGCAACCCAGTCGCCTGATTCGCATGCTGGCGCTGCCGAAATTCGTGTTGCGAGTTCTGCGGGCCGCATGGACAAGCCGCTCCTGAATGGTTTATAATGTTTGTGAACAGGAACAGAGCAAGTGGTCACACTTGCTTTTCTTCTGCTGCTTAGCGAATTCTTGAAGGTTGGAGGCGAATAGATGACAGCTTTCCCGATTGTGAAAGAAGGCTGGCCTTTCATCGGGGTCATGATATGCGTCACAGCCTTTGTGGCTGTAGTAGTTAATGGGTATTGGGCTATTCTGCCAGCAGTTGTATGCTGTTTTTTTACCTATTTTTTCCGCAATCCTCCCCGCAAAGTCGAATACAATCCTTTTCATTTGCTGTCTCCGGCCGACGGAAAAGTCATGAGCATTACCGATGTGCATGAGGACGAATATCTCGGGGAAGATGGCAAAAAAGTCACGATCTTTTTATCGCCTTTTGACGTGCACGTCAACCGCAGCCCAATGGAGGGCACCATCAAGTTTCAACAATATGTGTGCGGCCGTTTCCGCCCGGCGTATAAAGCGATTGCCGCCTGGGAAAACGAACGTCACGCCATCGGGATCGAATCCGAATATTGCCGGATTTTGGTTACGCAGGTTGCCGGCATTCTGGCGCGCCGGATCGTCTCCTGGGTAACGCTGGGCACCGATCTTCAACAGGGCCAATTATATGGAATGATCAAGTTTGGTTCCTGTACGGAAATCATCGTGCCGAACAACGTGGACATTCTCGTTCACAAAGGCCAGCGTGTACGGGCGGGGGTAACAATCATAGGGAGGATTTCATCTTGAGCAAATCCTGGATTCCCAATGCGCTTACATCCATGAACCTGGTCTTTGGCGTATTTGCCGTTCTGACCGTCGTTCATGGCGATTTTACGGTCGCTGCTTACTTCGTGGTAGCGGCACTTGTCGCCGACAGCCTTGACGGTAGAGCCGCCCGCTATTTTGGCGTAAGCGGGGAGTTCGGCAAAGAGCTTGATTCCCTGTGCGACTTGGGGTCGTTCGGGGTTGCGCCGGCGGTCATGGCCTATCTCTTCCTGCTGAAAAACTTCGGCTGGCTTGGTTATCTCATTGCGGCGTTTTTCGCCTGTTGCGGTGCATTTCGCCTGGCCCGCTTCAATGTCAACGTATCGACGGTCAAAGGTTATTTCATGGGTTTGCCGATTCCCTGCGGCGGCGCGTTGGTGGCGACCGTCACCATGATACAACCGGGATTGCCGGATTGGCTGTTTGCCGCATTTGTCGCATTTGTCGGCTTTCTGATGGTCAGCAAGGTCAAATATCCCGATTTTAAAGGACATGGAGAAAAAATCAAACCGCTGCCGGTTGTGCTGACCTTATTGATTGTCATCGGCATGGTCTATAAAATTCCGGCCAGTTGGCTGTTCGCTCCCTTTTTCACGTTTATGCTCTTCGGTTTGATCAACAGTATTTTTGCGACAAAGTCAAAATAGAACCAAGAAAATAGCTCGGGTAGTAGAAAGGACAACCAAATGAACTTTCCAATGGACCTTGTCATGGTTCCCGTTCAACTGATCGTAGTTTTCTTCACGCTGTACTACTTTGTACTGGCTTTTTTCGGCTTGTTCCGCGCCCCCAAGAAGATTACCGCGCCGCCGTCGAAACGCTTTGCCGTGTTGGTGGCTGCTCATAATGAAGAAGCGGTCATTGGCCAATTGGTCGACAATTTCAATATCATGGATTATCCCCGGCAATTGTTCGATGTATATGTAATTGCCGACAACTGCACCGACAAAACCGCCGCCGTGGCCCGCAACGCCGGCGCCATTGTTTTGGAACGCTTCGATCCTGGCAACCGCGGCAAAGGATTCGCCATGGAATGGGGATTCGATAGAATTTTTGCCAGAGATGTGCACTATGACGCCTTTGCGGTATTTGACGCGGATAATCTAGTCGATCCGCAATTTTTACGGGTAATGAACCATCATTTGATTAACGGCGAATTGGTAATCCAGGGTTATCTCGATGCCAAGAATCCTACCGATACCTGGGTCGCCGGAACTTTTGCCATCTGTTTCTGGGTCGTGGATCACATCTGGCACTTGGCAAAATATAATATCGGTTTGAGTAGCTGCCTGGGTGGAACCGGCATGGTGATTTCCACCGAATTGTTGAAACGCCACGGTTGGGGTGCCACCTGCCTGACGGAGGATCTTGAATTCACCATGAAATGTCTGTTGGAAGGAATTCCGACTTCCTGGGCGCATGATGCCGTTGTGTATGACGAAAAGCCCCTGACATTCATGCAATCCTGGAATCAGCGAAAACGCTGGGCCCAGGGGCATTTCGACGTTGCTTCCCGTTTTATTCCCCGATTATTTGCGGAAGGAATCCGCCGTCGCGACATCCGTCTGCTGGATGGAATCCTGCATTTGTTCCAACCGCATTTCTTAATCCTGTCCACCATATTTGTCCTATTGAGCATGATTCACCAGCACGTTCCGTTTTATACCAATATTTTGTATACGATACTGCCTGGGGAAGTTTGGGCGGTAGTCGCCATCGGGCAATATATTTTCCCGCTCATTGTATTGATGAAAATCCGGGCGCCGCTGAAATCGTGGCTTTATCTGCTGCTATATCCCGTCTTCATTTATAGTTGGGTGCCGGTCACATTTATCGGCTATCACCAGCGCCACGACAAAATCTGGAGCCATACCCCGCATTCGCGTAGTCTCAGTTATCAAGAAGTTCTCGGCACTTTCCCCAAAGAGGGAATGTTAAGCAAACAGGAAGCCAACGAAAGGTGAGTAAATAGCTCACTTTTTGCATTTCAACGTGAATGGAGATCAGCGATGTTTGAATTGACCATTATCGAAGAATTTGAGGCGGCGCACCGATTGCCGGATTATGACGGCAAATGTTGCCGCCTGCACGGACACAACTGGAAAGTGGAAGTGGCGGTGCGGGGGACTGAATTGGATTCCAGCGGCTTGCTCATCGACTTCAAAGTATTGAAGTCGCATGTTGCGGAAGTGCTGGCAACGCTGGATCATTACTACCTGAATGAAACTCCGGCCTTTTTGACGCTACCGCCCACAGCCGAACATATTGCCCAATATGTTTTCGAATCTCTGGCCAAGCTGCCGACTTTCGGCGAACGGGTCAGGGTATCCGCAGTCAGAGTCTGGGAATCGCCGCGTTCCTGCGCCACCTATATTCCGGAAGTGTGATATCATGAGCCAAAGAAATTTGTTCGTAAACCTCGCGGAAATATTTTCGTCGATCCAAGGGGAAGGACTCTTTGTAGGCTGCCGGCAAGTGTTCGTTCGCTTGGCCGGCTGTAATCTTTCTTGCCAATATTGCGATACCAGGGAGTCTTTGGGGGTTCCGGCCACCGCCCGGGTGGAATCCGGGCCCGGGAACAGGGACTTTCATACATTGCCCAACCCGGTCACCGACTTTGTATTGAGGGATGCGGTCGCCAATTTATGTCGCAGTCCACATCATTCCATCAGTCTGACGGGGGGCGAACCGCTGCTCCAGCCGCAGGCGGTTTCCATACTGTCGCCGCTGCGAGCGCAGGGAGTCCTTCTGTATCTGGAAACGAACGGCACGCTGCCGGCTGAATTGCGGCAGGTGATTTCGGATATCGACATTGTGTCCATGGATATCAAACTCCCCAGCGAATTGGCAGGCCGGAATTTCTGGCGGGAACATGCCGAGTTTCTGCAAGTGGCCAGCCAGTCCGAAGTGTTCGTGAAAATTGTCTTGAGTAACAACACAACCCAGGCTGAAATGGAGCGGGCCCTCAGCCTGATTACCGGCGTCAGCGCAGCGATTCCCCTGATTCTGCAGCCAGTCACGCCAATTAACGGAGTGCTGCCGATAAACCCCGACCAGGTGTTGCGCTGGCAGGAATTCGCACTGAGCAAACTGCGGGATGTCCGGGTGATCCCCCAGACCCACAAAATCATGGGGCAATTATAATAAAGGCAGGGACCCAATTTGCGCATATTATTGACAAACGATGATGGTATCCGGGCACCGGGAATCCAGGCCCTTTGGGACAGCCTGAAAACGATCGCGGAAATTGTCGTGGCGGCGCCAAGCCAGCAACAAAGCGCCACCGGTCATTCCATCACAGTGTACCATCCCATCTGGATCAATCAGCATGCTTTCGATGACGCCCGGGTTACCGGCTGGCGAATCGGCGGCACGCCGGCCGACAGTGTAAAGATCGCCCTAGACACCTTGCTGGATCAGAAACCGGACCTGGTGATTTCCGGCATCAATCATGGACCCAATCTGGCCACCGACGTGCTGTATTCCGGAACCGTCAGCGCCGCCGTCGAAGGGGCAATGCACGGAATTCCGGCCATCGCGGTCTCGCTGNNGATTGGGCCGGCCGCTGATTACTGCCGTCAAATGGTGCAGGAAATTATCGAAGGCCGGTTTCCGGCATTTAATCTGCTGAATGTGAACGTACCGCCGGTTCCGGTTGATAAAATTCAGGGAGTTGCCGTCACAAAACTGGGTTGCATTGAATATGAAAACGCGTTTGAGCGACGAGTGGACCCGCGGGGGCGCGTTTATTACTGGATGGCGGGAACACCGGTGGAAACGCCTAATGAAGGCGATTCCGACGTGGCGGCGATCCGCGGCAACAAGATATCCATAACCCCTATTCATTTTGACCTGACGGATTATACTCTCCTCAAGGATTTGCAGCGGTGGAATTCCTCACATAGCAGGACTTTTTAAAGTTTTAGCGAAGATAAAAGATTTGGGCTTTATAATTCCAGCTTATGAGCATCAGGAAGGTGGGTGAGTATGATCAAAAAGCTATTGACCGGCAACGAGGCCATCGCCCGCGGGGCATATGAAGCAGGGGTTCGGGTCGCCTGCGCTTATCCGGGAACACCGAGTACGGAAATTCTGGAAAATATTGCGCAATACCCGGAAATCAACGCGCAATGGTCGACCAATGAAAAAGTGGCGGTAGAAGTGGCCCAAGGCGCCTCAATCGCCGGTGCCCGCGTTCTGGCGGCCATGAAGNNTGTCGGCGTGAACGTGGCGGCTGACCCGTTGTTCACAGCCGGCTATAATGGCGTTAGCGGCGGCTTTGTGGTGGTTTCGGCGGATGATCCCGGAATGCACAGCTCGCAGGATGAACAGGACAACCGATATTATGCAAAGTTCATGAAACTGGCGTTGCTGGAACCGGTCGACAGTCAGGAAGCCAAGGATTTCGTGGCGGCTGCCCTGGAAATCAGCGAACAGTTCGACACACC
>DCTI01000165.1 GCA_002329525.1 Negativicutes bacterium UBA1444
GGAACTCGGCGCGGACGACTACATGACCAAACCGTTCAGTCCCCGTGAGCTCACGGCGCGGATCAAGGCCGTGCTGCGGCGCAGCCAGAAAGAAACCACCCTGCCCGGCGAATTGCAGGTGGGCCGGCTGCGATTCAATTTTTCCCGCTATGAGGTGTCCATGGGGGGCATGAAGCTGGAACTGACCCCCAAGGAATACGAGCTGCTCAAAATGTTGGCGACCAACCTGGGCAAAGTGTTCACCCGGGAGCAATTGCTTGAGAAGGTATGGGGATACGAATATTTCGGCGACACCCGCACGGTCGACGTCCATGTGCGGCATCTGCGGGCCAAACTGGCGGCCGAACCGGAAACCGCCGATATGCTGGAAACCGTGAGAGGGTTCGGCTATCGGCTGCGGGACGCGGCGCCATGACCGGGCCGTTTGGGGTTGGGCGGCGCAATTTCGGGAGGGCACAGCGTGGCTAAAATCGTTTTTGTCGTACCCTATCCCGAAATGCAGTCGATTGTGGAAACCACGTTTCGGGAGGAGCCGGGCGAAGACTGGCAGCTGCATATCGAATTGGTGATCGGCGTCCGGGATATCGGCGGCCAACGGGATTTTGCCGCGGATGTGGTAGTGGCGCGGGGGGTTACGGCAGTGGCGCTGCGCCAAATGTTCCCGGATACGCCGGTGGTTGATCTGCCGGTCAGCGGCTACGACATTCTGCGGGCGGTGAAAGAATGCCAGCGGCGGTTCGCCGCCAGACGGATCGGTATCGTTGGCGCCCGGGACATGATTTACGGCGCCGAGGGAGTCTGTGAAATCCTCGAGGACGTCGAACTGGTCGTGGCCGAGGTAAAGGATGAAGGGGACGCCGAGCCGATCATCCGTCAGTTACGGGACCAGGGTGTCGAGGTCATCATCGGCGGCGTCATGTCCACCGATATCGCCAAATCGCTCGGGATCAACTCGCTGTTCATTCAGACCGGCAAGGAGGCGATCTACCAGGCGCTGCGGGAAGCAAAGCGGGTTGCGGTCGTCCGGCGGCAGGAACAGGAACGGGGCGAGCAGTTTCGGGCAATCCTCGAATATTCGGCGCAAGGCGTCATCGCGGTGGATGATACGGGGACGATCAGCCTGGCGAATAAAGCCGCCATGGAACTGGCGGACCTGCCCGGGGAAGTGCTGGGGTTGTCGGCGGAGCAACTGCTGCCGGAATTGGGGCTGCATCGGGTGCTAGCCAGCGGCCGGGCCGAGCTGGGCGAAATTGAAACGGTAAACGGCCAGCAAATCGCGGTGAACCGGGTACCGATCACCATCCGTGAAAAGCCGGTCGGCGCGGTTGCCACCTTTCAGCCGGTCGTCGATATTCAGGAGCTGGAAGGAAAAATCCGGCGGCAGCTGCACAAGCACGGGCTGGTCGCCCGGTTCGCGTTTCGGGATATTCTGGGCAGTAGTCCGGCGATTCGCCGGGCCATCGAGGTCGCCCGGGAGTTCAGCCGGGTCGATTCCAATGTGTTGATCGTCGGCGAAACCGGCGTCGGCAAGGAACTGTTCGCGCAAAGCATCCATAATGCGAGCCGGCGCGGCAAAGGTCCCTTTGTGGCCGTGAATTGTGCGGCGCTGTCGGAAAACCTTTTGGAGAGCGAACTGTTTGGATACGCGGAAGGCGCTTTCACCGGGGCGCTAAAAGGCGGAAAAATGGGTTTGTTCGAACTGGCCCATGGCGGCACGCTGTTTCTGGACGAGATTTCGGAAATTTCCCCCAAACTGCAGGGACGCTTGCTGCGGGTCCTACAGGAGCGGGAAATCATGCGGCTCGGCGACAACAAGGTCATTCCGGTGGATGCCCGGATTATTGCGGCGACCAACCGGGATTTGCAGAAATTCATGGAATCGGGACAATTCCGCCAGGACCTTTATTATCGGGTGGATGTGCTGCGGTTGACGCTGCCATCCCTGCATGAACGCCGCGAGGACATTGTCCCGCTGATGGGGCATTTTTTGCAGCTCTATTACAGCCGGCACCGCCGCAACCTCCGGCTTCTGTCAGCTGACGCCCGGCGGTTGCTGGAGCAATACTCTTGGCCCGGCAACATCCGGGAACTGCGAAATATTGCCGAAAGATTGGTGGTGCTGACGACCGGAACGGAAATCGGCGGCGAGGATGTGCGGCGGGTTTTGGGACAACCGGCCGAACCGGCGGCCCGGCGGGCGGAACCGCCAATAACTCGGCCTGAGGGGCCGGAGCCGGTTGACGATGCGAACCAACAGACGATTCTCAAAGTATTGGCGGAGGAAAATTACCATTACGGTCGGGCGGCGGTCCGGTTGGGCATGAGCCGGGTGACCCTGTGGCGGCGCCTGCAGAAGAAATAATTGAAACAATTGAAACAAATTTTTGAGGGTTGCGCAGAACGCAAAAAGACCGTCGGTGTTGTCACTGGCGGTTTTTCACATGTTCAGAGGGATTGGCACGGTTTATGCTATTACATCCATTTGTCGGCGGAAGTTTTGCCGTCTGGCAAGTTCGTTTGGGAAAGGGGAGAACGGAGTGAAGGTTGACCAAACAAAGTGTATTGGCTGTGGCCGCTGCCGCGCCTATTGCACGATGGGCGCCATCGGTTTTACCGCAGCCGGGCGCGGACGTGTCTGTGCCGAAGTGGACCAGTACGAATGCGTGGATTGTGGTGTCTGTTTCCGGGCAGGAGTCTGTCCAGTGGATGCGTTGTATGAACCGATGCCGGAATGGCCCCGGTCGGTACGCGGCACGTTCAGCAATCCGTTGGTGGAGCACAAGGAAACGCGGATTCCCGGCCGCGGTACCGAAGAAATGAAGACCAACGACGTCACCGGCCGCTTCAAATGGGGCGAGGCCGGCATGGCGGTTGAAATGGGCCGCCCCGGAACCGGCGCCCGCTTCCGGGATATCGAGAAAGTGGCTATGGCTATCGCGGCCCTGGGCAATATCACCTTTGAACCGAAAAATCCCATTACCGGCCTGATGGCGGATAAATCAACCGGCCGGATGAATCCCGAGGTGCTGGACGAAAAAGTGCTGTCCGCCATCATCGAGATGACGGTTCCGCTGAACCGCATCCCCGACATTATCGGAGCGGTGCGACGGGTCACCCGGGAAATTTCCACCGTCTGCTCGTTCGACCTGACTTGCAAGGTCCATCCGGGAAACACCCGGGAAGAGATGCTGCCGGCATTTGAACTGGCCCGCCAGGCCGGCGTCCAAATGACCATCAACGGCAAAACCAATATTGGCCTGGGCAAGCCGTTGTATGTGGAAACGGAGGGAGCGAAATGAGCCATACTTTGCATCGCCGGGGAACTCCCGAAAATTTGCAGAATGATTACGTAGTTTTCGCCATGTCGGCCAAGGGAATCAACGAGGTCGGCTCCGACGAGAAACTGAAGCAGTTTCTGGAGATCATGCAGCAGTTTGACCCGGTCAATCTGGGCGACATGAAAACCGGCAATCGTTTTATCAAGCCGGATGAGACCATCGTCGCCAATACCCGCGATACCTCGATTGTTCATGGCGTGTTCAACGACCGGGAGAAAGTGATCCGGGCGTTGGCCGCCCTGAAAGAAGCCGATCTCGGCGTTTCGGTCATCGTGTCGGGCCTGTTGGATGATGTGCATGAATGCTGCCACAAGGCCGGCGTGGCTCCGCACACCTGCGAAACCTCGCTGGGCGTTTGGGGCCGGACCGATCGTTTGCCGGACGAGGAGATCATGCGGATCAGCACGATGTGCGGCCATGGCATGGTTGCCTTCAATCTGGTACGCAAGATGATCGAGGATATTAAGCAAGGCCGCCGTACCGTCAAGGAAGCGGCGGAGGAACTGGCCAAGCCCTGCCAGTGCGGGGTGTTCAACCCGGACCGGGCGGAAGCGCTGCTGGAAGAAATCATCTGCCTATGGGGCGTGCAGGTCGCCTGAAGCGACAGAAGGAGGGAGTCATGAAACGAATCTGGGTGGACAAGGATAAATGCGTCGGCTGCAAAACCTGTGAGATCCAATGCGCGGTGGAACGGCAATCCGTAAGCAAGACACTGACTGGCGCCGTTCGGGAAAATCCCCGGCCGGTTCCCCGGGTGCGGGTCAGCGGACAAACCGGGTTCAGTCTGGCGCTGCAATGCCGGCATTGCACGGATGCCCTTTGCGTGATGGCCTGCCCGTCCGGCGCCATGGCGCGCGATCCGGAAACGGGCGTGGTCGCCGTGGATGCGGCCAAATGCCGTGGCTGCTGGATGTGCGTGATGGCCTGCCCGTATGGCGTCATCGCCCCGGCGATAGAGAAGCACGCCGCCGACAAGTGCGACCGCTGCTTCCAGATGGAGCGGCCCTACTGCATGGACGCCTGCCCCACCGGCGCCATACAGCTGCTCACGGCGGAGGAGATCGAGGAAAAACTGCGCGGCGTGCGCGAGGAAACAATCAACGGCTGAAAGGCACAGGAGGTAAATTGATATGGCCAAAATAAGACGCAAGACCATCGAGCCGGCGGCTCGCGAGTATCTGAAATATGCCCGGGAGAACGGGATCGAGCTGTCCTGGAACAACTATGAGCGGATGCTGCCGCAGGACGGCTTCGGCCGTCTGGGGCTGAGCTGTGCCGACTGTGCCATGGGCCCGTGCCGCATCAGTCCTTTTGCCCGCGAATATGCGCGGACCGTGTGCGGCCTGGACGCGGACGAGCTGGCATACCGCAGCGCCATGCGCCTGATGGGCGCCGGACCGGAGAATACCCGCGATTTCATCGCCTCGCTGCTGCGCCGGGCGGAAAAGATCTGCGCCGTCCCGGCGGGCGCAAAAGACGGCAGCACCCGCGTCGGCCGCGGCGTGCTGCGCGCCGACATGATAAACATCTGCTGCGAGGGCGTGCCCTTTGACCGGGTGGGCGCGCTGGAGGCCGCCGCGGCCCGGGCCGGGGACATCGCTGCCGCCGCGGGCGCCGGGGGCTTTGGCATCAGCGTGGTCGGCCGGGTGTGCGGCAAGCGCCCCACGGCCGCCGGCGAGGGCGATGTCGAGTTTGCGATAATGACCGGCCTGGCGGACGGCTATGTGCTCGGCAGCGGCGCGGTGGGCCTGGGCCGCTGCGCGGCGGCGGGCTATGCCACCGCCGTGCTCTGCGCCGGACTGAGCGATGAGGACATACTGCGGGCCAGCGCCGATGCCTTTGCCCGCCGCGACCCGGAGCGCGTGAGAGCGGACGGCGAATGTGC
>DCTI01000249.1 GCA_002329525.1 Negativicutes bacterium UBA1444
TGGTTTGCGACGATCCGCATGGTGCAGCAGGATTATGAGGACGAGCTGCAGGCGGCGTTCCGGACGCAGGCGACCCTGGCGCGGGCCATGGACCTGCAGGTGCAGGAAGCGCTGAATGATGCCGATGGCGTGCTGCTGGCGATGAAACAGTCGCAGGAAACCCGGGGCAATATCACCGCCGAGTTGCGCCAGGTCCTGGAGATGTCCAACCTCGCCAAATTCGCCGCTCAGGCCTCGATTTTGGACGTCAAAGGGGATTTCATTTTCAGTTTTCAGCCGGTCCCGCCGACTGCCAATTTGGCGGACCGGGCGCAGTTCCGGGCGCATGTGGAGCGGGATACCGGAACTTATTACATCGGGCCGCCCGTTCAGGGCCGGGTCTCCGGCGTGCAATCCTTTCACATCAGCCGCCGAATCAACAACGCCGATGGCTCCTTCGGCGGTGTGGTTTCCCTGGCGCTGCAGACCCGCTATTTCACCGAGATCTTTGCGAAAATCACCCAGGAGCCCCGAAACTTTTTCCTGTTCGGGCGGGACGGGCTGATCCGGGCGACGGATGACGAGTTTGCCGGCCAGATTGGCCAGAGCCTGAAAGAACAGCCCGTTTTTGAAAAAATCCGATCAAACCCGCTGCGGGGAGAATATGTTGGAATCGGCGCCATCACACAAAAACAGAAGATTAGCTCGTATCGGGCGGTGGGAGCCTATCCGCTGTATGTCTTGGTGGCGGCCGACGAGGAGAAGGTTCTGGAGCGGCATCGGCTGCGGCGTAAACTCTATTTCGGCACGGCCGGGCTGACCAGTCTGCTGCTGATAGGCTTGCTCCTTGGGCTGTACCGGTCCCAGAAAAAGCAGGAACGGCTCGGCCGTTCGATCCTCCGGGAGAAGGAGCGGGCGGAAAGTTATCTGGATATGGCCGGCGCTCTGATCGTGGCTCTTGACAAGACCGGCCGGATTACTATGCTGAACCACCGGGGCGGTGAAATCCTCGGCCATCCGGAAACGGAACTGGTGGGGAAAAACTGGTTTGACACGGCGGTGCCGCCTGAGTACCGAAACTTGGCGATGGAGGATTTCCGCGATTTTATTGCCGGAACGGGCGGTACGCTACGTGTTCATGGCGATTTGCGGGTTCTGGACGGCCAGGGCCAGGTACATATTTTGGACTGGACGAGCAGCCTGCTCCATGATGAGCAGGGGAATGTCGTGGGAGCTTTGATTTCCGGCAAGGATGTAACGGATCGACGTCGGCTGGAGGAAGACTTGAAGGTGCTGGCGACCACCGATTCCCTGACCGGACTTAGCAATCGCCGGCATTTCCTGGACATGGCGGCGGCGACGATGGAGAACTACCGGCGTTACCGCCGGCCGCTGGCGGTGCTGATGCTCGATATCGACCGTTTCAAACGGATCAACGACACTTACGGACACGCGACCGGCGATCAGGTCCTCATCGCGTTGGCCGATACCTTGCGGGAGGTGCTGCGCTCCGCCGATCTTTGCGGCCGATACGGCGGCGAGGAGTTTGTCTGTCTGCTGCCGGAAACGACGGAAATCGAAGCGCGGGTCGTGGCGGAACGGCTCAGGATGGCCATGGCGGAACAGACGATCGCTACGGCGGAGGGGGAGCTGCACTTCACCGTCAGCATCGGGCTGGCCGAAGCGGAACCGGGAGACAGCACGGTCGAAACCCTGATCCAGCGGGCGGACGTGGCGATGTACGAGGCCAAGGCCGCGGGCCGCAACCGGGTCGTGTCCTGCAGCGGGGCGGGCTGAAGAAAGCGGCGCCGGTTGTCGATAATTAGAGTGAAAAGTCTTGACGGGGAGAATGCGAAACCATGAAATTCACCCGAAAAATTGCCGGTGCGGGATGCGCCCGCACCACCGCCTGCCTGCGGATATTGCTGCTGAGTTTGCTGTTGGCGCTGGTTCCGGCGGTGGCCGGGGCCGACGGAATGACGACGGGCCCGGACAAGGCACCGCCGGGCAACGGGGATTCGAACAGCTGGCCGCCCGCTGGCGCCACGCCGAAGGGATCGTTTGTTCCGGGCGCTTTTGCCGGTTCCTGGTACGCTTTTGTCGACAACACGGCGTTTACGCTTGTCATCGTGCAGAATGGCCGGGACCTCAAGATCGCCCACACCGCGGTCTATGATTACGGCCGGCGCGTCGACTCCAGCGTGGGCGGCGCTTCCATGGCGGGAACGGTCAGCGGGTCGGTGGCGTATCTGGAATGGAAAAGCGGCCTGAGCCCCGAAACCGGCCGGGCCACGCTGGAATACCTGCCGGGGCGGCCGGATACATTGCATTGGCGGATCGCCGTCATGCCCAGACCGGAGGAGGACCGGCCGGATGAAGCCAATACGGCGGAAGTCGGCTACTTTTTGCCGGCCTCGGCGTATCTCGTCCGGAAGTGACTTTGTTCAGGCCGATATTTAGCAGGAAGGATTCATGATGCGCGTTATTCTGTGCTTTTTGTGCCTGGCGGCGTTTCTCGGCTGGGGGAACGCGGTGGCCCACGCGGCGGCGGAGCCGCCGTATCCGGTTTCGGAATTCAGGCTGTTCGCGCTGCAGGAGCGGACGGTGGCGGCAGTGGCGATCGATCACCGGCTGCCGGGAAATGATATCGAGAATGTGCTCGGCTATCGACTGACGCCGGTATTCGAGGAAAAGCGGACTGCCGGTCGGCTGGAAGTGACGCTGGCCAATGTGACGCCAGCCTGGCGGGAGCTGCCCGCCGGGCTGCCTTTGTCAGTGGAGAATCCCGGCGGCAACCGCCTGAAGTTCGTGCTGAACTCGCCGGAGGCGGCGCGGGTCCAGGTGTCCACAGTGCGCCGCAAGACGGTGAAGGGTCGCGACGGGATGATTCGGCTGCGGACCTATCTGGTCTTTTCGATTCCGCAGGGCGTCGGCAAAAAACCGCCCACCATCGTGATCGATCCCGGCCATGGCGGCGAAGATACCGGGGCCGTGAAGAATTTCATCCGGGAGAAGGATATCAACCTCGACATTTCGCTGCGGGCAGCCCGCCTGTTCCGGGAAAAAGGCTGGAATGTTGTGCTGACGCGCACGGCCGATATCGAGCCGTCGCTGCTGGACCGGGCCGATACGGCGAACATCCTCGACGCGACGGTGTTTGTCTCGGTGCACAACAATTCCCTGCCCGACGAGGCAATCCCGCGCAGCCGGCAGTTCGGCACCACGGTGCTTTATAACTCGGCGGCGGAGAAGCCGGCGGCCGACCTGGCCCGAGTCATGCAGGACGAGCTGGTCGGCGCGCTGGGAACCCAACGGGAGGTGCTGCAGGACCGGCCGCGGCTGGTAGTGCTGAATTCCACCTGGGTCCCGGCGGTGTTGACGGAAGGCATCATGATGCCGAATGCCGGCAACGCCAAACTGATTTTGGACCGCATCCACCGCCAGCGGACCGCGGCGGCGATCCTGCGGGCGATCGAACTCTGGCGCGGCCAAAGTGTGGCGGCCGCCGCCAAAGGGGCGCCGTCGGTGCTGGCGTCGCTGCCGGCGCTGACGCCACTGCCGCCGGCGGCCGGCAACTACGCCGGCAATACCGCCAACCGGGGAACCGTCGGCGTCCAGGACGGCTGGATCTATTACCTGCGCAAGGCAGACTCGCTCCAGGGCGAAACCGAGGAACGGCTCTGGCGGTTCCGGCCGGACCGCTTCCTGTCGGATCAGCTGGTGAAGGACCAGGAGGTCTGGGACGTCAACATGACCCGGGACAGCCTGTACTATGCGAACTGGTCCGACGGCCAGAAAATCTACCGGTCCGCTCTGGACGGATCGCAAGCGGCTCCGCTCACGGACGGGCCGGCGCAACAGCTGAGTCTGGCCGGCGACCGGCTGGTATTTGTGCGGAACCGGCAGATTTATACGATGCCGAAGCAGGGCGGGATGGCCTTCCTGGTGACGGAGGACGTCGCGGAAAATACCGTGGCCTGGGGCGACTGGATTTATTACGCCAACGGCTCGGACAGCTTCAAACCTTACCGGATCAGACTCGACGGTACGGGGCGCATGAAGATCGCCGACGACGAGACGCTGTTCCTGACGGTGGCCGGCGACTGGCTGTTTTACGGCAACCTCGCCGACGGCGAGAAACTCTACCGGATTCGGACCGATGGCTCGCAGCGGGCCAAGATCGCCGACGACCGGGTCGGCTACCTGAATTTTGACGCCAACTTCCTTTATTATACGAGCACGAGCGTCGGCAATGCCCTGTTCCGGATCAAACCGGACGGCAGCGGGCGGCTGAAGCTGATGGACGGCGGTCCGGCGCCGGGACCGATCGGGATCGCCGGCGGCAAGATTTATTATCGGGGATTGTTCGAAGATCTCAAATAATAAGGCGGCAATAAAAAAAGTTCCTGTCGGCGCGAAGCGGACGGGAACTTTTTTTACGGTCTGCCTATATCGGGATCGACGGGGTTCANNTTTTCCAGAGCACGAACCAGGTGAGTCCCGTCAACAGCAGCGAGAGGACGAGCACGGCCCAGAAGCCGGCCTCCTGTCCCAGATAGGGAACTGCGACGTTCATGCCCCAGAAACTGGAGATCATGGTCGGAATGGAAATCAGGATCGTGATCGAGGCCAGGAATTTCATGACCTGGTTCAAGTTGTTGGAAATAACGGAGGTGAACGCATCCATCATGCCGCTGAGGATGTCGGAATACATCTGGACCATTTCGAGCGCCTGCCGGTTTTCGATGATGGCGTCGTCCAGGATGTCCTCGTCCTCCTCAAACATGGGGATCAGGTGTTGCAGGTTGCCGCTCTTGCGCAGGCGCAACAGTCGGTCGAGCACGATGCCGTTGGTGCGCAGGGCCGCCGTGAAGTAGGTCAGGCCTTTTTCCATGTCCAACAGCTGGAACACTTCCTTGTTGTTCATGGAGCGGCGGAGATGGCGCTCGATTTCATCCGTCTGCCGGTTGATCTGGTGAATGTATTTCAGAAAGACAGTGGCGTTTTTATACAGGATCTGCAGCAGGAAGCGGGTGCGCTTCGAGGTGCTGCAGGGCATCGACACGGTGGTGGCGGTTGCGGACAGCGGCAGGATCGCCGTATCCTCCAGAGAAACTGAAATCAGGTTGTCGGGGGTCAGAATCATGCCGAGCGGCAACGTGTCGTAGATGTCGGGGCCACGCAGGATCGGGATGTTGATCAACACGAGCATGCATTGCTCTTCCACCTCGATACGGGAACGTTCTTCCTCGTCCAGAGCGGCCCGGATGAAATCTTCCGGTACATTCGTCGCCATGCAGATGGTGCGGATCTCGTCGGGCGAAGGATTGACCAGGCGGATCCAGGAATCCTTGACTGGCTCGTTGCCCGGCACCGGCTGCAGCACATGGTCGGTCGTTTTGAATACGTTGAGCATGACAAGTGCCTCCTTTCAATAGGGGGAGACACAACAACATTATCTCAAGCGGGGCTTTGAGATGAACGGACGTGTCTCCGGGGTCGTATTCGGTTATCGTTCGTGCACAAATGAGGCCCGTCGGCGTCCATCCATCTCACCTCCCGAAAAACAAATCAGGCCGTCCCTTTGCATGAAGGCGCGCCTGAAGACTTACGACTTAATTATAGTTCGCCGGCCGAAGACTGTCAATTCGCCGGCAGCGGCTCCGAAGGGGCCCGGAGTTCGGTTTTTGCAGGGACGGAGGCTTAAAGCTGTAGGGCTGCGTTGAAAATTTTTTCGTTTTCGAGAAAACTTGTCTGCACAAAAAAGGTATTTTTACATGGACGACGAATAATAAAAAATACATCTGAAATGGCGCGAAAGCGATAGGATCGAAAAAACAGGAAAGAGGGGTTAACAGCATGAGAAAAATGAAAACCATGGACGGGAACAACGCGGCGGCTCACATTGCCTACGCATTCACCGATGTCGCGGCGATTTTCCCGATTACGCCGTCCTCCACCATGGCCGAACATGTGGATGAATGGAGTGCCCAGGGCCGGAAGAACATCTTCGGCCAGACCGTAAGGGTCGCCGAAATGCAATCGGAAGCCGGCGCTGCCGGCGCGGTACACGGTTCCCTGCAGTCCGGCGCCCTGACCACGACCTTTACCGCTTCCCAGGGCTTGTTGCTCATGATTCCCAACATGTACAAAATCGCCGGTGAACTGTTGCCGGGCGTGTTCCACGTCAGCGCCCGGGCGGTGGCCGCAAACTCGCTGAGCATTTTCGGCGACCACCAGGACGTCATGGCGACCCGTCAGACCGGCTTTGCCCTGCTGGCGGAAAGCAGCGTCCAGCAAGTCATGGACCTGGCTGCGGTGGCGCACCTGTCGGCAATTAAAGGCCGGGTACCGTTCCTGAACTTCTTCGACGGCTTCCGGACCTCGCACGAAGCCCAAAAGATCGAAGTCATCGAGTATGACGAACTGGCCGGCCTGATCGACCAGGATGGCCTGAACGCTTTCCGCCGCCGCTCGCTGAGCCCGGATCATCCGGTGGTTCGGGGCACGGCCCAGAACCCGGACGTTTACTTCCAGGAGCGCGAAATTTCCAACACCTACTATGAAGCGATTCCCGAAATCGTCGAGTCCTACATGGCCGAGATCAAAAAACTCACCGGCCGCGAATACCACCTGTTCAACTACTACGGCGCCCCGGACGCCGACCGCATCATCGTGGCGATGGGCTCGGTCTGCGACGTCATCGAGGAAACCGTCGACTACCTGAACAGCAAGGGTGAAAAGGTAGGCCTGCTGACCGTCCACCTGTACCGGCCGTTCTCGCTCGAACATTTCTTCCGCTACATTCCCAAGACCGTCAAGAAGATCGCGGTGCTGGACCGCACGAAAGAGCCCGGCTCGATCGGTGAACCGCTGTACCTCGACGTGAAGAGCGCTTTCTACGGCAAGGAATGGCAGCCTCTCATCGTCGGTGGTCGTTATGGCCTCGGCTCCAAGGACGTCATTCCCTCCCACATTCTGCCCGTCTTCGAGAACCTGAAGCTGGCCGTGCCGAAAGACCGGTTCACGCTCAGCATCGTTGACGATGTCACCTATACCTCGCTGCCGGCGGGCGACGACATCGACACCACCCCGGCCGGCACTACCGCCTGCAAGTTCTGGGGCCTCGGCTCCGACGGCACGGTGGGCGCGAACAAGGCGGCGGTCAAGATCATCGGCGACCACACCGACATGTACGCGCAGGCGTATTTCGCCTACGACTCCAAGAAATCCGGCGGCATCACCGT
>DCTI01000112.1:0-1683 GCA_002329525.1 Negativicutes bacterium UBA1444
AATAATGATCCCCCGGCCTAGCCGGGGGTATTTCTTTAGCGGGCGTAGCCCTAGTCTACTAGCCACGCCTAAAGGGCGTACCCACGGTCTGCCACTCGCGATGAAGCTGTTACTTGCTACCCGTAAACGGGTCTTCAATGTTGAGAGTTAGTTGCTCTCCCACCCGATCTTCGTCAAGCTGGTGCTGAATATATTCCTTGACCTTTTTCGCATCCTTGCCGGCCGTATCGACATAATACCCTCTGCACCAAAACTCTCGGTTTCTGTATTTGTACTTCATGTTTCCCCATTTTTCATAGATCATCAAGCTGCTTTTCCCTTTGAGGAACCCCATGAAGCTTGAGATACTCATTTTCGGTGGTATTTCCAGTAACATGTGCACATGGTCCGGGCATACTTCAGCTTCAAGTATGTTTACCCCTTTCCACTTGCACAGTTCCCGCAATATTGCCCCGACCTCCAGCCGTTTTTCCTCGTAAAATACCTTTCGCCGGTACTTTGGCGCAAATACCACGTGATATTTACAGTTCCATTTTGTGTGTGATAGACTGTGAGTGTCGTTCATTCCTTGAATGGCCTCCTTTTGATATCTTCGTTGCAGTTGGCAGACCGCAACTCATTCTATCAAAAGGAGTTTTTCTGACATCCGTATAGCTGTAAGCTTTTTGGAACCCCACGTCTAACGTGGGGTTTTCTATATATAAGAAGCAAACAGCTCCGGGCAAAACCGGCAAGGAAGCCGGTTTTAGGTCCGAGCGGCCGGATGGAGCTTTCGGACCGGCCGGAGCGGTGAAGCTTCGAGCCGCTGCGAATTCCGGCGACAAATTCAGCAACGGGATGTTTACAGGATAACCCGCCGTTCTCTTCATTCTCCGCCATTATTACCCAGGCGGTTCAGAAAGGTTCAGATGCAAGAAACGGCGAGGCTTGCGCTGCGCCGCGTACATTTTTGTACGCAAGCAAGCAAACGGAGTCGTGAGAGCGCAGTTCTTGCGCTTTAGCGCTTAGAAATGCGGCCTGCTCCTTGCGAGTGCGCAGCAGATGAGCCTTTATCAACCGTCTGATTTGCATCACACATTGAAGCGGAAATAGACAACGTCCCCGTCCTGCATCACATACTCTTTGCCTTCCAGCCGGACCAGCCCCTTTTCGCGGGCCGCCACCTGGCTGCCGCAGGCCATCAGGTCGTCGTAGCTGACGATCTCGGCCCGGATGAAGCCGCGCTCAAAGTCCGAATGGATCTTGCCCGCGGCCTGCGGGGCCTTCGTGCCGCTTTTGATGGTCCAGGCCCTGACCTCGTCCGGCCCCACGGTCAAAAACGAGATCAGCCCGAGCAGGGCATAGCTCGCCTCGACCAGGCGCTCCNNCTCGGCCCGGATGAAGCCGCGCTCGATGTCGGTATGAATCTTGCCGGCCGCCTGCGGCGCCTTGGTGCCGCGACGGATCGTCCAAGCCCGCACTTCCGGTTCGCCGGCGGTGAAGAAGTGCATCAGGCCGAGCAGTTTATAGGCGGCCTTGATCAGTTTGGACAGGCCGCTTTCCGGCAATCCCAGGTCGCTCAGGAACGCCGCCGCCTCGTCTTCCGGCAGCTCGGCGATTTCCGATTCGATCCGGGCCGAGATGACGATCACCTCGGAGTTTTCCGCCGCGCTGTATTCGCGGATCTTCGCCACCTGGACGTTG
>DCTI01000112.1:1697-1991 GCA_002329525.1 Negativicutes bacterium UBA1444
TCTTCCGACAGTCCCTGCCGGCGGGCCGGAATCCCTTCAGACAGACCATCGCGAACTTTTTTCAGCAACTCCATCTCGGCCAGGATCTTTTTGTCGCCGCTTTTCAGCAGCCGCTGCGATTTGTCGAGCCGCTTCTCCATCGTCTCGATATCGGCCAGGCACAGTTCCGTGTTGATGATCTCGATATCCCGCAGCGGATCGATGTCCCCCTCGACATGGGTGACGTTCGGGTCGGCGAAGCAGCGCACGACCTGCAGTACGGCATCGACTTCGCGGATGTGGGACAGGAACTTG
>DCTI01000112.1:2013-3055 GCA_002329525.1 Negativicutes bacterium UBA1444
GCCCTTGACCAGGCCGGCGATGTCGACGAACTTCATGGCCGTGGGCGTGGTCTTCTGCGGCTTGAACATCTCGGCCAGTTTCCACAGGCGCTCGTCCGGCACTTCCACGATGCCGACGTTCGGCTCGATCGTGCAGAACGGATAGNNGGCGTTGAACAGGGTGCTTTTGCCGACATTCGGCAGGCCGACGATGCCGACCTCCAGGGATGTGCTCATTGAGGATTCTCCTTCTTCGTT
The DNA here is from genome assembly GCA_002329525.1 of Negativicutes bacterium UBA1444. Lineage (GTDB taxonomy): Bacteria > Bacillota > Negativicutes > UBA1444 > UBA1444 > UBA1444. The sequence continues at coordinate 2,251 of DCTI01000112.1, forward strand.
TCCAACATTTTTAACGCTTTCTCAAACTTCGGCCGGGGAACGAGTACGCGCCGGCCGCAGCCCAGGCATTTCAGGCCGATGTCCATGCCGGTGCGGACGATTTCCCAGCGGTCCGACCCGCAGGGATGCGCTTTTTTCATCTTGGCGATGTCGCCCAGTTCCACTTTAACCGGCATATAGCAGCGTTCCTTTCTGTTTGAGGCCCGGCACCTTCATGGGGTTGGCCCGGCGGCCAGTTGTTCATAAATCCGTTGGCCGGGAACCCTGGCATAGATTCCCCGGAAGCCGATCCGCTCCCGCTCCAGCAACTCCCGGACCGGTTCCGCCGCGTCTTCGGAAAACTGGAGGCTCTGGCCGCAGCTGGCGGAAATCTCCCGCGGCGTCGGCACCATCTCCACCGCGACGCCAGCCTGCAACAGCAGCTTTTCGGCCCGGATCGCCTGATGGACCGAGTCGAAGGCAACCAGCCGGTTCATAGGGTGATGGCGCGGCCGGCGGCGGTGAGTTCCGTCAGAATCGAATACATATTCGTCACCGACCCCACGGCCAGTTTATCCTTGAGCTGAAAGAAGTCCAGGCAGGTGCCGCAGACCAGCACGTTCACGCCGCGCCGCGACAGTTCCTGGAGTCCGGCCAGGACCGGCGAGCCGTCCACGGCCAGCTGGACGCCGCCGTTCAGCAAAAGGATCGCCCGCGGCGCCGGCTGCAGTTCCTGCAGCGACACGAAAAACGATTTCATCAGGATCGCGCCCAGTTGATCATCGCCCTGCCCCAGGGTGCTCCGGCTGATCAGAAACACCGGCCC
>DCTI01000112.1:3079-17497 GCA_002329525.1 Negativicutes bacterium UBA1444
CCTGCCGGTTCGATGTTCACGCCGTAACCGGCGGCAGCGGCAAACTTGGCCACATTTTCCTTGGCCGCCGCATTGTCCACAATTACAGTCAACTGGGGCGGCCGCTGGTCCAGGGCCTTCTTGGTTAGGATCACCGGCTGGGGACAGGCCAGTCCCTGGCAGTCCAGCACCGGCGTCAGATCTTTGCGTTCATCGGACATGAATGGTTCCCGTTCCTTTCCCGGCGACCCGGCCGATACAGGCCGCGTCGGTCACGCCGGCCGCCTGCAGTTCCGCCACCAGTTCCGCCGCCCGGTCGGCGGGCAGGCTGATGAGCAGGCCGCCCGAGGTCTGCGGATCATATAGCAGGTCCTGCAGGTTGACCGGCACTGCCGGCTGAAAATCCACTTGTTTCAGATAGTCCCGGTTCGCATAGGCACCGGCCGGTACCAGGCCCATGCCGGCCGCTTCCGCCGCTTCCGGCAACAGCGGCACCGCCCGGCTGTCGAGTTCCAGATCGACCTGGCTGGCGTCGGCCAGCTCGAAGGCATGGCCGAGCAGGCCAAAGCCGGTGATGTCGGTGCAGGCGTTCACCGGATAACGGAGCATGACCTCCGCCGCATACTTGTTGAGCCGGGCCATGCTCGCCGCCGCGGCGGCGACTCCCGTCGCGAACAGCTCGGCCCGCATCGCCGTATACAGCACGCCGGTGCCGATCGCCTTGGTCAGGACCAGTGCGTCGCCGGGACGGGCGCCGGCATTGGTCAGCACCTTGTCCGGGTGGACGACGCCGGTCACACTGAGGCCGTATTTGGGTTCGTCGTCGTCGATGGTATGGCCGCCGAGCATGACTGCGCCGGCTTCGGCGATCTTCTGCTGCCCGCCGCTGAGGATGGCCAGCAGCACTTCCGGCGCCAGCCGGCAGATGGCNNGTCAGGGGTCGGCCGCCCATGGCGTAGACATCGCTGAGGCTGTTGGTCGCCGCGATCTGGCCGAACAAATAGGGGTCGTCCACGATCGGCGTAAAGAAATCCAGGGTCTGGATCAGGGCGGTCTCGTTGTTCAGGCGGTAGACACCGGCATCATCGGCCGTATCGATTCCCACCAGCACGTTCGGATCGCTGATCTTCGGGATTTTGCTGAGCACGTCGGCTAGGGCGCCCGGCCCTATTTTCGCCGCTCAACCGCCGCGTTTGGTGAATTCCGTCAGTTTCATGCCGAGTCCCTCCCTTCGCGCCGGATTGCTGCCCGGCTCCGTCGATTCTTTTTCTATTGTACAACATTTGCCGACGATGTGCGTATTTTTTGCCGACGCCGGGGCAGAAAAAAACACTGCGGGAACCATCGCCCGCAGTGTCGAAGTCGGAAGTTGCGGCAATCAGCCGATTTGCACCGTGTGCTGGGGCGGGTAGCCGATTTCGGTCAGTCGCTTCGCCAGTTCGTCGGTGTTCTGGGCGTTGAAGCGGATGATCATTTCCGCGCCGCCCTCGACCGGATAGGTCGCCAAGCTGCTGATGTTGATGCCCAGATCCTTGAATACCCGGGTGATGTCATGCAGGACCCCCACCTGGTTGGACACCTTGAACGTGAAGCGGGTCTTGCCTTCCTTCAGGCCCATGATCTCGACGAAACTCTTGAAAATATCGGTCTCGGTGATGATGCCGACCACGGCGTCGCCGTCCATCACGACCAGACCGGCGATGTGGTGGTTGGACATGACCAGGGCCGCTTCCTCGATGGTGGCGTCGACGTTGATGGTCACCACGTTTTTGTGCATGATGTCCTTGACCTGCATCTTCGCCAGCAAATAGTTCAGCTCAAAGATGGACAGGGTCGTGGCCGGCGACGGGGTCACCGTGCGCAGGTCGCGGTCGGTGATGATGCCGACCAGGCGGCCGTTATCCACCACCGGCAGCCGGCGAAACTTGCGTTTCCGCATCAGTTCCGACGCATCGGCGATGGTCGTCGTGGATTCGATCGTCGTCGGGTTGGGAGTCATGCGTTTTGCCACAAACATGCTATGCCACTCCTTTCATCCTCGCGCGCGGTTCGTTGCTCAGCCGCCCAGATAGGCCTTGCGGACGGCTTCGCTTTCCGACAGCTCCTTGGCCGTGCCGGACAGCGTGATCCGGCCGGTCTCCAGAACGTAGGCCTTGTGGGCGATCGACAGCGCCATGTGGGCGTTTTGTTCCACCAGCAGGATGGTCGTGCCGCCGGCGTTGATTTCCTGGATAATCGAGAAAATCTCTTTCACCAGCAGCGGCGCCAGGCCCATGGACGGCTCGTCCAGCAGCATCAGTTTCGGCTGGCTCATCAGGCCGCGGCCGATCGCCAGCATCTGCTGCTCGCCGCCGGACAGGGTGCCGGCGACTTGGGTCCGCCGCTCGCCCAGCCGGGGAAACCGCTCGAAAACCTTGTCGATGTCTTTGCGGATGCCGCTTTTGTCGGAGCGGATGTAGGCGCCCATCTCCAGGTTTTCCGATACCGTCATGTTGGCAAAGATCCGGCGGCCTTCGGGAACCTGGCTGATCCCCTTGCGGACGATTTCCTCGGCCGCCATGTTGGCGATCGAATGGCCCTCGAACGAAATGTCGCCGGTCTTGGCCCGAAGCAGGCCCGAAATGGTGCGCAGGATCGTGCTTTTGCCGGCGCCGTTGGCGCCGATCAGGGTGACGATCTCGCCGGCGTTGACCTCGACGCTGATCCCCTTCAGCGCGTGAATCGCGCCATAATATACGTTAATGTTTTCGACCTTGAGCATCAGTTCACCTCCTCACCGAGGTAAGCCTCGATGACCTGGGGATTACTGCGGATTTCCGCCGGCGTTCCCTCGGCGATGATGCTGCCGTAGTCCAGCACATAGATCCGTTCGCAGACGCCCATGACCAGGCTCATGTCGTGTTCGATCAACAGGATGGTCAGTTTCAGCTCGTCGCGGATCCAGCGGATCATTTCCATCAGTTCGTGGGTTTCCTGCGGATTCATCCCGGCCGCCGGCTCATCCAGCAGCAGCAGCTGGGGCTGCGCCGCCAGGGCGCGGGCGATTTCCAGCCGGCGCTGCTCGCCGTACGGCAGGTTCCGGGCGATTTCATCGCGCCGGTCGTCCAGTTTGAACATCTTCAGGCATTCCAGCGCCTTGGCTTCGATCTCGTCCTCTTCCGGATAATACCGGCCCATGCGCAGCACCGATTCCGCCACGCCGTACTTCACGTGGAAGTGATAGGCGATCTTGACATTGTCCAGCACCGACAGGTCGGCAAACAGGCGGATATTCTGGAAGGTCCGGGCGATTCCCCGCTGCGTCACCTGATAGGGTTTGAGGCCGATCAGGCTTTTGCCGTCGAAGTCCATCTGCCCCGACGTCGGTTCGTAAACGCCGGTGATCAGGTTGAAGGCGGTCGTCTTGCCGGCGCCGTTCGGGCCGATCAGGCCGATCAGTTCGCCCCGGTTGATTTCCATGTTAAAGTTGGAGACGGCTTTCAGGCCGCCGAACTCCTTGGTCAGTTTAGCGATTTTGAGCAGTGCCACGCTGTCCACCTCCCCCGAGCCGTCCGAACGCTTTCAGGCTCAGCTCCTTGTTGCCGAACAGGCCCTGCGGCCGGTAGATCATCAGAACAATCAACAGCAGCGAGTAAATCACCATGCGCCATTCCGGGTAACTGGACAGCGCCGCCGAGATGAAGGTCAGCAGGATGGCCGACGTGATCGAGCCGGTGATGCTGCCCATGCCGCCCAGCACGACCATCGTCAGGATGTCGAACGACTTCATGAAGGTGAACGAAGCCGGGTGCGCGATGTAGAAGTAATGGGAGAACAGGCCGCCGGCCACGCCGGCGAAGGCGGCGCCGATCGTGAACGCCAGCACCTTGTATTTCGTCGTATCCACGCCCATGGCCTCGGCGGCGATCTCGTTTTCGCGGATCGAGATGCAGGCCCGGCCGTGGCTGGAGTTGATGAAGTTCTTGATGAAGAACACCGTGAGGACCATGGCGAAAAACGCCCAGGTAAACGTCGTGTAGCGGGGAATCCCCATCAGGCCGGAAGCGCCGCCCACGTAGGGGATGTTGAGGATGGTGATGCGGATGATCTCGCCCAGGCCGAGCGTGGCGATTGCCAGGTAATCCCCCTGCAGCCGCAGCGTCGGCAGGCCGATGGCAAAGCCGAGAATCGCGGCGCCGATCGCGCCGGCCAGAATGGCCACCGCAAACGGCAGCCCCAGCTTGACGGTCATCACCGCCGACAGATAGGCGCCGACGGCCATGAACCCGGCATGGCCGATCGAGAACTGGCCGGTGAAGCCGGTGATCAGGTTCAGGCTGACCGCCAGGATGATATTAATGCAGATGAGGACGATGTTCAGCTGCCAGAATGCGCCGATCAGGTCGATTTCCATCAGGCCGAAGGCCACGGCGTACAAGGCAACGGCGCCGGCGAGTCCGGTCAGGTCGCGTTTCATTTTTGCTCTCATCAACGCTCACCTACACTTTCTCTCGGATGTTCTTGCCGAACAACCCGGCCGGCCGGAACAACAGAATGACGATCAGAATGATGAATGCCGCCGCATCGCGGAATGTCGACGACAGGAAGCCGCTGACCAGCGCTTCGATGACGCCCAGCAGAATGCCGCCGACCATGGCGCCCGGGATCACGCCGATCCCGCCGAGCACCGCGGCGACAAACGCCTTGAGGCCGGGCATGATGCCCATCAGCGGATCGATCGAGTTATAATAGATGCCGACCAGGACTCCGGCGGCCGCCGCCAGTCCCGAGCCGATGGCGAATGTGAAGGAAATGATCCGGTCCACATTGATTCCCATCAGCCGGGCGGCGTCCGTATCGAAGGAAACGGCCCGCATTGCTTTTCCCACTTTCGTATGGTTGACCACATAGGTCAACAGGACCATCAGTCCTACCGAAATGGCCAGAATGATGATCTGCTGGCTGTTGACCACCAGGCCCAGGAAATTGAAGGTGGTGGTCGAGAACAGATTCGGGAAGGTCCGGGGCTGCGGCGTAACCAACAGGATGCCGCCGTATTCCAGCAGCAGGGATACGCCGATGGCGGTGATCAGAATCGCGATCTTGGGGGCGCTGCGCAACGGCCGGTAGGCCAGGCGCTCGATCAGCATGCCGGTAATGGCGGCGACCGCCATCGAAAACAGCATTGCCGGCACCAGGGACATCTTGAAGTAGGTCGTGGCGAAGTAGCCGGCGTAGGCACCCAGCATGTAAATGTCGCCGTGGGCGAAGTTGATGAGGCGCATGATGCCGTACACCATGGTGTAGCCCAGCGCGATCAGGGCGTAGATGCTGCCCAGGGACACGCCGTTGATCAGCTGTTGAAAAAACTGCTGGGTCAAAGATGATGAGTCCATTCGTTCTCCTCCTTGCATTGGAGTCCGGAGCGGCAGCGGGGCTGTCCGGGCCTCGGCATCTCCGTCTGGTTCCGGTCAGGGATTCACTTTTTCGCGGAACGTCTGCTTGCCGTCCTTCATTTCGATAATGACGGCGCTCTTGACGGGATCATGAGTTTCGTTGAACGTGATACTTCCCGAAACGGCGGCGAAATTCTTCGTTTTGGCAAGTTCGTCCTTTATTTTCACTGGGTCGGCGCTGTTCGCCTTTTTCATGGCTTCGATGATCATGGTCGTGGCATCGTAGGACAGAGCGGCGAACGCATCCGGCACCGAATTGTATTCCTTCTTGTAAGCCTCGACGAAGGTGGTCACCGCCGCGCTCTTTTCATCCGGGGAATAATGGTTGCTGAAGAACCCGTTGTTGATCGCGGCCGGAGTCGCTATTTCCGCAAGCTTCGCGGAATCCCAGCCGTCGCCGCCCAACATCGGCAGTTTCATGCCCATTTCCCGGGCCTGCCGGGCGATCAGACCGACTTCCTGATAATAGCCGGGGACAAACAGGACGTCGGGGTTCTGGCCTTTGATCTTGGTGAGGGTGGCCTTGAAGTCGGTATCTTTTTGCAGATACGCTTCTTTGGCCACGATCTTGCCACCGTTCTTCACGAAGGTTTCTTCGAAGAACTCGGCCAAGCCTTTGGCATAGTCGCTGGAATTGTCAATGTAGATGGCTGCCGTTTTCGCTTTCAGCGACCGGCTGGCGAAGTTCGCCATGACCGCTCCCTGGAAGGGATCGATGAAGGCAGCGCGGAAAACGAAGTCGCGGACTTTTTTGGTGTCCGGGTCCACGGTCACTTTGGGGTTGGCCGCTGTGGGGCTGATCGCCAGCACTTTGGCCTGCTGGTTGATCGGCGCGGCGGCCATGACGCTGGACGAAGCGATGGGAGCGATGACCGCCACCACTTTGTCCTGGGTGACCAGTTTCTGCATGGCATTGGCGGCTTCAGCCGCCTCGCTCTTGTTATCGGCGACGATCAGGGTCAGTTGTTTGCCGAGCACGCCGCCTTTGGCGTTGACTTCCTTGATGGCCAGTTTGGCCCCGTTGGCCGCCGACTGGCCGAAGGTGGCGTTGCCGCCGGTCATTTCCAGGTCAGCGCCGATTTTTATTACGTCCGCCTGTTTTTTTTCGCCGCCGCAACCGGCGAAGATTACGGAGGTCAGGAGCAGGACGATGCATACTCCGAATGCGGCCATTTTCTTGTTCATGTTATTACTCCCCCCTATTCCTAATCGCATCCCTGTCTGTGGTTTCCTGCTGGGACGGCATCCCTCCGTTTCGCGGCTTTGTTCCCTCTGGCGGGAGAATCTGCCCTGAAACTGATAGAAACCCCGGCTGAGTCATTCTGTCGGCGGCAGCAGCTGTCACCGGCCAGGAAGCGGCGAGGTCCACAGATATTATATGTACGCGGGAAGGGGGTGTCAACGCGCTGGTCACGGACTCTGTACAAATTGTCCTTTCGGAGCGGACTCAGTAGTTCTGCCAATGGCCGCAAACGGTTGAAAAAGCGGAATAAGACTGCTGTCGTCTTATTCCGCCATTGGAATGCTTCGACTCTCAATTAATTTTCTTACTCAATGGGGAACACGGTCTTGCGGCGTGTGCACACCCATTATAGAAGCAGCGGACAACTCCTGTCAATACAAGGAGTTACTTTCGAAATTTTCGCCGATCTATACAGTTTTGTACATCGGAATCGCTTCGGCGTTGGGATACATCGCCCAGATTCCGGACGGGCAGATGCCGGCGCAGATCCCGCAACCGATGCACTTGTCCGGGTCCACCACGTATTCGAAGCCGCCGTTGTCCGGCCGGAGATTGCGCGAAATCGCGTTTTCCGGGCAGGACTTGATGCACATGTGGCAATCGCGGCAGGTGCCGCAGCTGATGCAACGGTTGTATTCGTCCTTGGCCTCCGGCAGGTCGCAGGTATGGCATTTTTTGAAGTAGGCGGTCTTGAGTCGCGCCGCCGGGATTTTTTTCTTATCCTCGCTCACGTAAACGCCGCCGCTCAGATAGGCCTGGGCGGCCAGCGCCGCCTGGCGCCCGGCGCCGATCGCATCCACCAGCCGTCCCGGCTTGATGGTGTCGCCGGCGGTAAACACGCCGGGAGCGATGCTCAGGTCGCCTGCCGGTTTCAGATAGCCGCGCTCCAGTTGGATATCCGCAGGCAAATAGCTCAGGTCCGGGCTTTCGCCGATGGTGATGATGACCATGTCGCCTTTGATCAGGTCGCCGGCATTGGTGATGATGCCCTCGGCGGTGATTTCCTTGGTAAAGACTGGCCAGATCAGTTCGCCGCCTAGTTCCTCGACGTGGTCGATCTCTTTCTGGAACGCGGCCGGCCGCTGCACGTCGATGCAGACCACCTGCTCCGCGCCCATCTGGTAGGCGCCGACCGCAGCGTCCATGCCGGAGTTGCCGCAGCCGATGATGATGACGCGCTTGCCGACTTTGACCTTTTCACCGCGATTGACCGACTTAAGGAAGTCCAGGCCTTTGACGATCCGTTCATTGCCGGGCCAGGGGATCATCCGGGTCACGTGGCCGCCGCTGGCGACTACGACCGCGTCGNNTTTCCCCGCCGCAACGCCTGGAATTTCTCCGGATCGACGGCATAGTTCGTGACGAACTTCACGCCGACCGATTCAATCCGTTTCAGCTCCCGCTCCAGGGTTTCGTGCGGCAGACGCGACCGGGGGATGACCTGTTCCAGTTTGCCGCCCATCGCTTCGTGGGCCTCGTAGACCACCACTTCGTGCCCGTCGCGGGCCAGCTGCCAGGCCGCCGACAGGCCCGCCGGCCCGCCGCCGATCACGGCGACTTTTTTGCCGGTTCTTTCGGCAGGCGCCGGTACGTCCACCGCGGCGGAATAGGTTCCCAGCCGGCCGATCTGCGCGGAAATGTCGACCTGACTGCGGGTGCACTCATCCATGCACAGGTTCATACAGACGGCGCCGCAGACCGAGCCGGGAAATGGCGTATAATCCAGAACCAGCCGGTAGGCTTCATCCACCTTGCCCTCACGGAGCAGATTGAACCGCTGTTGCGAAGGAATGGACGCCGGACAGTTGAATTCGCAAGGCGCCATGTATTTGCGGTTTTCCCAGAACGGCACCCGTTGCCGGTATTTCCCCGTCGCGACCAGGCCCATCACCTGCCAGTCGTCGTCGCAGACGTCGCCGAAAATTCCGCCCGGCACCCATTCAGTCTTCCGGAAGGAAAGGATGTCCGGCGACGTTTTCTTCGGCCGCTCGTCGTAGGTGAGGGGAATGACTTTGTGCCAGTCCTCCCATTTCGTGAGGACTTCCCGTAGCTCCGGCCGCTGAATGTCCCGCAGGAATTCGTCCATGCCCTCGCTGAGATAGGCGATGTCCGCCGCGTCCAGCGTGCCGACCTTGACGTCCTTTTTCGACAAACCTTGCGCCGGCCCCCGGAAATAGAGCTTGCCGCCGACCATGCCGACGCAGGAACGGTCGCCCAGCACCGATTCGAATTGTTCGCTGTCGTAGCCGCAGACGACGGCGGTGCCGCCGGACATGAATTCGAAGGAAAAGCTGCCGCAGTTCTTCAGCACCCAAAACTCGGGCGCGGAATACAGCGGGTCGTGCTTCATGAGCGACCCGGAGCGGGTGCCGACCCGACCGCCGACGTACACTTTGCCGGATGCGGCGCAGTGGGCGGAGGTGTCGCCGCCGTCGCCCCGAACCACGATTTTGCCGCCGGCATTCAACCAGCCCACATCGGCCGAGGCGGTACCTTCCACATAGACTTCGGTGTTGTCTAGGCACATGCAGCCGACGCGCTGGCCGGGATTCTTGACGTGGAACCGCAGGATCTTCCCTTCCGGATGCCACAGCGGGCCGCCGATGTCGTGCTGACCGGACGCTTCGATATAAAAGTCGGTCTCCCCAGCCGCCACGGCGGCGCTGATCGCCTGCAGCAGGTCCTGGGTCGACATCCGCTCGTTGTTTTGCAGGGTTTGAATTTTAAACATGCTCAGGATCCCTCCTAACACGCATAGGTGATCGACAGTTTGTCGGCCACCGCGCGATCATTCGTCACCAGGGCGTCGGAACGGCCAACCGGCAGCGAGCTGTTGCCGACCGGCGCCATCAGTTTCTTGAGCTCGGCGTCGAAGGCCAGCATGTATTCCACCACGCTCTGGGCGGCCTTGTCCACGTCGAGGCGCTTGACGAGGCGCGGGTCCTGGGTGCAGATGCCGGTGGGGCAGTGGCCGGTGTTGCAGCCGTTGCAGCGGCCGCGCTCGTTGCCGACGCAGCCCATCAATTGGATCAGCATTTTGCCCATGAACGCGCCGTTGGCGCCGAGGCAGATCAGTTTGAAGGCATCCGCCGCCGCGTTGCCGGTCAGGCCGATGCCGCTGCCGCCCCAGAGCGGGATGCGGCCCTGGTTGCCTTGTTTCACGGCCGACAGATAGCAGTCGCGGATCTTGGAAACCACCGGGTGGCCGGTGTGGTCGAGGGAAACCTCGTTCGCGGCGCCCGTGCCGCCCTGAATGCCATCAATGAAAAAGCCGCCGCAAATTTTGTACGGGTCGCGCAGCAGATTGTTGTAGACGGATACCGAAGTCGCCGACGCCGCACACTTGATGGCCACCGGCACCCGGAACTTGAAGGCGGCGTTCATCGACATGAACATCTTCTGCACCGATTCCTCAATGGAATACAGGCCCTGATGGTTCGGCGGAGACAGCAGGTCCGCCTTGGGCACGCCCCGGATCGCCTGGATGTGCTCGGCGACTTTCGCCGCCGGCAGCAAGCCGCCGTCGCCGGGTTTGGCGCCCTGGCCGATCTTGATCAGGATGCCGGCCGGATCGACCTTCATCTTCGGCAGCGCCTTGATGATCCGGTTCCAGCCGAAATGCCCGGAGGCGATCTGGATGATGAAATATTTCAGGGCCTCCGACTCCATCAGTTTCACCGGCATCCCGCCCTCGCCGGAGGACATGCGAACCGGCATGTTATGCTTTTCGTTCAGATAGGCGGTGGCCAGGGCCAGGGCTTCCCAGGCCCGGGTCGACAGCGCGCCGATCGACATGTCGCTGAAAATCAACGGATAAATCCAGTGGACCGGCGGCGTCCAGCCCTGCATGTGCAACTCGCCGTCCTGGATGGAAAACGGCAGTTCATGCGGCAGCAACACCCGCCCGAAGGGCGCCCGCACGTCGAAGGTGTGGCGCTCCGAATCCAGCGACGGGTCGGTCATCTGGGAGATCCGGCCGACGACGATTTTGTCCAGCACCCGGTCGGCGTTCAGATTGGTCCGGCCGCCGCGCTTGATGGGGCTGCCGCCGGCCCGGGCCACCACATTCATCCGGGAATCTTCGTTCCGCACCGGCCGGATGGCGTTGTTGGGACAGACCTTTTCGCACATGCCGCAGCCGACGCAGGCGTTCGCCAGGCCATTCTTCTGCCGGATCACCGGCACCGCCGCGTGACGTTGCGTCGGTTCGGGCTGGTGGCCGGTCGAAATCGTCATCGAGCGGCGTTCGATCCTCGCCTCGATCGCACCGAAGGTGCAGGCGGCGACGCAGCTGCCGCACATGGTGCAGCGCTCCGGTGTATAGTTGATTTTCCAGGGCAAATCGTTGAATGTGACTTCCTGGGTTTTCATTGCTTCCATCGCTGCACCTCCAGGTCGGGGGTGATCATCACGATCTCCCGCTCATTGGGATATACATCCTTCGTTTCATCCCGGTCCGGCAGAATCACATTCAGGCCGCAGACTTCCGAGGATATCGCCATCATCTTCCGGGTGCCGCCAACCACCACCGGGCGGAGTTTTTTCGAATCGCAGCAGGTCATGATGCTGCCGTCGGGCAACATGGCGATGACCGTGTTCGGCCCGTTGATCTCCAGATGGCCCAGCGTCTGGCGGATGGCCCGCAACTCGTTGTGGTCGGGGCGCTGTTCCACCTCTTCGAACGGCAGGGGGGTGATCACGTGCTTGTAATACTTGAGCGGCCATTTCAGCTCGTGCAGGACGTAGTGCAGGGTGTACAGGAAGTTCTGCGAGTCCGACTCGAAGCCGATGTAGCCGCGATGCAGCGATTTCTGATATTCCTTGTTCTTCGTGTAGAACGTGTTTTCGCCGTTCGCGCACAGGGTATAGCCCTGCAGGAAGAACGGATGCGCCGCATAGCGGACGATCTCGTAGTTCGTATTCTGACGGCACTGGACGACATAGTTGCGGGCCATGAGCTCGCCGTTGTCGTCCCAGAGGCCGAAATAGGTCGCGATGTCGCGGGGATCGCCGATTTCCTTTAGGGTGAGTACATCCGGCCAGAACGAAAAGACATAGCCGTTGTCCTCCTTTTCCAGCAGCGCCCGCAGCGCCAGCCGGATATTGAGCAGCAGATCTTCCTTCTTTTCCTGGCTGGCGGTAGCCAGATAATCCGGATAATCATAGGCCGTAAAGATGTAGTAGGGCATCGCCTTGATATCCAGGCCCGGTTTGGCGTTGACCCGGGGAATCCACTCCCGCAGGCTGTGGAAGCCGCTCTTGTCCATGTAATCCTGGACGATCTTCGCCCCTTTCTGCGTACAGGCCAGCGACAGCAACGGCTTGGTCTTGTACTCGCCGAACACTCCCGCCAGATCCTGCATCACCATGGCGAACCCGGAGTTATCGTGACCCTCCTGCTGGGGCAGCATCAGGTCCAACGCCGTGGACGGATTCACCGGATCCGCACTTTTGATGGCGCCAATTCTGCACATACAATCACACCTTCCCTCTCTTGCAAAATACTCGATTTCCCCCGACGCCTCAGCATAAGAAAAACTCTGCGAAGGCCGGTATCACCGGGACCTTCCGCAGAGTTTTTTATACTCACGGTGTACGCTTGCGCGCTGTGCCGCTCGGACCAGGCCGCATCATTGCGCGGAACCCTAGGCACACTCCCTTGACACTTTTGTTTTTTTCCTGCAAACGAATTGTGTCAAGGTCAATTATATGGACGCAAGCTTATGCTGTCAACATGTATATTTAAATGCAGTTTATTCTGACAAGTTTGTTAAGTTAGGCCCTTTAAGGCGGACATCCTCTCTTCGTATAGTATATTTATGCGTGTCAAGGAATTCGAGAAGCGGCACGGCCAATCGCCGTGTAATGTTCAACAAGTCTCGAAACTCGCCGACCGAAAGTGTCGATTTGGTCGCAAAATGTTGCTGAATAAGCGAGCCAATGTATTGAATTGTTTTTCTGTATACGTGTACTCCGGCGATCCGAACCAGCGTTCCGTCACGGGTCAACGCCTCAAAAAAAGGTTTGATTTCGGAAATTGGCCGCTGCATTTTTTCGGCCAGCCACTCCGGAGTGATCTCGATCAGTTCGCGCGGGTTCATGACGGCTTCAAAAATTTGCCGCAGCTGGGCGGATTTTTGGCCATGGGCGGCGGCATGCGACGTCGCGGCAACGTATTCGTCCCACAGGACGGTCAAGCCCTTCCGCTCGCTTTCTTTCAGGAACCACTCCGCGATATTGGCCGGCAAGCCGATCCGCTGCCGCAGGATTTCGCGGGACAGTCCCGGCTCGGCGGGCTTTTCCCGGTGGAAATTCCGCAGCAGCTCCTGCAGCTGTGCTTCATACCGCCCTNNGCCGCCACATAATATTGTCCCGCCTGCAGAACCCGGCCGGCGCCGACCAGCTGCTGCTGCGCCGCCTGTACTTCCCGCTCGTTGAGATAACCGGCTTGGGCCGCCCATTCGCCGCGGGTTGGCGGTTGCCGCGTCAACAGCAGTTGTTCGAGCAGAACTTCGTTCAGATCGTTCCGGCGCAGCGCCTCATAGAGCCGGTTTAACCGCTCGTCCCGCTTGTGATTGGCGCCGCCCGGCCACAGCAGGGTGATTCCCCCCATCAGGTCCTGCGGCGAATATCGCCGGACCAGCCCTTTGTCGCCGCAGGCGCCGGCGACCGGTTCCTCCAGGTGCAGCCGCACGATTTCCGGGAATGGCCCCTAGGCCGCATAGGACATTCGGCCGATGAATTCGCCGGTGCCGATGTGGAAACGAATCCGGGTTCCGGAAGGAAACCGCGTCCGCCACTGGATGGCGGCGTCCCAGACGAGGCTCGGTACCGCAATGCCGTCCGAACTGAGAAACATCCCCCGCCCCACTTCCGCCAGATTGATCCCCGTCAGATTGACGGAGGCGCGCTGGCCGGCGGCAACGGACGCCGTTGCCTGGTTATGGCTCTCCAGCTCCCGGACTTTGCCGGTCTGCTCCGCGGGATAGATCCGGACCGGATCGCCGGTTCGCAACGTTCCCGAAAGAACCGACCCGGTCACGATCAGTCCCTGCCCCTTCAGGTTGAAGGCCCGGTCGATCCACATCCGAAACGGCGCGCGGCTGTCGCGCGCCCGGACTTTCTCCGCCGCTTCCCGCAGTGTTTGTCGCAACTCCGGCAGCCCTTCGCCGGTGACCGCCGAAGCCCGGCACAGCGGCGCGCCGTCCAAAAATGTGCCGCTCAGCCAGTTGCGCACGTCCTCTTCCACCAGCATCAGCCATTCGGCGTCCACCTTGTCGATTTTGTTCAACACCACGATCCCGTGCCGAATCCCCAGGCATTGCAGCATTTCGAAATGTTCCCGGGTTTGCGGCATGATGCCNNCCAGCAGCACCAGGTCGATCCCGCCGGTTCCCGCCAGCATGTTCTTCAGAAACCGCTCATGTCCCGGCACATCGACGATGCCCAGCAACAACCCGTCGTCGTAACGCAGGGCGGCAAAACCGATATCGATGGAGATCCCCCGTTTTTTTTCCTCCTGCAGCCGGTCGGTATCGATCCCGGTCAGAGCGCGGATCAACGNNGGTCTTGCCGTGGTCGACGTGTCCGGCCGTGCCGACGATCAGGTGCTTCATCGGCCGCCTCCCCGGCTGATGCCGGCCAGCGCAGCAGCGACAACTTCCTCGTCGCCGGGCAGCAGGCAGCGAACGTCCAGCAACAGCGCTTCTTCCCGGATCAGGCCGATCACCGGAACCCGGTTTTCGCGCAGCCTGCGTTCCA
>DCTI01000112.1:17544-21424 GCA_002329525.1 Negativicutes bacterium UBA1444
TCAGTCGGGCCGCCAGGTCCTGCGCCCGTGCCTGCAGCTGGGCCGGGGCCGCGTGCAGCATGGTCCAGCCCGGGATCCGCTCGCCGGCAAGGCCGGTCATATAATCGGTCAACGTTCCCTCCAGCGCGGCCAGCGACAGCTTGTCGATCCGGACCGCCCGCAGCAGCGGTTCTTTCTTGAGTTTGTCGATATATTGCCGTCGGCCGGCAATAATGCCCGCCTGCCCCGAGCCCAGCAGTTTGTCGCCGCTGAACGTCACCAGGTCGAAGCCGGCGGTCAGGCATTCCTGCACGGTCGGCTCCCGATGCCCCGACAATTCCAGGGGCAGCAGCGTCCCACTGCCGACGTCGTTGATCGCGACAATCCCCCGTTCCCGGCACAGACCGCACAGCTCGGAAAACTCCGGCTGGCTCGTGAAGCCGACAATCGCAAAATTGCTGGTATGCACCTTGAGGATCGCCGCCGTGTCCGGTGTAATCGCCGCCGCATAATCAGCCAGCCGGGTTTTGTTCGTCGTGCCGACCTCTACCAGCGTGGCGCCGCTTTGGNNCCCGGCTCACGATCACTTCGCGGCCGCGGGCGATGCCGGCCACGGCCAGCAGCACGGCCGCGGCGTTATTATTGACGACCAGCGCCGCTTCGGCGCCGGTCAGCTTTTCCAGACGCTTCGCCACATGCGCGTAGCGTTCCCCCCGGCCGCCGGCAGCCAGGTCGTATTCCAGCGTGCTGTATCCCTCGGCCACGGCGCGGACGGCTTCGACCGCCCGGGCGCTGAGCGGGGCCCGGCCCAGATTGGTATGCAGCACCACTCCCGTGGCGTTGATCACCTTGCGCAGGCTCGGTTCCAGCAGGCAGGCCCGCGCCGCCGCCGCCCGGTCCAGGATTTGCTCCATTAACTGCTGCGTTGTTGTTTCGCCGCCGGCTTCCTGCTGGCTGCCGACCAACTCCTGCCGCGCCGCGGCCGTCGCCTGTCGCAGCAACTCCGCCAACACCTCGTGGCTGAGCCCCTCGAAGCGACGATCTGGCTGGGCCTGCCCCAGCAGCTGTTCCATCGCCGGAATCCGGCGTAACAATTCATTTCTGTCCATTCGTCCGCTTTCCTTTCCGCCGGGTTTTTGCGCCCGGATCGCCGCTATTCCTTATATAAAAAGTTAGGCAAGATCGGCCAAACTCCTTTTATCCGCGCCGAAAAAAAACAGGCGCGCACTTTCCGGCGGGAAAGTCCGTGCCTGTTTCGAAAATCGTCGGTTATTCGCCGGCCTGGCGCATTTCGCAGTTCCCTTTGAAGACAGCGCCTTCGCCGATGATCAGGGACCCGACCTTGAGATCGCCGACCAGCTTCCCGGTCGGCAGCAATTCCAATTTATCGCTGATGTCCATGTTGCCGGTCACCGATCCGGCGACTACGGCGTTTTTGGCGGCAACCGTGGCCGTCACGACAGCGGTTTCGCCCACGATGATATCGGCGGTGGTGACAATGTCCCCCTCGAATTTTCCGTCAATGCGCATCGAGCCTTCCGAAGAAAGGCTGCCCTTTACGCTCGTGCTCTGGCCGATCAGCGTTTCGACTTGCGCGGGGATGTCCGCGCTCTTTTTATTGCCAAACATATGTCAACTCCCGTTTATCATTCGTCATTTACAGAAATTTGGCCGGATTCACGACCGTGCCGTTGACTTTGACTTCGTAATGAACATGCGGCCCGGTGCTGAAGCCCGAACTGCCCATATAGGCGACCAGCTGGCCCTTTTTGACTTTCTGCCCGACGGACACGACGTTTTCCGAATTATGCGCATAGGACGTGGTAATGCCATAGCCATGATCCACGACCACCTGCCGCCCGTAGCCACCGTTCCAGCCACTGGCGATGACCACGCCGTCCGCAGTCACGATAATCGGCGTGCCGGAATCCGCGGCAATGTCAATGCCCGGATGCCAGTCGCTGCCGCCCCAGCGGTAACCGAAGCGGGAGGTGACGACGCCATCTGTCGGCCAGATCGACGGCGTAGCCGCCAACCGTTCATTACGTTCCTTCAACGCGTCGCGCAACTCGGCCAGACTTTCGTTCCGCGCCTTGGCGCTTACCTGCAGGTCCTTCACCAGATTGTCCAACTCGGCCGCCTGCGGTTTCACCACGGGTCCGCCCTGGCCGCCACTCGGCAGGGATGGGCGGTTCACGCCGGAACGGGAAACCCCCGGCAACTCCTCCGCGTTCAACATGCGGCGGACTTCCGCATCCAGTTGGTTCAGCTTGGACATCTCTTCCTGCAGAATCGCCGTGTTTTTGGCCAGTTTGTCCAGTTGTTCGGCCTGGGCGACATTCACGGTCCGCAGGTTGGTGAGCTCGTCAAGTTCGGTCTGCGCCCGCTGTAGGGTGACCTGATAATGTAGTAGACCCGCCGCGGCAACCAAAACGGCGACTCCGGCCGCGGCCAGACAGTTTTTCACCCAACGGATCGGCAACTGGAAGTGATAGACTTTATTGCCGCGATGCGGCACGATCATCAGCGTATAGCTGCGTTTATCCGGCATTTTCGTTTTCTTCTGCAAGCCTTGCCCCCCTCTCTGGTCTCCTGCAATCAACCGAGCAATCTTTAATTTTCTTCCTAAATGCAAAAAATCCTGCCCGCTTTGAAAATTTATTTTTTGCGGGCATCCTCCAACGCCAGTTTCTCTTCCTTGGTCAACAAATAGGTGGACTCGCCCTTGGTCACCGGCTTGGCGTATACCCGCGAGTCTTCCCGGCCATAAATGCCGGAAAGGACAAAGCCGCTGTCGGCGGCATCCAGCAGGGCCAAGGAAAAGCTCAGGTCGCCGCCGGTATTGTCGAAGGCATTGAAACGAACAACCCCGACCTTCTGGATATGGCGCCTGCTCTCGGTATCGAGCCGAGTGCATTCGGAATCCAGTTTGCCGGCGGCTTGTTTCAGTTCCTCGATATCCCGGATCCGTGATAACAGCATGGTTTCCATCGATTCTCCGGTAGCGCCCTGCATCATCTTTTTATAGAGCAGGTTGAGTCGATGGAGCCGCACCGCCAGATACAGGGAGGACAGCCCGAAAAACACCGTTACGACCACCAGGGCATAAGTCAGATGCGTGAGTTCGACGCCGGAAAGCGGCGCGACAACGGATGCACTGTTCATGGTACCACCTTTCTGTCAGGCCAGCGTAGAAAGCAACGTTTATTTTACACCATCTCGCGCTTGCCAATTTCCCCCAAATTTTTGAAACCCCGCAAAATTACTCGCCGGAAAAAATTTTTTCGGTATCGTCGGCGCTGCGGTCCGCCTTGGACTCGCCGACCTCGAAACACTGCGCCAGTTGATCGGCCGACAGAAGTTTCATTTTTTCCACCACCAGGCGCACCGGTTTCTCGGTCAAAGCCGCAATACGGGCAACCTGCACCGCCCGCTCATAGCCCAGCAGCGGAATCAGGCGCTCCGCCTGCAATGGCGTCGCCGCCGCCTTGGTTCGCCCGGCTTCGGGCGTTCCGGTCAATTCCGGCAACACTTGTTCCGACAACAACCGAATGATGGCGGACAGGCAGCGGCCGGCCCGAAAGATTTCCGTTGTAAACAGCGGCGCGTAGGCGCCGGCGTTTTCCAGGCCGCACTGGATCGCCGCCGTCGTCGCCGCGTCGGCGCCGCAGATTGCGAACCCCAGTTGCGCGGCCGTATCCAGGGCGACAAATTCATGCTGGGCGGGACTGAACGCCGGATTGGCGCGCAGCCGCGGCAGGCCAATTTCCCGCTGCTGACCGGCCAGGACCCGGAGACGGCTGCAAAACTGCAGCAATGCCAACGCCATATTCTTCAGCTGCGAGGACAGCTCCACATACAGATCGGTATTCCGGGGGAAATCGTCCGGCGATCGCCGGAC
>DCTI01000112.1:21459-27427 GCA_002329525.1 Negativicutes bacterium UBA1444
CGGCTCCGGCCGATACTGTCGCCGCAACGACTGAAATCACTGCCCAGCGTCGACAGCTCGACATCCTGGTACTGCAACTGGGCTACGGTCTCCTGGCCGGAAAAATCCAGCGTCTGCCGCTCCAGTCGGGCGGACAGCGTTTGCGCCGCCGTTAACAGTTGCGAAAGCTCCGCCAGCATCGTGATGTGGAAGGACGTCATGTAGACAGACAGCGGCTGCAAGCCCCGGTCCAGCTGAAACAGCGGCGCCATCAAATGATAGTCGCCTTTGTTGGCGCCAATTTCAAGCAGCGCGGCATTTGCCAGGACCTCGTCGAGGTTCAGGACCAGGCTCCGGGCACCGCCGCCATGCAGCGGCGTAACCCGAATCTGTTCCGCCAACCGTTCGGGAACGGCAGCGAGACGGGCGGCGGCCTGCGCCAATGCAGCCGCGGTCCGGTCGGGCCACTGCCGGCTCCGTCCAAAGGCGACCGCCTGCGCCTGCCGGATGCGCAAAAGATTGCCCGGCAGTTCCGGCGGGAATGCCGGGCCGGGAACATTCACCGCCGACACCAGCCGGGCAGTCGCGATTCCATAGAAAGCGTCTTCGTCGATGGACCAGTCGCCCAGCGCGTCGCGTTCCTGCCGCATTCGCATTCCTCCTGCCGTCAGACGGGAAACGCCGACCGGCGAGCGCTCTGACGGCCGGCGGGATCATGATCCGGTTCGCCGGTGATTTGTTCCAGCAGTCGCTGCAATTCTTCCGGCGAATAGTACTCGATCAAAATCACGCCGCAGTCGGCGTCCTTGGCCTGAATTTTCACCCGGGTTCCCAGCGCTGCGCTGAACTGGTCCGCCAACGCCTGCGCGCCGTCCGGCGGCGTTTTCCGGGATGCTGCCGGCGGCCGCCGCAACGGTTTTCGTGTCCGCTGCCGGGCCAATTCCTCGGCTTCCCGCGCCGTCAGCGCGTGTTTGATGATTTCGGCGGCAGCTTCCTCCTGCAGGGATGGCGTGGGCAGCACCAGTAACGGTCGGGCCTGTCCCGGGCTCATTGTTCCACGTGAAACAAATTCCTGAACCGTCGGCGGCAAATTCAGCAAGCGAACGGAGTTGGCGATGAAGGACCGGCTTTTGCCGACCTGGAGGGAAATTTCCTCCTGGGTCAGGTCAAACTCGTCCATCAGGCGTCGGTAAGCCAGCGCCTCTTCCATCGGATTCAGGTTTTCCCGCTGCAAGTTTTCGACCAGGGCGACCGCCGTCATTTCCGCATCGGTATATTCGCGGATCAGTGCCGGCACCACCGCCAGTCCGGCCAGCTGCGACGCCCGCCAGCGCCGTTCACCGGCAATCAGCTCATAACCCTGGTTCTGGCGGCGGCAAACAATCGGCTGCAACACGCCATAGCGCTTAATGGACTCCGCCAGTTCCGCCAGTCGCTCCGCATCAAACTCCCGGCGCGGCTGAAAGCGGTTCGGCACGATATCGGCAAGCGCCAGTTCGGTCACGGATTCGCCGGTGGTCGACTGGTAGTCGCCGGCCAACAGCGCGTCCAGCCCCCGGCCCAACCCTTTCCTATTCATCTCCCAGAACCTCCTTGGCTAGATCCATATATACTTCGGCTCCCCGCGATTTCGGGTCGTACTGGACGATGGGCAATCCATGACTCGGGGCCTCACTGAGGCGGACATTCCGCGGCACGATCGTCCGGTATACCTTGTTCCGGAAATGGTTCTTCACCTCGTCCACCACCTGAATCGACAGGTTGGTCCGGGCATCGAACATGGTCAACAAGACCCCCTCCAGTTGGAGTGACGGATTCAGGTTCTTTTGCACCAGGCCGACGGTCTTCATCAGCTGGGACAGCCCCTCCAGCGCGTAAAACTCACACTGTATCGGCACCAGAACCGACGTCGCGGCGGTCAGGGCATTGACGGTCAGCAGCCCCAAAGAAGGAGGACAGTCCATGATCACGAAATTATAACGGTACTTCACTTTTTCAAGCGACCGTTTCAGCATGTTCTCCCGGGCCAGCACCGAAACCAGTTCGACTTCGGCCCCCGCCAGCTGAATCGTGGCCGGCAGCAGCGACAGATTTTCCACCCGGGTTGGCAGACA
Source organism: Negativicutes bacterium UBA1444 (assembly GCA_002329525.1). Classification (GTDB taxonomy): domain Bacteria; phylum Bacillota; class Negativicutes; order UBA1444; family UBA1444; genus UBA1444. Next base: position 23,553 of record DCTI01000112.1, read on the forward strand.
CGCCTCTTCCATCGGCACATCATTGACCAGGCAGTCGTAAATGCACCGCTTGACCGCCGCCTTGTCAATTCCCAGCCCGCTGGTGGAATTCCCCTGGGGATCGACGTCAATCAGCAATACCTTCTGGCCCAGATTGGCCAGGCAGGCGCTGAGATTGACGGCCGTCGTCGTCTTGCCGACGCCCCCCTTTTGATTGGCTACCGCAATCACTTTAACCAACACGTCACCTCATCCATTATGTACAGTCATTCTGTGCAGAACACGGACTGACCATTACTATAGTAACAACAACCAGCCCGACATTCAACCGAATCCGCAAAATTATCCCGCAAAAAAGTTTCACGTGAAACAACAGGAGGGCGAAATGAACCAGCAGCGAGTCCGCCGAATACAAAAAGGCGAAACGGGACCGGGACCCGTGGTATATTGGATGAGCCGGGATCAACGCGCCGAAGAGAACTGGGCGCTGCTGCACGCGCAGCAACAGGCGCTGGCCCGGCAGGCGCCGCTGACCGTTGTGTTCACGCTGGCGCCGGAATTTTTGTCGGCCCAGCCACGGCACTATCGCTTCCTGCTGGCCGGCCTGCAGGAAACGGCCCGGCAACTGGCGGCAAAAAACATTCCCCTGGTCGTGTTGTCCGGGGACCCGCCGACGACACTGGCGGAGTATCTCGGCCGACTGCCCTGTTCGTTGCTGGTCACGGATTTTGACCCGCTGAAACCGAAGCAGGCCTGGAAACGCGCCCTGCTGTCCGCCGTCACGGTTCCCGTCGATGAAGTCGACGCCCATAACGTCGTTCCCTGCTGGGTTGCGTCCACCAAGCAGGAGTTTGGCGCCTATACGCTCCGGCCGAAATTGCGCCGCCTGTTGGCGGACTTTACGGAGTCCTATCCGGAACTGCTCCGGCATCCCTTCGGTGACACCGCCGGAGCCGACGGGACGGCAGGAATCATTGCCGAGGCCACGCCCGAGGTGCCAGACTATCCGGGAATGAACCCGGGATCAACTGCCGCACAACGGCAACTGCGCTGTTTCCTCGACGAAAAGTTGGCCGCCTACGACGATTCGCGCAATGACCCCGCCCAGAACGGCCAGTCCGACCTCTCTCCTTATCTCCACTTCGGACAGTTGTCGGCGCAGCGGGTGTTTCTGGAAATCGTCCAGGCCGGTCCCCTGCGGCAGAGTCAGGAAGCCTTCCTCGAAGAGCTCATCGTAAGGCGGGAACTGGCCGACAACTTCTGCCACTATAATCCGGACTATGACAATAGCAAAGGGTTTCCCGCCTGGGCGCAGGAAACCCTGAAAAAACATCGCGATGACCGGCGGCCCCTCCTGTACGACGCGGTTGAGCTGGCGGAGGCCCGCACCCACGATCCGGCGTGGAACGCGGCGCAGTGGCAAATGGTGGAAACCGGCAAGATGCATGGCTATATGCGGATGTACTGGGCCAAAAAAATTCTCGAGTGGACGAGTGATCCCGACACCGCCCTGACTGTCGCCATTGCGTTGAACAACCGTTATTCGCTGGACGGTCGGGACCCCAATGGGTATGCCGGCGTCGCATGGAGCATTGGCGGGGTTCACGACCGGCCCTGGAGCGAACGGGCAATCTTCGGCAAGATCCGCTACATGAACGCCGCCGGGCTGCGGCGAAAATTCAAAAACCTCGACGCCTACATAAATCGCTTTAACGGCAACGTCAACGCCGCTTCGGCACCACCATCGTAAGGGTCACGGTGTCCTCATCCTGTTCCTGAGTCAACCGGACATCCAGTCCGGTTTTTTTCATCTGTTTCACCAGTTCGCCCACGGTATTGATGAAAATCCGCACATCCTTGACAATTTTCAGCATGGCCGGGCGGCGGACCGGCTTCTGTTCCGGCGGCGGCGGAGTCTGGGCATCGATCAGGGCCTCCGTGTCCCGGACATTCAGCTTTTGCTCGACCACCAGCTGCAAAACCGACCATTGCCGTTCCGGCTCCTCGATTTTGAGCAGAGCGCGGGAATGGCGTTCGGTCAGTTTTTCGCGGAAGATATACTCGCGCATCGGCGGCGGCAGTTTCAACAGGCGCAGCTTATTGGCGATCGTCGACTGGTTCTTGCCGACGCGCTCCGCCAGTTCCTCCTGCGTCAGGTCAAACTGGGTCAGCAGCTTTTCGTAGCCCAGGGCCTCCTCGAAAAAATGCAGATCCTCCCGCTGCAGGTTCTCGATCAGGGCAATCTCCGCCATCTCTTTGTCGTTGGCCGGGCGAAGCACGCAGGGAACCTCGGCCAGCTCTGCCTGGCGGGATGCGCGCAGCCGACGCTCGCCGGCGATCAGTTCATAGCCGGCGTCGGTCTTGCGGACGATCAAGGGCTGGATCACGCCGAACTCGCGGATCGACGCGGCCAGTTCCTGCAGCCCCTCCTCCGAAAAGGTTTTTCGGGGCTGAAAGGGATTGGGCTGAATCTCACCGACCGGAATCGGGAGAATCTCGGTTCGCAGGGGTTCCGGCTCCGGAAACTCCGCATTCTTTGCCGAGGGGATCCGGTTGAAAAAAAGTCTGCTAATCGTTTTCATACACCCTCACCTGTTTATTTTGCAACGGCGGACAATGGCAGTCGTTCCGGAATTCCGGCCTTGCGGGGATACTTCGCGGAAGTCGGCCGTTGTTTGTCAATCCGGATGATTGTGCGAGTCTCCGCCAGTAGCGGCAGCGTCGCCGAAACAACCGCAACGCCGCCGCCGCCGAGCAGCGTAATCGCCCGGCCCGCCGCGGCCAGCTCCGCTTCCGCCTTCGGCCCCTTCATCGCCACGAACGCGCCGCCAGGTTTTGCCAACGGCAGGCAAAGCTCCGTCAACACATTCAATTCGGCCACCGCCCGGGCCAGAACGATGTCGAACCGCTCGCGGAAGTCGGGATTGCGCCCCAGATCCTCGGCCCGGGACCAGACGACAGTCACATTAACCAAAGCCAATTTCTGAACGGCTTCCGTCAGGAACACCGTGCGCTTGCGCAGAGAATCCACCAGGACCACCCGCAGGTCCGGCCGCATGATGGCCAGCGGAATTCCGGGAAAGCCGGCACCGGTGCCAATATCGGCCACTCGGCCGCCAGGCGACAGCCAGCCGGTCTGCAACAGGGAGAGCGAATCGGCGAAATGCTTCACGGCCACGTCCAGCGGCTCCGTGATGCGGGTCAGGTTGACCTTCTCGTTATACTCCAGCAGAAAGTCGTAATAGACCGCGAACGCGGCCAGTTGCTCATCGGTGAGAACAACCGGCAATTCGGTCGCAGCCTGCCGAAGATACTGCAACATTTGTTCCGCCGCGTTACTCGGCATTTCGTCCCCGCCTCATCTGCTCGGTGTAAATCAGGAGCAATGAGATATCCGCCGGTGAAACCCCGGAAATTCTGGCAGCCTGGCCGACGGAGACCGGTCGTACCGCCGACAGTTTTTGCCGGGCCTCGGTCGACAGGCCACGAATGGCCGTATAATCGAGATCCGGCGGCAAGGCTTTTCCTTCCAGCGTGGCTGCCCGCTGCACCTGTTCGATCTGCTTTTTAATATACCCTTCGTATTTTATCATGACTTCGACCTGAAAAACGACCTCCGGCGACAACTCCGGCAACGCCAGCTCCGCCCGGATGTCGGCATAACCGATATTGGGCCGTTTCAGCAAATCATAGGCGCTGATCCCCGTGCGCAGTTCGGCCGCCCCCAGCTCCCGCAGCCGGGACTGGACCGCGGAAGACGGCGACAAAATAGCTTGCTTCAAGAGTTCCAACGTGGCTTCGATTTGCTTTTGCTTCTGTTCTGTCCGCTGCCAGCGGAGCGGCGACGCCAGGCCCGCCGCATACCCCTTGTGGGTCAGGCGCAGGTCGGCATTGTC
>DCTI01000112.1:27457-28258 GCA_002329525.1 Negativicutes bacterium UBA1444
AGGTCGTCGATCAAAACGCCGATGTACCCTTCCGAGCGGGAAATTAGCACCGGCTCCAGGCCCTGCACCAGACGGGCCGCATTGATCCCCGCGATCAAGCCCTGGGCCGCCGCCTCTTCGTACCCGGAGGACCCATTGACCTGACCGGCGGCAAACAACCCCGGATACTCCTTGAAGGCCAGCGACAGATCCAGCTGGGTCGGATCGATGCAGTCATATTCGATCGCGTAGCCGTAGCGCATGATCCGGGCCTGTTCGAGCCCGGGAATCGAACGCAGCATAGCCACCTGGACATCCGTCGGCAGGCTGGTCGACATGCCCTGAACGTACAGTTCCGGCGTCGACAGTCCTTCCGGCTCGATGAACACCTGATGCGACTCTTTGTCCGGAAAGTTCACGATCTTCACTTCGATGGAGGGACAGTAACGGGGGCCGGTTCCCTCGATCTGGCCGGTATACAAGGGGGCCCGGTGCAAATTTTCCCGAATCAGGCGATGGGTCTCCGCCGTGGTGTAAGTCANNCCAGCAGGGCACTTGCTCCCGCGCCGAAATAAAATTCAAAAACGAAAAATTGTGCAATTCCGCATCGCCGGGCTGAATCTTCATTTTTGAAAAATCAACGGATTTACGGTCGATGCGGGCCGGCGTGCCCGTTTTGAAGCGGCGCAGCCGAATCCCCGCCGCCAGCAGCGACGCGGACAAATTGACCGCCGCCCGCTGGCCGTTCGGTCCGCCGGCAAAGGCGGCGTCGCCGATAATCACCCGGCCGCGCAGATACGTCCCGGTCGCCAGCACCAACGC
>DCTI01000043.1 GCA_002329525.1 Negativicutes bacterium UBA1444
ATGATATAGATGCCGTTGCGCTCCATATAAATATAGGGAGCCATTTTGGGGTTCCATCTTCTGGTCTGATGACCAAAATGCACCCCTGCTTCGAGAAGTTGTTTCATGGATATGACTGACATAACGCACCTCCTGTTTTTCCTCCGTGGCGTCTTGTGCTCCGTCCGCACCGCAGTGGCGGCACAGGATTGACGGCAGACTGCCACGTGTGTCTTTCACACGTCGGTGTATATTTTACCACACGGAAACGGCAACGGCAAGGGTCGTTCGATCAAGTCGCCGTCTTTTTCCGCAGTTTCAGCAATAACATGACTTCACCCTTGCCAATTCCCATCGTTTGGGCTATGTCCGTTACGGAACGGCCCTGCTCAGCCATTTCCAAAATCGCCGCCCGCTTGTCGGTCGCCGGTGCGGTTTGGGCATCGGGCAATTCTTTCCGGGAACCGGCAATCGCCGGCCGGGTCAATTTGGGTCGCGGAGTCGGCCGAAAGTTCGGCCCGGATCTTTCTTCCACCGCAACCGGATTATCCGGTTGCGGCAGGGTTGCCGGATTTTCGGGCACAGTTGGCGTGGTCGCAACCGGTGCGGTAATCGGGGCGGCAACCGCCGCCGTCGCGGCCTGATTCCGCAACAAATCCTGCTGCCGCCGCTGAAATTCCGTCTCCAGCAACTGACGCTGCGACTGCAGCCAGGATACGAGTTGCTGCTGTTGCTGTTCTAGGTGCAATTGCGCCAATTGCTGCTGTTTGGTCTGTTGCGCTAAAATTGTACTCCGCCGGTCAATTTCCGCCAGCAAAATTTCCATCTGGGCGATCTTGCCGTCCAGGCGATCCACGGCCGTATCCGCAGTCAACAGGATCTGCTCCTGCATCTGTTCCACCGGACCGGACAAATTACCGGAAACACGTTGCACAATATTTGAGCGGCGGGCAGCGATCCAGACTACAAAACCGGCAACAGCCAACGCAATAACGGTTAGCGTGACAGTCAGCATATTTCCTCCGTTCATGTCTTGATATCAATCCTGTGGCCCAACACCGGATCCGGCGCGATGGCCGATTGGACCGTCTCCGGTTCGGAGTCCGTCGGCTCCGCAGATGGCCGACCATTCCGCCGGCGGCGCTGTTTCTTGTTCTCGCGTTCCAAATCTTCCAGGCCAACTCTACCCTCATGCTGCGACGATAGCATGTTTTGCACCTGGTGCTGCTGAGTTTCCACCGTTTGTTTCAACCGTGAGGAAACATCCTGCTGTTGCGCAGACGCTTGCTGGTCATTGACCGATGCCATTTTGGCAACATCGATGGTTCGGGGAATCAATACCTGAAGATCCACCGGTCGAATGTTCATCCACTTTCACCCTGCCTATTGCCCATCAGGCCCCAGATTATCGGAACGGACGGAATTTGATTTCCCCGGCATCGGCATAAAATGTCACAAACCGAAGTTCTTCCTGAATCGGTTTGATTAAAGAACCAATGGTAATTTTCACGCCTGGATACACCGTGTCGGAAATTTTAACCTGTCCGCTTTTCAGTTCTTCATATGCCGTCTCTAATTCCGCCAATCGTTTGCGCATGGTCTCCACCTGCCCCAAAGTGGTGAATTGCGCCCGGGTGATTTTCAACAGCAGCTCTTTTTTCTCGGGTGGCAGTTGATTTTGATCCATCGACCGCAAGGTAAACAAACCTTTTTGGATTTGATCGAGGCTTGCTTCCATGGCTTTCAGTTCCTTGCGCAGATTTAGATATTCTTCGCGAAGTTTCGGATTGACGCCCGCCTGTAATTCAGTCGGCATCGTCGAGGCGTTTCCGGCCGATTTGGCGACAATTTCATCGCCGGCGGAAACAACTCCGCCAACAATCTGTCCCCGTCGCCCTTCAACACGCACCTTTTTGCCGGCACTCAGCTGACTATGCAGAACCACGTCCTGCACCAAAATATCCTGATCCGCAACGATTTTGGCGTTTTCCACAAACTTTGCGGAAACCGTGTCCATCGCCGTGATTACCGCTTTGTTCAGGCCAATAATTCCCTGTCGGACCGTCACGTTGGCGCCTTCCACCGATCCGCCGCTGACCATGCCGGCAATATCGACATTACCGCCGGCTTTCACCGAAAATCCCTCGGAAACCGAGCCCTTAATCATGACATCGCCGGCAAAATGAATGTTCCCCGTGGAAAGATCAACATCACCTTTGATTTGCAGAACCGGCGATATCGAAAGCTTACCGCCGGCAACGACCAGGTTGCCGCTGGCGGCGGCGACCAGCTTAACATCGTCAACAACGTGAATGTTGGCCCCGGGATGCAAAACAATATCTTTTCCCGGTTTTGCCGGAATCGGATTGCCACAGACATCCATGCCGGCAACACCAGGAGTAGCCGGAATCTTTTCCGCCAAAACCTGGCCCTTTTCAATATTAATATACAGGCCGAGATCTTTAAAATCCACGCCACCGCCGTGAAGTTCAGCCGGTTTTCCCCGCTGCGACAAATCGACCAAGTACTTCACTTGGGCTTCCACGCCGTTTTCCGGCGCTTTCCCTTTGGCACAAAGCACTCGTTGGTTGCTTTGACGCAAAGCGCCAGCAACCGCCTCCGCCAAAACCCCATAGAGCACGCCAGCCTGTTCGACTCGCTTCGCGACAAGTTCCGGGCTGGGTTTTGCGGCATCACCGGAGGTGTCAATCTGCAAAAAAGCTTCCATCCGGTCGCGGGATACAATGACACTAATTTCCGCATCGCGTTTTTTTTGCGGCGCCTCGGCGATTTTGACGGGTGATCCATTCGGATTCCGCACAGCTTCTTCCACGGACAAGCGATTATACTCTAGCACCTGTTGGCTGTGCAAGGCATCCAAAACCTGACCGACGGAAACGGGCGGGCTGCCGGCCGGCGTCGGATTCACCGTCAAGAACACTCCTTCATCATTCGTCTGAACGAAAAAGCATTCCACATTGGATTCCATTGCACCGCTTCCTTTCTGGCCAAATTTTACAACAGGCTGGACTTGATCCGGGCCAATGCGCCGCGAAGGCGGAAAACAGCCTTAGTATGCAGCTGCGATATTCGGGCTTCCGACAATTTCAGGATCAGACTGATTTCCTTTAACGTCATTCCCTCATAATAGTAGAGAGAAACAACGATTCTTTCCTTTTCCGGCAATTTGTTAATAGATTGAACCAACGTATTTTTCACTTCACCGATCTCGGCCTGCTCGCTGGGACTTTCGGCCGAATCCGCCAATGTATCGCTGTGCGTATAGTCTTCCAGCGGCATCACCGTCGTTGCCTGCAGCTGCCCGATAAATTGATTGAATTCCTGCTGACTCATGTTCATGGCGGCGGCAATTTCGTCATCGTTGGCGGAACGACCGAGTTGCTGCTCCAACTCCGCCATAACCTGCGTATAGTTGCGAGCCTTCTGGCGAACGGAAACCGGAATCCAATCCTGCGCCCGAATCGCGTCCAGAATAGCGCCCCGGATTCTGACCACGGCATAGGTTTCAAATTTAAAGCCCCGTTGCGGATCAAATAAATGTTTCAAAATCTGGGCAGAAACATTGGGACCCAAGGTAATCAGCAATACCGCCGCTTTTTGTTTGGGAGTCATTTCCGCTGCTTGCGCCATTCAGACACCTCTTGAAATCAATCTTCCGCCAACCATGTTTTCAACAGTAGGGCGACTTCTTCCGGTTTGGCCTTTGCCAACGTTTCCAAAGCTTCCTGCTCAGCATTACGTGCCTTTTCTTCCGGCGTCAATTCCCGTATCGTCGCAATGGCTGCTTCGCTGGCCTTTTCCAGTTCCTTTCCCTTCTCGGCTTCCGCCGCTTCCTGTTCGGCGAGCTCGGCTTCCATATTCAAAACTTCGATTTCCTCTTCCCGGCGCCGTTTCAAAATCCAGAAGCCGATCATGGCGACCAGAAGCAAAGCGCCGACCCCAAAACCGATCTTGGTCCACTGATCACGCTGCTGAGCCTGTTCCTGATCCTGTTCTTCCTTGCGGATTTTTTCGGCAACTTCCGTGCTGAACGGCACAACTTCCACGGAAATGACATCGCCACGGGCCGGATTGATCCCCGCCGCAGAAGCAACAGCCTTGGCGACACTCTCCTGCTGGGCCTTGCTGATACTGGCATCGATCAGGACACCGACGGAAATGCGCTTGATTCCCCCGGGAGCAACGATAGTTTTCTCCTTGGTTTCATTTACTTCATAGTTGCGGGTGGCTTCTTTCTTTTCTTGGGTGGAAGTGGACTGCGCATTATTCCCGCCGGTGACATAGCCCGGAATATTGGACGTTGTTCCAGGCGGTCCGCTTGTAGGCGGCGGATTGGTCCCCTTGAACGATTCATTTTTTTCCTGACTGCTCCGCAGGATCCCTTTGTCGTCCACAACGGGTTCAAAGGTCTGCTTGTCCACCGTTTTTTGATCAAAACTTAGTTCCAGGCTAACCCGGACCGCTGCCTTATTGGGACCGAGTACCTGCTCCAGCAGGGATTCCAATGCCCGTTGCATTTCGTCCTGCTTTTTCCGGGTCAGTTCGACCTGCTTGATATTGACAGTGGCGTCCAATCCTAGCGGATCGGCCTTCACATTCAAGATTCTGGCAAAATTATCCACAACCGTAATGTTATCGGCGCTTAAACCACGGATGCTGTGTGCGGCTAAATTCACTATCCCTTTGACCTGTTCCGGCGACAAATTGGCTTTCGGTTTCAATTTTATCATGATGGAGGCTGTGGCCGGTTTTTCATTTTTTTTGTAGAGGCTGTCTTCCGGCAGCACAATATGCACCCGGGCCTTCTCCACTTCGGCCATGCCTTCAATAGTGCGCGTCAATTCTCCCTGCAGTGCTTGTAGATATTTTACCCGATTCTGAAACTCAGTGGTCCCGAATTTGCTTTCGTCGAACAGTTCAAACCCCTTGTTGCCGCGCGGCAATCCTTGGCGCGCCAATTCCAGACGGGTTTTGTAGACATCCTTCTCCGCAACGCCGATGGCCGTGCCGTTCCCCATAATCTCATACGGCACCTTCAGTTCCTGCAATTTGGCGACCACATCACCGGCATCCTTGCTTTCCATGTCCGTAAACAAGGGAACGAACTTTGGTTTGCTGCCCGCCCAGTAACTGGTGCCAAGCACCGCAATAAACAGAAGCAACGCGGAACCCAACATGATCCAGCGTTGTCTTGGTGTAAACCGATCCCATAATTTTTTTAGCTGCTCGCGCAGTTCCGCCATTCTATTTTACCTCACCGACATCAGACTGACATTCTCATCATTTCCTGATACGATTCCAGCATTTTATTTCGCACCTGGATTGTCAGCTGGAGAGCAACCGCAGCTTTTTCCGCGGCAATAACCACGTCAGAGATATCCTCGATTTTGCCGGTCGCCAGATCGGTCGACGCCTGCTCCGCCTTTTTCTGCAAATCGTTGACATTCTCCAGCGCCTCCGAGAGGAACTGGCCAAAAGATTTTTCCGGAGTCGCGGTTGTCTTTGCGGCTCCGCCGCTGGGCATCATGGTCAGCTTGGCCGTTCCTATCGTTTCGACAGGCATATCGTCACCTTCTTTACGCCAAAGTTATTTGCCGATTTCCAAAGCTTTCAGCATCATGCTTTTCGCAACATTCACCGAAGTTACGTTCGCCTCATACGCGCGCGACGCCGTCATCATGTCAACCATTTCGGTAACAATATTGATATTCGGCATTTGCACATAACCATTCGCATCGGCATCCGGATGTCCCGGTTCATAGACCATTCGCAACGGCGCATCATCTTTCTTGATGGTGGATACTCTCACTCCGTTCAATTGCAACTGACCGGCCATGATATTGGCGAAGGATGACGCATCTCCCTGCCGAGACTCGAAGACCACAAATTGCCGTCGATAAGGTCCGCCTTCCACGGTCCGGGTCGTATTGACATTGGCAATGTTGTTGGAAATCACATCCAGCCGTAACCGTTCCGCCGTCATTCCCGAGGCGGCCACATCAATTGCGCCAAAAATGCTCATTGCCATCAGCCTCCCTTGATCGCCGACTTAATGTTGGTATAGTATCCGCCGATTCTCTGCGCGACGGTGTTATAAAAAATATTGTTCTTGGTCATCGCCGCCATCTCGGCATCGATATCGACGTTATTTCCATCAGTCCGCAGCGACGTATCGTTCATCGTACGGATCGATAGCGAAGCCGGCGCCTCCGCGGTCGGCAACAAATGTTTCGGGTGAGTTCGTGTCATACCCGCTGCGCTCGCCGGGCTGCTTGTGTCGGCGGCGACGGCGGCGGCCAGTTCCGATTCAAAGGATACTTCCATGCGCTTATATCCCGGCGTATTAACATTGGCAACATTATTGCTGATCACCTTATGCCGCAGGGACGACCCTTTAAGTGCTTTTTCCAACAAATTAATCGGCGCTGAATCAAAAATTCGGTCAAACACCCTGGTCATTCCCCTCCTTTGCAATGCATTATAAGGTGCATTATAACATAATGTTTATTATATTCAACAAAGATCAAAAAAATCCTGTCGATGGGAAGGAAACCACCCGCCAGGGTGGTTTCCAAGAATCCTTACCGTTTTAGTTTCTTCAGCTCGTCAATCAATTTTTCATTCAAAACCTTGATATAAGTTCCCTTCATCCCTAGTGATTTGGATTCAATCACGCCGGCGCTTTCAAATTTTCGCAAGGCATTGACGATCACTGAACGGGTGATGCCGACACGGTCGGCTATTTTTCTGGCGACCAGCAAGCCTTCATTCCCTTCCAGTTCGCCCAAAATATGCATGACCGCTTCCATTTCGGAATAGGACAAGGTGCCCAGAGCGACCTGGATTGTTGCCATCTTACGGGCATCGTCCTCAATGCGTTCCGTCCGGTCCCGTAAAAACTCAATACCGACAACCGTTGCCGCATATTCGGCCAAAATCAGATCCTCGTCCACAAACGGCTCGTTAAACGTTGCGACAATCAGGGTTCCCAAACGTTCGCCGGCGCCGTAGATCGGCACCACCGTCGTAAACTTCTCATTGGCAATGCAGGGAGTATCCGAGCTAAATGCGCACATGCCATTATTTAACGTCAAATTCTCGGATGTTTCCAGGACCTTCAGCAACCAGGCCACGTAACGGTCCGGGAAGCGTCCGACTTTCAGGACTTTTTCAAACATCAACTTGCATTCGAAGTCACCCACGATGTTATAGCCCAATATGATGCCGTCCCGATTCACCAGGTAAACATTCGCCCGCATGACTTCACTCAATGTTTTGGACAGATCTGTGTAGGAAATCTTTTCGACCTTCTCCAGCAACCGGCTGATTTTTCTTGTTTTTTCCAACAATACACTTGCCACTTTAAGATTCCACCTCTCAAATACTATTTCGTAAATTTTTTCAAAAAGAATAAGGGCCTCATGCCCGGGGATGCGCGTTTCGGTAAACTGACACCAGTCGCTCGCTGGATACATGGGTATAAACCTGAGTTGTTTTAAGACTGACATGCCCCAGTAATTCCTGGACGGAACGCAGATCCGCGCCATTGTCCAACAAGTGGGTTGCAAAGCTGTGTCGCAGTGTGTGGGGAGTCACCCGTTTGTGTACAGCCAACCGCGTCACGTATTTGTCGAGTATTCGGCGAACGCTGCGGTCACTCAAGGGGGTTCCGGTATGATTAAGGAACAAGGCGTCCGTTTTTTCGGGCTGTTTGCGCAGCAACACCGGACGGCTTTCCTGTAAATAGGAAGAGATTGCTTTGACCGCCAGTCGGCCAATCGGAATGATCCGT
>DCTI01000127.1 GCA_002329525.1 Negativicutes bacterium UBA1444
GCCAGATCCGGGCCGATTAACCCGCTAGTGTAGATCAGTGCCAGAATATTGGCAGCCGGTGCAAAAAACAAAAACGTGATGGCGGGACCGATGCCTGCACCTTTTTTGTAGATTCCGGCAAACAGCGGCACGATAGTGCAGGAACAGACCGCCAATAAGGAGCCGGAGGCAACCGCAGCGGGATATGAAACGTGTTTCGGGCTGCTGCGGCCAAGAAATCGGGTGATAGCTTCTTTGGGAATGAGCGCTGTCATCGCCCCGGCAATGAAGAATGCCGGCAACAGGCACAATAGAACATGTGCCGCCAAATAGGCCGCCAAATTGGCGAAACCACTACAAACCAAGTTCAGGAAGCCGGATGCCGATCCCATGACACACCTCCTGCTGAAGTGTACCAGACTGTCAGCGTTGCTTCACCAGAATGAAATTACTTCAGCCACTCGGCGATAGCCTCGGGAGTTGGAATTTTACCGACCACTTTCACCTGCCCGTCGAGTACCAGGGCCGGCGTGATCATTACGCCATAGTTGGCGATCTGCGCCAGATCGCTGATTTTCGTGACTGTAGCATCGGCACCGGCGAGTTGTACGGCTTTCTTGGCATTTTCCTCGAGTTTGTTGCATTTGGCGCAACCGGTGCCGAGAATTTCGATTTTTTTGCTCATGCGGATTCCTCCTTTTGTTTGGGGCAAGCGCCCGGTTCCGTCAACGGGTCGATACGTTCGATTTTTGGCTGGGACAGTGGGAGCTGACATAATGTGGCGACGGCAGCGAAGGCATCGGGGTTCAGTCGATAGAAAATCCAGCGGCCGTCCCGGCTGTCCTGAACGATCCCGGCCTCGCGCAACACCCGCAGATGATTGGAGATGGCCGGCTGCGTCATGGAAAATGTGCTGAGAAAGGCGCAGACGCAGCGCTCTTTGCCAGCCAGCATCCGGACGATTTCCAGGCGGGTTTCATCACCCAGCGCTTTGAAAATTTTGGCCAAGGCCTTATCGGTCATGTTCCCACCTCATTTGCCGGAGAATTTGGCTTTTATTTCGCCCGCGACCCGTTCCACTACTTCCACCGTGGCCGGCGCCGATCCTTTGACCAACCCGTGGTCGGTAATCACCACTTCCGAGCAAGGAAGGCCCTTCTGACTGAACAGTCTGCGTCCACAGCCGACGGGGCAACCGTCGATCATGATGTTGTCGGCAACCTTGGCCGACTCGATGAAGCCGGACAGATCGGCACCAATGCCGGAAAGACAGCTCATACCGCCCCATTCATCATCATCCAGCCGTCGGGCGACCAGATCAGCAATTTTTCCGACATCAGCAGCGCCGGAGCAAGAATAGATCAACCGGATTTTTTGATCGTTGCCGCAACTGCAGGAACACTGGGCCATTCTCATCACAATCCTTTCTGCGGGGAAATGAATTTCTTTGGAACTTACGATAACATATTAAAATATATTTATATGTTTTGTCAAGAAGTTTTTTTGATCCATCTCTTGCGATGACGGGTGTTTTTCCGCCCGGCAGGAAGAAAAGCGGTCGACAGAGAATTTTCGAATCACCACAATGTTGAACAGGAGATGAATGCGGCTATGAATAAGGCGGGAAACCGGCGGCAAATGAGATTACAGGCAGTTATTTTTGGCTTGGCATTGTTGTTCCTGAACATGACGCTTGGTCTGGCTGCCGGAGCAGCCGTGACGCCACTGGAGAAGGGGGTTTACCGAATGCGGGTGGGCGATGTTACGGTCATTACGTTGTCTGATGGGTTCAACCAACGGACGATCGAGCAGCAGTCGCAGCTGTTGCACGGCAATCGGGAAAGAATTGAGGGGTTGTTGGCGAACGCTTATCCGAACGAAGAACTGCAAAGTACCGTAAATGCTTTTTTGATTCACGCCGGCGCCAAGCTAATCTTGGTCGATGCGGGAAACGGTGACCTGGGCAGCCCGACGATGGGCAAGGTGATCGGCAATTTGCGCGCGGCCGGCTATGAACCCGGGCAAGTCGACGAAGTGTACATTACGCACATGCACGGCGACCATGTGGGGGGACTGTTGGCCGGAACGGAGCGGGCATTCCCGAACGCCACGGTTTATGCCCATAAACGGGAGGCCGACTACTGGCTGAGCGATGCCAATCGGTCCGCCGCACCGGCGGCCGCGCAGCGGACCTTCCAGGTGGCGAAAGCAACTCTCACCCCTTATATCAATGCCGGCAAATTCAGGTTGTTCGAAGGAAACATTTCTTTGTCGCCGGGAATCAGGGCCGAAGCCCTGTTCGGCCATACACCCGGACATGTCGCTTTTTTGGTGGAGAGCAAGGGAACTGCCATGGTTCTTTGGGGTGACATTGTTCATGTTGCCGGCGTCCAGTTTACCGACCCCAACGTGACAATCGCCTATGACAGCGACGAACCCGCGGCTGCGGAAGCACGCTGGCGGATTTTGGCCGTCGCGGCGAAGAACAATTGGTGGATTGGCGGCGCCCACCTGGCGTTTCCCGGCATCGGCCAGGTGCAAGCCGGGGCGGACGGCGGCTATGTCTTCGTGCCGGCCGAAGCTCCAGCTGACGAATAGCCGAAGGGAATATTCAAAACCGCCTGTCACGGTTTTTCGTGGCAGGCGGTTTTGCGCGCGAACATTAGTTGTCAGTCGATGTGAACGGAGGTGCCTTTTTCCGGTTTGGAGGCTTTGGGAATGGTAACGGTGAGAACCCCATCTTCAAATTTGGCCTTGGCCTGGGCCGAATCCACGAGGACCGGCAGCGGCAAAGTGCGGGAATAGCAACCGTAGAAACGTTCCGAGTGGAAATAGTCTTCTTTTTTTGTTTCCGTGCTGGATTTGGCTTCACCCTGGAAGGTAATCGTATCCTCCGTCACCGTAACATGCATGTCTTCCTTTTTGACGCCCGGCACGTCCGCCATGATGATGACATCATTGTCGGTTTGCATGATGTCTACTTTGGGTTCGCCTCCCTTAAACAGCACCGGCACATTGGGAGCTTCAAGGAATTTGGACATATTACCTAACTCCTGAAGCATTTGATCCATCGGCGACCATAAACGCAAATTTGCCATACCGACCGCTCCCTTCGTTTATTTTTGCGCAAGTTGATTTTTCAGAATAATTCGTCTATACTGTTTCTGCAATCAGCATAGCGCCGCTGCGAAAACGAGTCAATCGGGGGAGCATACGATTTTGACTGTAAGAAATTGATAATCCGCCACGCAATGGATCATTTCGCCTGTCCGGCGGATGCCGGGACTGGCTCGTCTGACCTGATTTCGGCAAAGCCGAAAAACTAGAAGGGGTCGATATGAAAACGATTCGCGGCCAGGTTAATGAAGCGGTGGTTTTCACTGACCAGTTGGAAGAAATGGCCGAACAGCAAATTCAAAGATTGTGCGACCAGGAATTCGTACGCGGCAGCCGCATCCGCATCATGCCGGATGCGCATGCCGGCGCCGGTTGCACCATCGGCACCACTATGACGATCACCGACAAGGTAGTCCCCAATCTTGTCGGCGTGGACATCGGCTGCGGCATGCTGGTGCATGCGCTGAAGCGGCCGGATTTGGATTTTGTTCTGCTGGACCATATCATCCGGGCCCATGTTCCCTGCGGCTATGGTGTTCGCAGATCGCCGCATGGGTTGGCGCGGCGTGCCGCCATCAACGAACTGCGCTGCCTGGCGCAGGTGAATGCGGAGCGGGGGCGCCTCAGCATCGGCACGCTGGGCGGCGGCAATCATTTCATCGAGGTGGATCGGGATGACGCGGGTAATCTCTATTTGGTCGTGCATTCGGGAAGCCGGCATCTGGGCAAGCAAATCGCCGAATATTACCAGCGGCTGGCGGGCAGGGACAAGCCGGACAAGGCGTTGGCCTATTTGGAAGGAAAGCCGTTGGAAGATTATTTGCATGATATGCGGATCGCCCAACAATACGCCGCCCTGAATCGACAGGCCATCGCCGAGACCATATTGGCCGAAGCCGGGCTGGTTTCCGTCGGACAGTTCACCACTGTTCACAACTACATCGATCTGGAATCGATGATTCTGCGCAAAGGGGCGGTATCCGCCCGTCAGGGCGAACGTCTGCTGATTCCGATGAATATGCGGGATGGCAGCATCATCGCGATCGGCCGGGGCAACCGGGAGTGGAACTATTCCGCGCCGCACGGGGCCGGCCGCCTGATGAGCCGCCGCAAGGCGTTCAAGACGTTGTCCATGACCGAATTTCGGGATTCGATGACCGGAGTCTATACGACAACGCTGACGCCGGATACGCTGGACGAGGCACCGGCAGCTTACAAACCGATGGCGGAGATTTTGCAGTATATCCGTGACACAGTGGATGTCGTCGAGGTGATCCGGCCGGTCTACAATTTCAAGGCGGCGGAAGACTGACGCCCGGAGGTGACGCAGGCATGGGGCCGTGGTACGAAGATCCGGTCGGGGCGGAAATCGTCCGCCGGAAGTATCTGCATGAGGGTGAGCGGGACTTCGGCGATGCGGTGGAACGGATTTCGGCCTGCTTTGATGGCGGGTTGCGTGAAAAAATCCGGGTCGCGCTCCTGAACGCCGATTTTTTCCCCGGCGGTCGCAGCCTGTTCGCCTTGGGCTGCAAGGGAAAATTCAAGGCCACGACCAGCAACTGCTATGTTTTGCCTTCGCCGGCCGATAGTCTGGATTCGATTTTCGAAGTGGGCAAACAGATGGCGGTTATTTTTTCCCAGGGCGGCGGCTGCGGCGTCAACGTGTCCCGATTGCGACCGCAGGGCGCCAGAGTGCGGAACGCGTCCCGAACCTCGACCGGCGCGGTCAGCTTTGTTTCCTTCTACGACAAGATCGCCTCCCTCATCAACCAGAACGGCCGCCGCGGCGCCCTGCTGGTTGGCCTGGCCTGCGACCATCCGGATTTGGAAGAGTTCCTTAAGGTCAAACAGAATGATGACCGCATTCAGTCGGCGAACATCAGCATTCTGTTCGACGACACGTTCATGAAAGCCGTCGCGTTGGGCGCCAAATACCGCCTGCGGTTCAACGTGGACAGCACCGGCGAGCGGATTGCCCGGGAGCTCGACGCCGCTGATTTTTTCCGGCGGTTCGGTGACTCCAACCGTGACTACGCCGAGCCGGGAGCGATTTTCATCGATCGGGTGCGAAGCTGGAATCTATTGTCGGCCGATCCGGAATACCGGATCGAGGTGGCCAACCCCTGCGGCGAATTTTTTGGCAATGCCTACAGCGCCTGCAATCTGGGCAGTCTCAACATCTACAGCCTGATCGGCCGGCCGTTCACCGAACAGGCGGAACTGGACGCCGACCTGCTGCGGGAACGCGTCGCCATGGCGGTGGAAGCGCTGGACGCCATCATCGACTATGGCTGCGAATTACAACCATTGGCGGAAAATCGCCGGAATGTCCAGGACTACCGGCAAATCGGCCTGGGCGTGTTCGGGCTGGCGGATGCGTTGATCGCCCTCGGTATCCGTTATGGCGGTCCGACGGCGATTTTGTTTTGTGGGCGGTTGTTTCGCGAAATATTCCTGCAAGCGCTCCGCACCTCCAACCGGCTGGCCCGGGAAAAAGGCGCCTTTCCCCGTTGCCGGCCCGATCTGTTGATCCGGGCGCCGATCCTGCAATTTCTTCAGTCGGCGGAACCGAATTTATTGGCGGATATCCGCCAATTCGGACTGCGCAATGCGTCGCTCTTATCCGTCGCGCCGACCGGTTCCATATCCACCATGTGCGGCTATTCTGGCGGCGCCGAACCTCTGTACGGGCTCGCCTATCAACGAACGACCCATTCCCTGGCGCGGCAAGGAAAACTGTTCCCGGTTTTCGCCCGGTCCGTCCGCGATCTGATGCGTAAACGAGGCATGGAAAAAGCCGCAGCGGAGTCACTGCGGCAGGAGTTCCCTTATATTGTGACGGCCCACGATATTGACCCGATTGAGCGGGTGCGGATGCAGGCGGCCATTCAGACCTATGTGGACAATGGAATCAGCTCGACGGTCAATCTGCCCGCCGGTGCCACAACCGAGGCGATCATGGCGATTTATCGGACTGCCTGGCAGACCGGCTGCAAAGGAATCACCGTGTTCGTCGCCGGCAGCCGCCGCACCGCCATTCTGGGGCGCTCCTCCTAACCCAGTTCGAACGACGTCACGCCGAACACCTTTGTTAGATCCAGCGCCGGCGCCGGGCCGGTGTACATCCGTGCGGTCTGGAATACGGGCTGCATTCGATGGCGACCGGCCAGCGCCACGGCCGCCGGATTCGGTTCCGGCACATCGAGAAACAAACTCTGGCCTTTGGCATACCCGGCCAGGGCGGTCAGCAACTGATCGGCGATTTCAAGGTTGTCGGCGAACAGCGGGCCGATCTTGCACCCGGAGCGGCATTGCCGGATTACGCCGTAGCCCTGCAGG
>DCTI01000192.1:0-1234 GCA_002329525.1 Negativicutes bacterium UBA1444
CCGGAAAATCGACGCTGCTGAACCGGCTGACCGACGCAGGGGTGCTGGTGGAGGACAAACTGTTTGCCACTCTGGACCCCACGATCCGTTTATTGGTACTGCCGTCGGGCCGAAAAGTCCTGCTGGCTGATACCGTCGGCTTTATCCGAAAATTGCCGCACGCCTNNTGATCTACGCCGATGTCTTGATGCATGTGATCGATGCCGGCGCGCCCGACTGGCAGGAACAAAGTCAGGCGGTGTATGCGGTATTAAAAGAACTGGACGCCGCGGAAAAGCCGATGATTACCGTGATGAACAAAACGGACACCTTGGTCGGTCCGGCCAAATTTCAGCAGTTGTTCTGGAAGGCAGGGTCCGTGGGGATTTCCGCGAAAGAGGGCAGCGGTCTGGAGTCGTTGTTCGCGGCGATGGACGAGCTGCTGGGGCGCCTGAACCAGACGGCGACCCTGCTGATTCCCTACGAGGAATCCGGACGACTGAACCTGTTGTTCGAGCAGGCCGTAGTCCAATCCAAGGAATACAAGCCGGAAGGAATCGAAGTGAAGGCTTTGCTGCCACCGGCAGTCGCCGGCCAATTGGCGGCGTTTATCATATCAGGAAAGGAACCGAAAGATTGAAACGATTTTCTGCCCAGAACATTGCACTCAAGAATAGTATCCTGGAGAAACTGGCCGAACGGTTTCAGATGATCGATGAGATTGCCCAGCAAAACACCGCGAAAATTTTAGATGCGTTTCGGGCCCATCAGGTTTCCGATTATGACTTTCGCCAGACAACCGGCTATGGCTATGGCGATAACGGCCGTGACAAGCTGGACGCTGTCTGGGCCGAGATTTTCGAAGCCCCGGCCGCGCTGGTGCGAAATCAGTTCGTATCCGGCACCCATGCCTTAGCGACGGCGCTGTTCGGCGCGCTACGGCCGGGTGACGAGTTGCTGTCGCTGACGGGAACTCCCTATGATACCCTGTGTACGGTCATCGGCGCCTCTGCACCATCACCGGGATGCCTGACCGAATATGGCATCCGGTATCGGGAAACTCCTTTTGAACAGACTGAGCGGCCGGAAACCTTCCGGGAGATCTTAAAGCCGGAAACGCGTCTGGTACTGATTCAGCGTTCCTGCGGGTATAGCCTCCGCAAATCCTTGTCCGTGGCCCGGATTGGCGAAATCTGCGCCGCACTGAAGGCGGCAAAACCCGATGTCGTGGTCATGGTCGACAACTGCTACGGCG
>DCTI01000192.1:1246-10096 GCA_002329525.1 Negativicutes bacterium UBA1444
TGGTGGAACGGGCTGCGGCCAGGCTGACCGCACCCGGCATCGGCGCCGAAGTGGGATCATTCGTGGAAGGGTATCGCTTATTTTATCAAGGATTATTTCTGGCGCCACATACTACGGCCCAGGCCATGAAAAGCGCACTGTTCGCAGCCGCATTTTTCGCGGCGAAGGGTTATTCCGTACAACCGTCCTGGGACCAGGTTCGGCAGGATATCATTCAGGCCATCGAGCTCCGTTCTCCGGAAAAGCTGACCGCCTTTTGCCGTGGCCTGCAAAAGTATTCCCCGGTGGATTCCCATCTGAAACCGGAACCGGCGCCCATGCCCGGTTATGCGGACCCGGTGGTGATGGCCGGCGGAACGTTCATTCAGGGTTCGTCGATCGAACTGAGCGCCGATGCACCGCTGCGTGAACCATATGCTGTTTACCTTCAGGGCGGTCTGACATTCGAACATTCGCTGCTGGCGCTATTGGGTGCCGCCGAGGAAATGGACAAGGCGGCTGAAATGGAAATCGATCATTGATTTGGAATTTGAAGGATTTTTTAATTTGTTGGCGAATTTTTAAAGATAATGGATTATTGGTTTTTGGCGTTGCTGACAGTTACTTCTTTGAGCATGTTACTTTTGTTGATGCGGCGATGGTGGAAATTGCCCGTAAGTCTCCGTGCCCTTTTTTGGTGCGGAGCTTTTTCTTATAGTGCGCTGTTGATTTTACCGCGGATTATTGTTTGGCAAAGCCCGGAAACGCAACGCCTGTTCGCGTTTTTGTGCGCGATGGCAGCACTGTTGGCCTGGATCCTGGCCTATCATGAAAACTGACGCAAGAACAAGAAGTGGAAGTGGCGCGAAATGTCGTTGTTAATGAGGAGCAGGCCATGACGGGAAGACAAAAAATCATCTGGGGGATCGCGGGCCTGGCGCTGGCCGGCGTGATCGGCTTAACGACAGCGGATCAGCTGATCCTGCGCGACCCTAAGATTTTGCCGGGCGTACATGTTGCCAATGTGGATGTCGGCGGCCTGTATCCCGACGAAGCAGAGGGCAAACTGCGAAAAATCGCCGATGAACTGAAAACTCGCTCCATTCTGGTTGCCGATGCCGATAATCTTTGGCAGATTCAGCCGGGCGACATCGACTTTTCGCTTGATGTCAAAGGCAGCATTGCCGCAGCTTATTCAGCTGGTCGGAACGAAAGTTTCGTGCAGAGATGGCAAACCATGTTGAAGGGGCAAGAGCGACCGATTTCGCGCATACCGGCAACGGTAGGTTTCAATCGGGAAAAACTGGTCCGCTTTCTGGCCGGTCTGGCTTCCCAAACCGATCGGGAACCACGCAACGCAGTCTTGCAGGTTGCTTCGAATAACAAGAGCGTGATTCGGATTCCGGCGGTAGTCGGCCGTAAGCTCAATGTGGAGAAAACCGTGGATCGGGCTCTGAAGGCATCGGCACAGGAGTTGTTTCCGCCGATTGACCTGGTGTTTGATCAACGCCCACCGCAAGTGACTGATGAACATTTCAAGGGGATCGACTCGGTATTGGCGTCGTTCACGACCTACTTCAAACCCTGGGATGAGGACCGAAATGCCAACCTGCGGCTGGCAGCCGGCCGCATTCACGGTACAGTCCTGAAACCGGGCGAAGTGTTTTCCTACAATTCGATTGTCGGCCATCGGAATCAAAAGGAAGGATTCCGGATGGCGCCGGTTATTCTGGACGGAAAACTGGTTCCGGACTTGGGTGGAGGGGTCTGCCAAGTCAGCAGCACCCTTTATAATGCCGTTTTGCTGGCCGATTTGGAGATTGTCGACCGCAGCAACCATGGCCGGGCAATCGGCTACGTTCCGCTGGGCTTTGATGCCACGGTGGTTGATGGACAAATCGACTTTAAGTTCCGCAATAATCTCAAGCGGCCGATTTTGCTGCAGGCGACCGTGACGGAGAGCGAGCTGGTTTTTGCCGTTCTGGGAAATGCCAAAGATTCACCACCGCCGATTGAGTTGGACTATGTTGTGCACAAGGTCATCGAACTGGTGGAGATCAAGCAAACGGATCCCACGCTGGAGGCAGGCAAGGAAGTCATTGACGAATCGCCGCAGCGAGGCTTCCGGGTCTCCACCTACCGGATTCGTACCATCAATGGCAAACAGGTCAGCCAACTTTTGTACACCGATGACTATGATCCGGTAAACCGAATCATCAAAATCGGCACTAAGGGACTTCCGCCTTCCTCGACAGAACCCGCTCCCAAACAACCGGCCGGCGTCAGTCCGCCCAAACCGGGAACATCGGCGGTTAAACCTAAGCCGTCGGCTACCGGGACAATCACTTTGAATGGGACCATTAACCCGCCCAAGGCGAATTCGCCAACAACCCGCTGAGTTGAATTTCTTTTCTTGTTACAAGTCAACAAAAGACCGACTGTACGCGCAATTGACACGTCCAGTCGGTCTTTCTTTTGACGAGAATGGTTTTACATCTTTCTATATACGCCGATCACTTTGCCCAAAACGGACACATCACGGGAATAAATGGGGGAGAGTCGGTCATTTTCGGGTTGGAGGCGAATCCGTTCCTTTTCGTGGAAAAAGCGCTTAACCGTTGCTTCCTCGCCGTCTACCAGTGCCACCACGATATCACCGTTGCGGGCGCTATCCTGTTCACGCACGATGATATAATCGCCATCAAAAATTCCGGCCTGAATCATGCTGTCGCCATCCACCTTCAGCATAAAGACGCTGTCATCGCCAACCAGATCGGCTGGCATGGGGTATGTTTCCTCGATGTTTTCAACAGCCAGGACTGGCTGTCCGGCGGTCACCCGGCCGACATACGGAACGGAAACCATCGAAACATTGCGAAGAGGAGCGTCGCCAACGACATCAATTGCTCGATTTTTGTCCGATTCGCGGCGAATTGCCCCTAATTCCTCCAGTTTATTCAGATGCATATGGACTGTCGAGGGGGATTTCAGGCCAACGAGTTCGCCGATTTCCCGTACGCTTGGCGGATAGCCCTTTTTCCGAATGGCTGATTGGATAACATCCAATATTTGCTGCTGCTTGGAGCTCAGAGAACTAGCTTTGCTCACTAACCACGCACCTCCTGTAGGAAGTATTTATGATTCATTATAACAAGCAAAATGAAATTCCGCAAACGTTTGTTCGAAAATATTTCAAAATATATTGCAAGAACATTTGTTCTGTGGTAACATAAAAACAAGAACACATGTTCGCGAGGTGACAATCAGATGATTAAAAGAGCGCAAGTAAAACGACAGCGGTTTTTCAACGATTGCGTCATTCTCCTGAGTTGCCTGGTGTTAGCGCTTAGCATTGCCGGTGGTATCACGGAGCATATGTTCGGAATTTATAAACAAGTCTTTGAACAAAATTCGTTACAGGAAATATCTTATCGAGTAACTGGTGGTGACACCCTCTGGAACGTAGCCGGACGAATCCTGCAACCGGAGGAGGATATCCGCGAAAAAGTGATTGCAATTCGCCGGCTAAATGGATTTTCACCGAACGAAATCATTATGCCGGGGCAAGTGATCAAGGTTCCGGTTAAACGAATTCAGGATTCGGGTTGGCGGTATACGATGAATGATCGGTATTGATGCGTGAAGCTGCACGGATGACGCAACGATTTGCAGATCGGCTGCAAATCACTATGACCTATGAGCACGTTCACAGTTAAAATGAAAATGGCGCTGATGTCAGCGCGGATTTGCGGTACTTGGATTACATAGGGAAGCCTCGGTGAATCACCGGGGCCTTTTTCTTTCTGTATAGCTATTAGGTCCTATAATATATATTATGTAAAGTAAATGCGGGAAAAGTTCGGCATAACTTCATATGGCGTTGGGCATCTTTCGTTAAGCCTCAAATCGATTCACGCCGCCGACTTCTCGAAAACTTTCAGACATGATAAAATACGAGTTAGTTCAAACAAACAAATTAGCAATTTTGATTTAAATTGGTGGTGTACCTTTCTTGCATTATTGCAGTCAGTGCGGACACGAAATCCCGCATCGGGAAAAATTTTGCCAACAATGCGGCACCCGCGTCGAGTATTTGTGCGCGTTGCCGCCTTTACCATCGGAACCACCGCCGCGACGCCCGGTTCAGGTCGCGGCATCCCTCACGAAATGGCTTGTGCTATATATTGTCGCTGTTTGTCTGACATTCGGGCTTTCCTTCCTTTATTATTCTTCGCCGGAACTCTTCACATGGTCCTGGCCGTTTTCCCGCCAACAGAACGCGGCGGCCGTGCCGCCGACAACTGCGCAACCGGCGCAAGCACCGAAAGCCGATTCTGCTGCTGCCGCTCTGAAAGGTGCGTTTAATCAGCTTTCGGTCGGCGTTCAGCGCTCCACCCAACTGATTGCCGATGCCCGCAAGGTGAATGTTGCCGGTGATCCCAAACGAACCGCCGCCAATTACCGCACCATTCAGAGCGGCAGCGACGCGGCCTTGGCGCAACTGACGCTGCCGCCGGATATTTCCGCCGAGGTTAGTGCGGTAGCGATGCCGCTCAAAGAGTGTCTATCGCTGCTGAGTTNNCTGAGCAAATCATCCTTGATCATGGCGGATTACTTGGACGGCAAACTGTCCCTGGCGCCGCCGAACCCCGACTGGGTCGGCCGTTCGCAGGAATATTTCGCTCAATCGCAGGCCCGACTGAAAGAAGCTCAGCAGGCGTTGGCTGTTTTGCGCAAAAAGATCGAATAGCGTTGCCCCCTTTCTTTGATTGATTCTAACTATCTCCAACTATCTCCAAATCAAAAAGCCGCTGGCCGGCCGGGATTTTTCCGGTATCCGAGTCTGCGGCTTTTCGTATATCCACGATGGATTGTATAAATAACTAAAGCTACATGAGCTACACGTTGCGTTTGAGAATTTTTTCCGCCCGCGGCGCGCGCAGATGTGTGGCGGAACCAAGGCCGGAACCCAACAACGGGCGGAGATAAAACTTAAAGGCATCGGTGATGTGATTGCCGGCGGCGTTAATGAATTCATCGGGCATATGACGGGTTTTTCCCGCCACGTCCGACAAGGCGGCCAGCCGATAATCGACCGAATAGTAGCCTGTCCGTTCCATGACCACCGATCCGTCCATATTGTGCCACAAGGCGAATTGGACGGCCCTCTCGCCAACTTCCCGGGCTTCGTGCTGGTCGACATCCGAGACGCAGCCAAAGAAGGAACGCTGCAGATAACCGAAGGTATCCGACCGCACCCGGCTGATCTTCAATTTTGTTTTGATCTGTTCCGCCAAAAGGTCACCGAGCATGCCAGTGCCGGAGAGCTGAACATTGCCATGGGCATCTTTTTCCACGCAGTTCAATAGTTTGGACATAATGGGCGTGCCTTCCTGGTCCTGGACTCCCTCCGACACAGCAATCACGCAACATCCCAGACGATCGTAAATTTTCTTGACGTCACCGAGAAATTTATCCATGTCGAAGGCTCGCTCCGGCATATAGATCAGGTGCGGCCCATCAGTGGGATATTTTTGGGCGATTGACGAGGCGGCAGTCAGAAAGCCGGCGTGACGGCCCATGACCACGCCGATGTAGACTCCCGGCAAGGCGCGGTTGTCCAGATTGGCGCCGATAAATGCCTGCGCGACAAAGCGGGCGGCGGAACCATAGCCCGGAGTATGATCATTCAGGACGAGATCATTGTCGATTGTTTTGGGAATGTGGATCGCCCGGAAGTCATAATGGGCGTTCTCGGCCCGTTCGTTGATGATCCGCACTGTGTCGGACGAATCGTTCCCGCCGATATAGAAGAAATAGCGGACATCATGGGCGCGCATCACCTCGAACATGGCGTCGCAATATTTCTCGTCCGGTTTATCCCGGGTGGATAGCAGCGCGGAGGAAGGCGTCAGGGCGACTTGCTCCAGATTGTGGGTGGTTTCCTGGGTCAGATCCAGAAAATCTTCATTGACAATTCCCTTGACGCCGTTGATAGCGCCGTACACCCGCGTGACTTGCGGAAATTTACGCGATTCCAGGACGACGCCCGCCATCGACTGGTTAATGACTGCCGTCGGGCCGCCGCCCTGCGCGACCAACACTTTCCCATGCAATTTACTTTCTTCGTACATCAGCTATGCAGTCCTCCCTATCCAAAAATCTATTATCAATTCCACGGCAAGACCTGATTTTCCTGCTTATTGCGGCGGAGACGGCGGCGGAATGCTGCTTCGGACAGCTTGTTTCGCCTTTTGCCGTCGTCGCCAGCCCCACCAGATTGCAGCAGTCAGAAGCGCCAGCGGTGAAAGGACGATGACTGTCGCGATAAGGTATAAAACAACATCACCCGCAGCTACCCAACTGTCCCGCAGGATTCCCTGGAGTTTTCCCCAGAAGTTGGTTTCCGTCATGACGGTGACTTCGCTGATCCGGAGCTGGATTGTCGACAGATCGATTTTTCCGGTTAATGCCTTTAAGCGCCCGGTTATGCTTTCAATCTGGGTTCGTACGGCGGAAAGCTCTTTTTCCACCTTGAGGATGTCTTCCACCGTATTGGCGGTCGCCAAGATTTCCCGCAGCCGTTTTTCCTGGCGTTGCAGGTTTTCCAGACGGGCGGATACATCAATATATTCTTCCGTGACGTCCTGAACGGCTAGGCTTCGTTGGCGAACAATGACATTCGGCAAATCGGCGAGCTCTTGTATGAATGGCTGCAACTGGCCAGCCGGAATTCGCAGCGTATAATTACCATTGCGTCGGCCATTGCCATCCAATGTGATATTGGAGGAGCTGACGATGCCCTGCCGCTTGTTCAAACGGTCCAGGACCTGCTTTTCTGTGGCTGGCAGGTCTTTGGTTTCCAAAGTAAGTTGAGCGGTTTCAATGAGTTTGCGCGATTCGACCCGCGTTTGGCCGGCGCCGCCATTGTTGGCCGCCGGGACAGCGGTTTTCGCGGCGGGCGGGGCTGCTGCCGGTCGTGGCGCTTCGCTTTTGGAGCTGCCGCCACAGGCCGAAGTAAGAACCAGCAACAAGAGGATCAGTAATAGCAGGCTGGTTTGACGAAAAATCCTCATGAATGGATTCACCGTGATCCCCTCCCGACAAGTTTTTGCGTTTTGGCGGATTCAAACGCAATCAGAGGCTTCGTCCACAGTTGCTGCAAAATCTGGCATTCGGTTGCAATGCGGCGCCGCAGTGTGGACAGGCGTTGTAGGATGGCTGTTGGGGCGGTTGCGACTGGTTATAGTTAGGATAACCGGGCTGAGCCTGTGGATATGCCGCCGGATACGGCGGATAGTCAGGTTGTCGTGACAGGACGAGCGTGCCGGCGATGAGATCGTGCAACGCCTGTTTTCGGCGCGTAAAGAACGCCATGATGTATCCGATCAAGAACCAGCCGCTGAGAAAGGCTTTGACGGCAAGACGGGCTGTTGCCCGGCCCACGGAGATTTTGCCGCCGGCCAGGTCGGTGACCCGAATGTCCATAATCTTTTTACCGATGGTTCCCTGCCAGCCGGAACTTTCCATCAAGGCGAAGTAAGCCCAGGTCAAGAGAAAAGAGATAATCATGATTATGCCAAATCCGGCAAAAAAAGTGCCAATCGCGTCCGCGGCCAATCCCGGATTGAAGGAAGTGCCCCGGCTGCTGCGATGAATGACCCGGACCGCCATCATAGCGCTTAATACGGAAGAAATGATACCAATGGGAATTCCCAGAATAATCCCATCAATCAGCGCTGCCAAAAAACGGCGTCCAATGCTGGCGTAGTGAGTTGGTTCATAGCCGGGATAGGCAGCTTGGGGTTGTTGCGGCGGATACCCGTAGTAACCCGGCGTTCCGGGTTGTTGTGCGGGCATCAATGGCGTCGCACAGGCTTGGCAGTAATAGACGTCCGCCGGATTGTCCCGGCCGCATTGCGGGCAAATCATCATGGATTCCCCTGCCTTTCACGATTAGTTTGATTTTCGTTCCGCTTTTTCCAGACGCCGCAGCAATTCCATCGGATGCTCAAGCAAAACCGATTCCAGGATTTCGACCGGAATGCCGGCGCCCTGGGCGACTTTGGCGGCAAAGCCTTCCTTCAACAGATTGTCTGGGGTGTGGCAGTCGCTGTTGACCAAAAGTTTGGCGCCTACGGCCAGACCCACTTTCACCACATGTCCGTTCGTCAGACAATGGCCGCCCCGGGCCGTGACTTCCAAAAATATATCGTTGACCACGGCGATTTGGGCTTCTTCGGTCGTAAGGAACCCGGGATGAGCCAGGACATCGACATACGAGGACATCAAAGCGGCCCGGTTAGTTCCAGGTTCGACCGGCTCGACAGGGGTTTCGCCATGTACGACGACAATTCGGGCGCCGAATGTTTTGGCTTGCCGGGCACAATCATTGATGGCCGCCGCCGGCACATGGGTCAACTCTACACCGGGCAGAGCTTTGATTCCCCAATACTTCTCCGCCATCGCGCAGTCTTTGGCCACTTCCCGGATGGTCGATTCCATGTCGGCCAGACCGACATGATCCGTTACCGCGATGGCCCGATAGCCGGCGACATGGGCGCGGCGAATCAGCTCAATCGGCGACAAAACCCCGTCGCTGAAAAAAGAGTGCGTGTGAAAATCAAAAGTCATATAGTTCCCCTACCTTAAGTTGTTCTTTATTCGTTCGCCGCTGTGGTCTTTGATTCCTGCTCTGGATACGCCATGTTCCTTATTTTTCCTGGTTGTCCCGGTATTACAACGAAGGTCTGAAAAAAAGAAATGACTGAGAAAATATCCCAGTCATTTCTATGGACGAAGTAGTTCCTATTACTTGCCGGTTACGCATTCCAAACCGCGCCGGATCGCCTGTTCGTTGATCGGCATGAC
>DCTI01000191.1 GCA_002329525.1 Negativicutes bacterium UBA1444
GGACATTTGATGGGCCATATTACCGCCGGAGTGTTGCTGGTGGAGGATGCGGCGCGGCAGGGGCAGTATTTTTCCGAGGCGGACCGCAAAAGTTTGATCCATATCATTCTGTCGCATCATGGCGACCGGGAAAAAGGATCCCCCGTCTGCTGCGCTACCCGCGAAGCGGTGATCGTGCATTACGCGGATGAAATCAACGCGGTGCTGCAGCAGTTCGACGAAACCACGGACAAGGACGCGCAGGGCTGGAGTTTCAACAAGATGTTGGGGTACATGATCCGGGTTTGACCGGAACCGGCGGGTATGGTATGCTATAACCCCGATCATAGAGTTTGGCTGTGAGTGGGAAAGGCGATCGCGGCCGCACGCATGAGGCGGTCGAGGAAAGTCCGGGCTCCATAGGGCAGGGTGCTGGATAACGTCCAGCGAGGGCGACCTTAGGGCCAGTGCCACAGAAATGAAGACCGCCGGCCTTCGGGCCGGTAAGGATGCAACGGTGCGGTAAGAGCGCACCAGCGGCCGGGTGACCGGCCGGCTAGGTAAACCCCACCCGGAGCAAGACCGAATAGGGAAGGGATGAAGCGGCCCGCTGAACCTTCCGGGTTGCGTCGCTAGAGCCGTCGGGCAACCGCCGGCCCAGATAGATGATCGCCACCGCGCAAGCGGCACAGGACCCGGCTTATTGATCACTCACAGCCAAAAAAATAGAGCTGTCTCACTTCAGGTTTTCTACCGGTCGTGAGGCAGTTCTTTTTATTTATTTTTTCGACTGCGAAAATTTGGCATGGATTTTTAAACTCGTGTGGAATAATACATAGGTATGATGTAATATAGGCTCAGTAATAGCGCGGAAAGAGGGGATTCCTGTGCGGGTCGTGATCCTGGCCGGCGGATTCGGCACCCGAATCAGCGAAGAATCGCATCTGAAGCCGAAACCGATGATTGAAATCGGTGAACGGCCGATTCTTTGGCATATCATGAAAACTTATTCCCATTATGGGTTTGACGATTTTATAGTCTGCCTGGGTTACAAAGGCTACTGCATCAAGGAATACTTTGCGCATTATTATTTGTACGAATCCGACGTGACGTTTGATTTCCGCTGTGAAAACCAACAGGTCATCCATACTCACCAGGCTGAACCGTGGCGGGTGACGCTGGTCAATACGGGAATCGACACCATGACCGGCGGCCGGATCAAACGCATCCAAAAATATGTGGGCAATGAACCGTTTTTTCTGACCTACGGCGATGGGCTGAGCGATGTCGATATCCGGGCCAGCCTCGAGTTCCACCGGCAACACGGCAAGTACGCGACCGTCACGGCCACCCAGCCGACCGGCCGTTACGGCGCGCTGGGGCTCGGCTATCGGGACATGGTGACGGATTTTCAGGAAAAGCCCCAGGGGGACGGCGCGTGGGTCAACGCCGGTTTTTTTGTGATGGAGCCGGCAGTCTTCGATTATATTGACGGGGACTCGACCATATTGGAACGGGAACCCTTGGAAAGGCTGGCCGGGGACGGACAACTGGTCGCCTACAAGCACCGCGGCTTTTGGCAGCCGATGGACACGCTGCGGGATAAAGTCGCACTGGAAAAATATTGGCAGAGCGGCAATGCTCCCTGGAAGGTGTGGGCGGAGTGAACCGGGATTTTTGGCGGGGCCGAAAGGTCTTCTTGACGGGTCATACCGGATTCAAAGGCGCCTGGCTTTCCCTGTGGCTGGCGGACATGGGAGCGAGAGTCACCGGATATGCCCTGCAGCCGCCAACCCAACCGAATCTTTACGAACTGGCCGGCATCGCCAACAAGGTGCAGACAGTCACCGCCGACATCCGCGACCGGGAAAAGCTGCACGAAGCAATGCAGGAAGCCGGACCTGACATAGTCATCCATCTGGCCGCGCAGCCACTGGTGTTNNGCAGGAATCCGAGCCCGACATAGTCATCCATCTGGCTGCGCAGCCGCTGGTGCTGGATTCCTATCGAAATCCCGCCGAAACCTATGAAATCAACGTGATGGGGACGGTCAACCTGCTGGAGGCGGTGCGGCAGTGTCCGGCGGCCCGGGCCGTGGTGAATGTCACGACCGATAAATGTTATGAAAATCAGGAATGGGTGTGGGGATACCGCGAGAACGACCGGCTGGGCGGCGCCGATCCGTATTCCAGCAGCAAGGCCTGCTCGGAATTGGTGACCGCCGCCTACCGGCAGTCTTTTTTTGCGGGAACGGCGCGACGGCCGGCGGTGGCGACGGCGCGGGCCGGCAATGTCATCGGCGGCGGCGACTGGGCGGCGGATCGCCTGCTGGCGGACTGTTTTCGGGCGCTATTGGCCGGGGAAAAAATCCGGCTGCGCAATCCTGGCAGCACGTGCTGGAACCATTGTACGGATACTTGACGCTGGCGGAGCGACTGGCGCAGCATGGCGACGAATACGCCGGCGCGTGGAATTTCGGGCCGGCGGCGGAAGACGCCCAATCCGTGGCGTGGGTTGTCAAAACATTGTGCGGGTTTTGGGGCGAGGATGCGGACTTTGAGATTGCCGAAGCCGCCATGCATCAACCCAATGAGACCCGGTATCTGCGGCTGGACGCCGCAAAGTCCCGGCTAAAACTGGGTTGGCAGCCGCGCTGGTCGACCCTTCAGGCGGTCAGGGCGGCCGTGGACTGGACGAAAGCCTTCCGGNNGGAATGCGGATCTGCAGCAAATGACGCTGGACCAGATCCATGAATATGAACGACAGGCGGCAGAGCAACCGTGAATGAACAAAAGGACCCGCAGCGTCTGCGGGAAGAAATCCTCGACAAGGTGCGCGAATACTATCGGGCCGAATTCGGCAATAACAGCCGGGGCGGCGACGGCCGCATTCCTTATGCCGGCCGCGTGTTTGACGAAACGGAGCTGACGTATCTGGTCGACGTCTCCCTGGATTTTTGGCTGACCGCCGGCCGTTATGCGGAAAGGTTCGAGCAGGAACTGGCAGCTTTTCTGGGCGTTCGGTTCTGCTCGCTGGTCAACTCCGGCTCTTCCGCCAATCTGTTGGCGTTTATGGCTCTGACCTCGCCGGAATTGGGGGAGCGACGGATTCGGCGCGGCGACGAAGTCATCACCGTGGCCTGCGGCTTTCCCACCACCGTGGCGCCCATCGTGCAGTACGGAGCAACGCCGGTGTTCGTGGACGTGTCGCTGCCGACCTACAACATCGACTGCGCCCGGTTGGCCGAGGCCTTGTCGAAAAAGACAAAAGCCGTGATGATCGCCCATACCTGATATGCACCCTAAAAAATGGACAACCATTGAAATGAATTTGGAAACGAGAAATCAAAACGCTGGACAAATAACCGAGAGAGGAAATCAATATCATGGACAGATAAAAAAGTTTAGAATTCA
>DCTI01000194.1 GCA_002329525.1 Negativicutes bacterium UBA1444
ATGTCCTCGGGGTCTCCGGAGAGCGCTACCCAGCGGAACGGGCCCTTACCTTCGCAGAACAACGGACGAATGTAAGCCGGAACGAAGCCCGGGAAGTTAAAGGCATTCTCCACACCCTGCTTCTTGGCCTGCTGCCGGATATTGTTGCCGTAATCGAAGGTGACAGCTCCCCGTGCCTGCATGTCCAGCATTGCCTGCACATGGCGGGCCATGCTCTCATAGGAAAGCTTCAGATACTCGTCCGGGTTGTCATGGCGCAAGCGCATGGCTTCCTCATAGCTGATGCCGCCCGGCACATAACCATTCAGGGCATCATGGGCAGAAGTCTGGTCGGTGAGCATGTCGGGAATGCGATTCCTGCGTACCAATTCTGGCAGGACGTCAGAAGCATTGCCCAACAGGCCGACGGAGAGTGCCTTGCCTTGGGCCAAGGCATCGTCAACCAACCGCAANNTAACGGGTGTCCAGGCGGCGCTGGATACGATTGCGGTCAACCTCCACCACCAATGCCACGCCTTCGTTCATGGTCACAGCCAAGGGCTGCGCCCCACCCATGCCACCTAAGCCAGCGGTGACAACGAATTTGCCTTTGAGGGAGCTGCCGTAATGCTGACGGGCTGCCTCGGCGAAGGTCTCATATGTACCCTGCAGAATGCCCTGCGTAGCGATGTAAATCCAACTGCCGGCAGTCATCTGACCGTACATGGTCAGGCCCTTGTCTTCCAGATCCCAGAACTTCTCCCAGGTGGCCNNGGGAGCACGTTTGTGGGTGCGGAAAACGCCCACCGGCTTGCCGGACTGGATCAGCAGTGTCTCGTCGTCGGCCAACTGCTTCAGAGTGGCCACGATGGCATCGAAGGCTTCCCAGTTGCGGGCTGCCTTACCGGTACCACCATAGACGATCAACTGATCCGGCTTCTCCGCCACCTCAGGGTCAAGGTTGTTCATCAGCATGCGCATCACTGCTTCCTGCTGCCAGCCACGGCATGACAGCTCAGTGCCCCGCGGGGCTCGGACTACACGACTCATTGACAATCCTCCTTCAAAATATAGATTTTAGCTGCAAGTCTCTGTAAGTCAGGGGGCACACCTCAGCAGGGATGTCCGTTGAGAGGGTCTAAGGAATGTCCCCAACGGGTGGGTATAAACTCTCTCCCTATCCTTGAGGTAGAAGTCTCTCTAAGTCAGGCGACACGCCTCGCATGCAGCCCGTTTTGAAAGAAGGGGCATGATGAGAGTTTCGAGAGCTGAGGTATGTCCCCAACAGAGGGGCATTGCTCTCCCCTCATGCTTCCTGTAGAAGTTCCTGTCGGTCAGGGGACACACCTCAGCAGAGATGTCCGTTTAGAGGATCTGAGGAATGTCCCCAACGGGTGGGGTTGGCTCTCTACTCCAATCCCGGCAGGAGCTTACCTTCCAAGGTGCCTAGCAGGGCGCCGCTCTTGATCAGCCCTACTGCCTGGTTGATGTCGGGATACATAGTACGGTCTTCAGCCAGAGTGGACACTTGCTGCCGCAGGAGGCGATAGGCTGGAACCGTCGACGGGGAGAGTTCGCCGGCGTTGTTCAGGTCGATGGCCTGGCAAGCAGCCAGATACTCAATGCCCAATACATTCTGGGCGTTTTGCACTACCTTGCGCAGCTTACGGGCAGCAATGGTGCCCATGCTGACATGGTCTTCCTGATTGGCGGAGGTCGGAATGGAGTCGACGCAGGCAGGGTGGGCCAATACCTTGTTTTCTGACACCAGCGCCGCTGCCGTATACTGAGTGATCATCAGGCCGGAATCCACTCCCGGATAAGCCGTCAAAAATGGCGGCAAATCGCTTAAGTGCGCATCCAGCATGCGATTGATCCGTCGTTCGGAAATACTGCCGATTTCAGCCAGTGCGGTCTTCAGATAGTCCATCGCCAGTGCCACCGGCTGCCCATGGAAATTTCCGCCCGAGATCACTTCTCCGGTATCGGGGAAGATGAGCGGGTTATCGGTGGCGGAATTCATTTCGACGGTCAATGTATCGAGTGTCCGCATAACCGCGTCTTTGGACGCCCCATGAACCTGGGGAATGCAGCGCAGAGAATAGGCATCCTGTACTTTTTCGCAATGCTCGTGCGATTCCATGATCCGGCTGTCCACCGTCAATCGCAGCAGATTTGAACAGGTGGCAAGTTGGCCGGGGTGGGGACGAACACGGCTGATCCGCTCATCAAAGGCAGTACGGGTTCCCCGCAGGGCTTCGAGAGACATGGCGGCGGCAATATCGGCAGCCTTCATCAGCTCTGTCGCATCGTGCCAGACCAGCACGCCGATGGCGGTCATAATCTGGGTGCCGTTGATCAGCGCCAGCCCTTCTTTTCCGCCGAAGGCAATCGGCTGCAATCCTGCTGCTGCCAAAGCGTCGGCTCCGGATACGCATTTTCCCTCAACCAGCGCCTTGCCTTCCCCCATCATCACCAGCGCTATGTGTGACAAGGGCGATAGATCACCGCTGGCGCCCACCGATCCCTTGCTGGGAACGGCCGGGTAAACCCGCCGGTTGAGCATGGCGATCAACATTTCCATCGTTTCCGGACGGATGCCGGAATAACCTTTGGCCAAAGAATTCGCCCGCAGCAGCATGGCCGCCCGCACCACATCTTCCGGCAGGTAACTGCCCACGCCGGCAGCATGGCTCAAGATCAGATTGCGCTGCAGCTTTTCCCGTTCCGGCGGCGAAATCCAAATGCGGCTCAGGTCGCCAAATCCCGTAGAAATCCCGTACACCGGATTTTCCGAATTCAGAAGTTTTTCGACCACCGCCCGGCTGGCCACGACTTGCCGACGCCCCGTTTCCGTCAGCTCAACCGGCTCATAGTGCCGGGCCACTTTGACAACTTCCGCGATGGACAGAGAATTGCCGTCAATACCAATCATTCTTTCTCCTCCTGTCGTCATTATCCGGCGGGATGAACCGTTCCCGTCACGGAGCCAAAGCCAGTGCGTACAAAAAGGCGACGACACCGCCGGCGCCCGCAATTGCGCCGCCATACCAGTAGACGTGATTTTTGCTGATGGACGCCAGCGAGGACAGCAAAATCCCGATTTGTAGCAATATCAACGCTTCGCCGAAACGCATGCCGTGTTTTTGGTATTGATCGCGAGCCGCTTCCAGTTTCTTGGCCTCCGCCATGATTTCATTTTTTTCCTGTTTATAGCGGGCCACTTCCTTGTCATAGGCGACGATCTTCGCCTGGTAGGCTTCCGTGGCCATCGGAGCGGAATGCCGGGCCAGCTCCAAGGCGTCGCGCTGGGTCTGATAAGCAGTTTCTTTGATGCTTTTTGCCTGATAGTATGCCCACTGGTCCGAGGCCTGGCTTTGCGCCAACACCATCTTGGTGCTGTAGCCGCCAGCCTTGAACGACGATAACGTGGCACAGACCGCCAAAATGAGCGTGGTAATTGCAATAAAGGTGGGAATTCGGTCTTTCCACTTTGTCGGGGCTGTCGCAGCCGCCTCCGGTTGGCTAGTTTTGTTTTTCGTGGTCATAAACTGTTTTCACCCTTTCCGTTGTATGCTCTTAGAAAATGCCCAAGTCATATTTTTTTATCCCAGTTGCCCTGCCAAGGCCAATGCCCCGTAACGATTCCTCAGGTGTCCCGATAAGGCTTGCGCAACATCAGCAATTCTTGACGGTGGGACATAAAATCCGCTTTGATCGCTTCCAGCCGGCGGGCATGCTCCGCCATGCCCGCCGCCGAATAGCGGAAGTGCTCCGTCGCAGTCCATGCCGGTTGAAGCTCCATCGCAGCGACGGCTGGCGTCGCGCGCAGATTGCCAATGGTGCCGCAAATCGCGCATCGCAAGCCGCCATCAGTCGAAATTCGCAATATCCCGCTACCGCAGACAGGACAGGCGATGTCGTCAACCTCGGTCGATTGACGGACGACTGCCGTCGCATCGCCGGAGTCCGGCGATGCCGCATCGGCCGACAACAATCGGCCAGCCAGTTCCCGGGCCCGACCCAAAATTTCCGGCCGTACTGCCTCGCCCGGGTTCGCCGCGCGCACCGGCAGCACGCCCACAACATCCAGATGCAAAAACCGGGCGACGCTGACAGTCGCTTCCACGCCGTAGCCTTGCCAGTCCGCCACGCCATAGGGTACCGCGACCACGCAACGACGACCGGCATATTTTTCTCCCTCGTTCATCACGCTGATCAGGCGGTCGCACAGGAGCTTTAGCCGGGTATGCATTCCCAAAAAATAAACGGGAGAGGCAAGAATGATTGCGTCGGCTTCTTGAATCTCATGCAAAACGCTTGCCAAATCATCCGGAATGATGCAATCCTTTCCGCTTGTCAAGCAAGCGTAACAGGCACGACAAGGTTCAATGCGAAAATCTTCAAGGCGCAGCATTTTTTTCTCCACCGAATCCGGTAGCGCCGCCAACATTTCTTTCGCCAATATTTCCGAATTGCCGACCTTGCGGGCCGAAGATACAATCGCTAAAACCTTCATTTCTTCTCCCCCTCACAGTCTGTCAATGTAGTCTTTTTCCGTTTTCATTCCTGCCCTTCCTCCCCTGCGGTTTCGCTCAGGCGCAGCAATATTTCCGCCACTTTTTCCGGCAGGGCTGCTTCCGCCACCTTTTCCCGCTGGATACTCTCGCCGGCGACCAAGATTACCGGCCGGGTCTCCTTCAAAAACTGCTTTTGCACACACCCCACCGGACAGCCATTGACGAGAAGAACCGCATCATAAGCGTTATCTTTCAGCGCCACCAGCTTCCAGTCCGCATTTCGTTCCGCCAACAACACCGCCAGTTTTCCCGCCAGTTCGGTACGATCGATCGACGGGTTGCATCCGCCACAATATTTTACGGCCAGCTTCCGCATCGCTTATTGGGCAGTCCAGCCGCCGTCGACCGTCAGCGTCTGGCCCGTCATGAAGTTGGAGGCATCCGAGGCGAGATACAACGCTGCGCCAGCCAGATCGGAGACCTGACCCAGACGCCCGGCCGGAGTTTTGCGCAAAGTTGCGTTCCGAATTTTTTCATCCTGCATCATGGTTTCGTTGATTGCGGTCAACACAAAGCCGGGGCACAGCGCATTCACCTGAATGTTATAACGCGCCCATTCCAGGGCCAATGCGCGTGTCAGGCCCAAAACGCCAGCTTTTGCCGCGCAGTAGCTAAGGGTCAGTTTTTGCCCGACTTGTCCCATGATCGAAGCTGTATTGACGATTTTTCCCCGTTGCTGCCGAATCATCCGCAACCCGGCCCGTTGCGAACACAAGAACACACTTTTCAGATCCAGGTCGAGTACCTGATCCCATTCATCTTCGGTGATCTCCTCCGCTTTCCGTGTCAGTGCCCCACCGGCATTATTGACCAAAACATCAATGCGGCCGAATGACGTTTCGACGCTTTGCATCAACCGCTCCACCTGCTCAAGCTTGGTCACGTCCGCCGACACAAACGCTGTTTTCAAGCCGCTGGCGCCGAGTTCCGACGCCACCTGCTCACAGGTCAGCGGATTGCGGCCAACGATGATCACTGTTGCGCCGGCTTTACCCAGACATTCGGCAATTCCCCGGCCGATTCCTCGCGTCGACCCGGTTACAATAGCCACTCTCCCTGTCAAATCAAACATCTCCGGCATCACTTTCCTCCTCCCTCCGATAAACGCCAATTTGAACGAATCTTGTTCCGCTTTGATTCCTGTATGCAATGCCAACGAATTTCTGTCATCCGAGCGCCCCTCCCTGTCGTGCCACTGCGGAAACAGTTTCACAGTTCAATTCAATCCATTGATAATTTCCGCTTCTTGACACAAAACTCCTTCGCGTTCCTTGCTTGCACTAATTTTTAAGATGGATGAAGTGGTATCTTTTATCAAAAACATTGCCGGTCAACCCAACCTGCTTGGTCTCAACGCCGCCATCGAAGCCGCCCGGGTTGGCGAACAGGGCCGCGGGTTCGGCGTAGTGGCGGAAGAAGTCCGTAAATTGGCCTCTTCGAGCGCCGAATCGGTAAAGACTATCACGCAGTCGTTGCAGCAAATTCAAGTCTCGATCGACTCCTTGTCCAACAAACTGGTTACCATTGATAAAAATGTCAGCGAACAATCGGCGAAATGGCCAAATTCAGCCAAAACTTGGCCGTATTGGCATCCGATCTTTAGCAGGTCGCGTCGACGTTGTTCGACGACTGACCCGACTTCCGCATCGTTTTCTACGCCTGAAAAATTGCCGAAGTTTTCGTACTCGCCTGTCTTGTCATCATCACGGCAGGCTTTTCTCTTGCCAGAAAGACGCAAATCATATAAAATGTCATCGTGTGTTGTGCAAATGTTCACCAGAAAAGGAGTCTTGTGTATGCGTCCATTTTCGAAACTGACCCAAGGCCTCGTCGGCCAGCCGATGTTGGAAATTTTGACCACCGTTACCGCGATGGAAGCCGCCGGTCGGAAGGTATACCGGTTCGAAGTCGGCGACTCGGATTTTGACGCCCATCCCCATATCATCGAGGCCACCAAGGCCGCCCTGGACAGTGGACACACGCGGTATGTCAACTCCATGGGCATTGAACCGCTACGGCAATCCATCAGTCGCTATATCGAACGCGGTTGGGGGTTCCGCCCCGACCTGGACCAGATTGTCGCGATGCCGTCCAACAGTGTCATCGACTTTGCGGTCCGTTGTTTGGTCGATCCCGGCGAAGAAGTCATTTTCCCCGATCCCGGCTTTCCCTCCTACTTTGCCGTGACCAATTATCTCGGTATCCAGGATGTCCGGGTGCCGGTGTATGAAGCCAACGGGTTCCGCCTGAACCCGGATGATTTGGAAGCCAAAATCACCGACAAAACGAAACTGATTATCGTCAATACCCCCCAGAACCCCACCGGAGCAGTGATGACCCGGGAAGAAGCCGAACGGATCGCCGCCATCGCCAAAAAGCACGATCTGTGGCTGCTCAGCGATGAAATGTATTCCGAAAATCTTTATGAAGGATTGCAGCATCATTCTCCGGCATCCGTTGACCGTTGCCGGGAGCGGACCATTATTCTGCACGGATTTTCCAAGGGATTCTCAATGTCCGGCTGGCGGCTCGGCTATGCCGTCGGGCCGGCTGCCCTCATGGCCAAGATGGGGCTGATGTTCCAGACCATCTATTCCTGCGTTCCGCCCTTCATCCAGTATGCCGGTATCAGCGCCCTCGACGGGGACCGTCAGTTATTGCGCCAGCGCATGGAGTTTTATCAACACCTGCGTGATGTCATGGTTGGCGCACTGAATGAGATCCCCGGCGTTTCCTGTGCCGCCCCCAAAGGCTCCATCTACGCATTCCCCAACATTCAGGGTACCGGCCTCAGCAGTCAGGAGTTCGCCAAAACCGTACTGGAGAAAGCGGGAGTTGCCGTTGTGCCAGGGCCCTGTTTCGGTCCGCGCGGCGAAGGCTATGTCCGGTTCTGTTATTTGCGGGAGGAATCCATGTTGCGGGAAGCCTGCGAAAAAATGAAGCAAGTGCTGGCCAAATGAACCATTCCGTCAAAAAGCGTCCGGGAATTCTCCCGGGCGCTTTTTTTGTTGCCCCAATCATTTAATGTCCAGGGAATGGCCGACAACTGCATCCCTCAGTTTTTCGTCCAGGCAGGTGTCTTCACAACCGGGATCGTCAACAGCAAGCCGGTTCCCGCCAGCATCAGGAAAGCTGCCGCCATCATCGCCGCCCCCAGGGAACCGGTCTGATCCCGCAGGAAGCCGGAAACGACCGGCGCCACCACCGCCGAAAACATGATGGAGCCGTTGAAAATGCCCACCGAAACACCGGTCAGGCCCGGGTGTCGTTTTTCGACGATATCGGCGGACCAGGCAATCATTGACGGTACGAACGCCGTGTTACTGAGCATGCCGAACAGCCCCAGCAAGCCGATCAACACGGCATGATTCTCCAACGTCGACAGGAGAAATAATACGAGGGCGGACGCCGGCAACACGAACGCGGCGATTTTCTTGCGGCCAATCCGATCCGCCATTCGCCCCCAGAACATGGAGGCCGGAATTGCACTCACCGCCATCAGTCCGGTGTAG
>DCTI01000199.1 GCA_002329525.1 Negativicutes bacterium UBA1444
AACGCCTAAACTGATATCCAGCCGGACGTTTTCCCGCAATTGAATCTTATAAAAAGAAACCGGCTTGGAAATTTCCCACAACGGAATCTGTTCCGCCCGATAGTGCAACAGATTCGCCTTGAACATATAGGGAATTTTGTCGGCGACCACCCTGACCGCAATCAACCGGCCGATCCGCGGAGGCAAATAAAACCCCCGACGAAACGGCGTCGTGATCAAAACCGATTCCGCCCCGACATCTTCGACCCGGCTGAAAAAAATGTCTTTTTTCAGCGTTTCGGGGTCTTCTTCGATAATATCCAGTTTTTGCGTTACCCGAAGAATTTCCTGCGCCATATGCTTCCTTACTGCATCGATAAATTGATTCAGGCCCGTCAAACCGGACACTGTTCCCGATTATTGTACCATATACTGGTCGACTGCGGCAAAGTGTCAGTCAATCATTCTTACTTCTTTTAGTAGGATGCCTTTCCCTTCAACAAGGCGGTTTTAAACTGCCAGCCCCGGCTGCGGACAGCGTTCTCGACCAGGTTGCGCACCTGGCCATAGTCCCAGTCGTAGTCGATGACTTTGCCATTCATCCCGTATCCGATCTCGCTGACTGTTCCCGAGCGGGTGTGGCCGTCGCTTCGGTAAGTCTCCTTTTTGAAACTGAACAGTGCTCCCATACCCATTCCCGTCTCCTTGATCATTTCCCAGAAAATTACGTTTCGCTCTTCCGGTCGGACCAGCAGGCGCGCCGAATACTCGATTTTTTTCCTACCTACTTGCCAGTCGGCATCAGCCAGGACATTGGCGATTTCCAGATCCGTGTTTTGTCCCCAGGTCAGAACCAGCTGGGGATAGGGAACGAGTGCGGCGGCCACCGCCTGCAGCACATCCTCTTTGCCGG
Source organism: Negativicutes bacterium UBA1444 (assembly GCA_002329525.1). Classification (GTDB taxonomy): domain Bacteria; phylum Bacillota; class Negativicutes; order UBA1444; family UBA1444; genus UBA1444. The sequence goes on from DCTI01000199.1 coordinate 893, forward strand.
TGTTTCCCGGTATTCTGGCTCCGCATTGGCTGCAAAAACTACTCCCTGAGTCGAGGGGATGTCCACATTGGTTGCAAAACATGGTTCTCCCTCCCATCAGTTTTTCTTTCTTTGAATAAATAATTCACGCTGCTTATAAAAAATTCCTGCGTGCCGGACAGGAAAATCCGCACCCATTGCAGATCCTGCAAGAGTGCGGATTTTTGAAAAGTCGTATCTATCTCACAAAGATCCGGATCACTGCGCCCGCAATTTCCGTCTCAATTTCCCGCATCCGGTGCTCATGGCGCTCGTTTTCCAAACGTTGGCGCTCATGCCAATCCCGATCGCTTTCCCAGGCCCGACGACGCATTTCCCACTCGTGGCGACGATTCTCTTCCCGCTGCCATTCGTCCCGTTGCCGCCTTTCCCATTCGCGCCGCTCATGGGGAGTCCAGAACCGTCGGGGTTCTTCATGGCGCTGCCGTTCCAGCCGTTCCCGGTCTTTCTGCCGCCACTCGTCCCGTTGCCGGGAATCCCGCTGTTTCTCCTCCTGGCGCCGATCTTGATGCTGTTGCTGCCGGTTATCATGGGGGCCGGGTGGCGCCGCCTGTACGGTGGACACACCGATTCCGCCCAGCATCATCACGGTCAAACCACAGGCCAGGGCTCGTTTTATTCCCTTTAACATGATCACCACTCCTTTATCTTACTGGCCGTCTCCGTTTCGATTGTGCCGGGGCAGTGCCCGCGATCGCCCCGTTGTCTATAGAATACACGTTGATTATCGCAGCAGCGTGACAAGAATATCACAGTTTTGTCAACAATCGCGCCGCCTGCGGCCACCCTGATGGCATAAAAAAAACTCCCCGACCCTGGCGGGGAGTCCTGGCTCACAGAGCTTACGACGGTTCCTGCAATAATTCCCGCAGATATCGATCGACGATCCGCAGGCTTTCCACAGTGCCGGTTTTCGGGTATTTATGGGTTATTTTATAGCAGATCCGATCCGGCTGCCCCACCGCAAACCGGAAAATCCGGTACCGGCCGGTCAATTCAGCCCGGCGCGCTACAGACAGGGGCACAATCGCCCATTGCCGGGGATGAAAAAAGAAGGAGAAGATCAACTGCGCCGTATCCAGAAAAATTCGTTCCGGACAACCGGGATCCCACCACTGGTCGTGCCACATTTGAACAGAAGAGCCCCAGTCCACATACAGTTCATCCTCGGGCGCCAGCTCCCGGGGATGAACGCTTTTTCCGGCCGGAACATCAGGATGCGCCAGCCGCAGCCCCACTACTTCCTCCGCAAAACATTGTTCGACCGTCACGCTCGGTTGTTCGCGCCGCAGCAGGGTAAAGGCGACATCGACTTCCCGCCGGTCCACGAGATCATAAAGTTCGCGGGAATGGGAAGTCACCACTTTCAGGTTCAGTTGGGGTTCATGACGGGCCAGCGATTGATAGAGCCGCGGCAAAAAGGCGTAGTTCAGACTGTCCAGCGAGCCGATCGACAAAAACAGGTGAGGGCTCCGGTATTGGAGGGACTGGGTTTCGCGCCAGACTGCCAGCCAACGTTCCGCGATCTCGACGAACGATTCGCCGGATGGCGTCAACGAAAAACTTTTGTTTCCCCTGACCCGCTCGAACAAAAGAATCCCCAATTCCTGTTCCAGCATTTTCAGTCGTTTGCTCACCGCCGACTGCGACAGATTCAGTTGTTCCGCCGCCTGGCTGACATTTCTGGTTCGGGCGACCGTCAAAAAAGTTTGAATGCTGTAATGGTCCATCAGTGCCTCGCTTATGATTTTTCGGAATCAGTATCATCGAAACATTTCGTTTTACTTCATGAGTAATTGTGTATTAAAATTACATCAAATCAAACAACTTTGTCAACACGCCATCAAGGAGGGCAGTGTCATGAAGCTGGGCTTTATCGGGTTTGGCGAGGTCGGGTTTGAATTGGGAAGAGGGTTGCGCCAGTCGGGGCTGACGGACATTTTTGCCTTCGATCCCCTGCTGGACGTGGAACGGTTCGGCGGGTTGGTACGCAGTCGGGCCGAGGAAGCCGGAGTGACTTTGCTGCAATCGCCGGCGGCTGTGATTCGGCAGGTCGATGTCATCATCACCGCCGTGCCGGGGAGCCAGGCGGTGTCGGCCGCCCAGACCGCAGCCCCGGTGTTGGCGCCTGGGCAAATTTACGCAGATGTATCGACTTCGACGGCCGTCGGCAAAAAGAAGGCGGCCCAGCTGGTTGAACAGGCCGGGGCCCGGTTTGTCGACGGCGCCATGATGGGCGGGCTCAGTATGCAGCACCATAAAGTGCCCACTTTGTTGAGCGGTTCTGGCAGCGACGAGTTGATCCGGCTGTTGACTCCTTTCGGCATGGTGCTGACGAGAGTCAGTGACACGCCGGGTGACGCGATCGCCATCAAACTGGTGCGGAGCATCGCCATGAAGGGGCTGGCCGCGCTGGCGGCGGAAACGCTGGAGGCAGCCGTGAAGCTGGGCGTCTCTGACGAAGTGCTGCATTCCGTGGCAGACACCCTGACCGCCGCACCTTTCAAGGACACTTTGGATTGGCTGGTCACAGCCAGTGCGGTCCATGCCACCCGCCAGGTCCACGAAATGAACGATGTTTTGGCGATGCTGACTGAAATCGGCGTGGAGCCGGCGATGACCCGAGGAACGATCCAGCGTTTGCAATGGCTGGAGTCACAAAAGTTTAAAGACCGATTTCAGGGAAAAAAGCCCAAAGAATGGCAAGATGTCGCCACCGACTGGCAGTCTTAAAAAAGCTCCCTATCATAAATGAAAACGAGGAGGTATCCGCATGCAATTGAAAGGCGTTTTCCCGGCCATGGCGACTCCCCTGACCCCCGAAGAAAAAATTGATATCCCGGCCTTGCGCAAGCTGGTCCACTATTTGATGGACGGCGGTGTCCACGGCATCGTGGCCTTGGGCAGTACCGGAGAATTCCCGGCCATGACCGCGTCGATGCGGCAGGCGGTGCTGGAAACAACCCTAGAGGAAGTGAACGGGCGATTGCCGGTTCTGGTCGGTTGCGGCGAGCCCGGGACCCAACGTACCATCGAACAGGTGAAGGTTGCCGCGGGCACCAGCGCCGCGGCCGTTCTCGTGGCTGTTCCCTTTTACTTCAACATGGACCAGAACGCCGTGATCCGGCATTACCAGATGGTGGCGGACGCATCCGGCCTGCCGGTGGTAATGTACAATTTCCCGCAAATGACCAAAACCACCTTCACCGCCGATACGGTCGCCAAGCTCGCCCAGCACCCGAATATTATCGGGATCAAGGACAGTTCCGGTGACTTTTTCGGGATGCAAAGATTCATCGACGTCACGGCCGGCGAAGATTTCGCGGTGATGTCCGGCAATCCGGCCCTGGGCCTGTCCGCGTACGAACTGGGCGCCAAAGGCGGGATCTATGCCGGCTGCAGCCTGTTCCCCCGCCAATGCGCCGACGTGTACAATGCGTTCCAGCGGGGCGACAGGGAAGCTGCCGTCGCCTTCCAGAAGAAAACGTCGCTGATTCCGATGATGGGTAGTTTCGGTCCAAACGCCGCCGTCGTGAAATTTGGTCTGAACAAACTGGGAATTTGCGGCCCCACCGTGGCAGCCCCGTTTGTTCTGCCGCCCGGTCAGGACGACAAGATTCTGGCATGGATGAAGCGGATCGGCCTCGAAGTGTAACGCAAAACGATAAATGTGCAAAAGGGACGGCGCTCCGCCATTGCAGCGGGTGTCGTCCCTTTTCTCATCCTGCTCCGGGTTATGCAAGCAACCGATTACTCGTTCGGCAAGCGAACCAGTACTACAAGCAAATCCGCCGTCCCGCCTCCGCCGACCAGTACCCGGCATAAATCGCCCGGATGGTGTCATACGCCAAATCAACGTCAGACAGGGGCTGCCGCTCCAATGCCACGCATTCCATGAAATCTTGTATCTCCTGAATATAGCCGCGGGTCCATTCCTCTTCCAGACAAACGAACTGCCAGCCGGTCTTACGGTCGACCTTCTCGGTAATATAGACATCCTTCAGTTTGTTTTCATCGGTCAGATACGAGACCATGCCCGTGCTTGGGCACATATTGGCCTGCAGGATCCCGCCGCTCGTGTAGGTTTCCACCAGATTCCGGACCCCGCCCAAAATCACATCGCCGGCAAAAACGGTGCTCTTCGTTCCGTCGGTAAATGTCAGGTTTAGCATTGCCCAGTCTTCGACATCGACCGGATGAGACAGAATATACCGATGGTCTTCCGGGCTCAGACTGTCGCCAATATTACCAATATCGGCGGTGATTTCGGCGATTTCGATCTTTTCCCCACGCGCCCGTGCTTCCACCTGCTTCAGATACAAAACGGCCGACAATGGATGACAACCTTGCCGGATCAAAGCGCCGCCGCCGGTCATATCCCAACGGGCGGCATGATCGGCATGGGAACCGCTGTGACTTTCCTCGGCCTTCATGAACAGGACTTTATCTTGGGTTTTTTGCAAAATTTCCGCACTTTTGGCCACTGCTGGCGCATATACCCAGTTTTCCGCATACATGAACAAACGACCACTGGCGGCCATGCGATCCCTGGTCGCCGCCATCTCCGTCATGACCCGCTCGTACATCAGCTCCTTGGACAAACGCCGGCCGATTGGCGCCGGGTCGTCCGATCGTCCGAAATAGCCGGTGAAAGGCTTTTCGCAGATGACATGTTTGCCGGCTTCCATCGCTTCCACGATCATCGGCGCGTGCAGCACCGCCGGTGTACAAATGTCAACCACGTCGATATCCCTATCTTGCAAAAGTTCCCGGTAGTCGCGATACACTTGGGAAATTCGGTGCCGTCCGGCAAAATCCAGAACATGATCGCCCCGGGATGCAACCGCCTTTACTTCGGCATTCACTCCATACACCCGTCGATAGGCATGCATGTGCAATTCCGCCACAAACCCGCTACCAATCAACCCCACGCGAATTGTTTTCATCTTTTTTCACTCCCGTAGCCGCTATTCTTTAAATTCGTCATGTATCAACATCCGCCTCAGCCGTCCGAATGCATTCAGCTGGGAAAGCGCCAACAACAATATTGCAGCGACAAAGATCAGGCTGAGCGGGCGCATAAAGAACGGACTGGGGTCACCGTTGGACAAAATCAATGCCCGCCGCAAATTGTTATCCGCCATCGGCCCCAAAATGATGCCAAGCAGGAACGGCGCCGCCGGATACGACATTTCCCGCAGCAGCAATCAAATTAGCCCAAAGAAAAACATCAGGTAGATATCAAAAATATTATTATCAATAACAAAGGAACCTACCGTGCAAAGGACATAGACGATGGGCATCAGAATCGTGCTTTTGACTGCCAATATACGGACCGTCGCCTTCGACAGGATCAGCGCCAAAATGACCATGGTAAATGCACTGACTGTCATGTAAATGCTCATCGTATATACGAACCCGGGAGTTTCGCTCATCAACAGCGGCCCCGGACGCAGGCCGTGAAGCCATAGCGCAGCCAGCAAAACCGCGGCAGGAGCACTGCCTGGCACCGCCAGGGAGAGCACCGGAATGATTGCCCCGCCAATGCAGGCATTGTTTCCGGTCTCTGCCGCCACCACACCCTCATAGGCGCCTTTTCCGAACCGTTCCGGTGTTTTGCTGCTGTTTTTTTCGGCCCAGTACGACAACCAACCGGCGACATCTTCGCCAACGCCGGGAATGATTCCTACAATAACGCCGATAATGGAGGACCGGATCATATTCAGTTTATTGTTTAATAAAATCCCGAAGCCTTTTTTGAACTCGAGCGCGGATGACTTGATTGTTGTCCGGGCCGTGCTGGAGACCAGCCCATAGATAATTTCCGGAAAGCCGAATAGCCCGATCATCACCGGAATGAGCGGCACCCCGGCCATCAGGTCAACCATGCCGAAGGAAAAGCGAGGATATGAATTCATTCCGTCCAGCCCAACTTGCGCGACGATTAACCCCAATATCCCGGAAATCCATCCTTTCAGGGGATCAGTGCCGGCGGTCAGCTGTCCGCAAATCATGACGCCAAACAACGCCAACAGAAAAAACTCGTAGGCGCCAAACTTCAACGCCAGCAGGGATAACGGGGGCGTCAGCAGCAAGACGCATAAGGTACCGGTCAATGTGCCAAAAAAGGAGGATGTCGTAGCCAAAAAGATGCCCAAGCCGCCTTCTCCCCGTTGGCCAATGGGAAAACCATCCACTGCGGTTGCCGCGGACGCCGGTGTCCCGGGAATATTGATCAGAATGGCCGATTGACAGCCGCCGGAGATAGACCCGATATAAACAGCAACTAAGGATAGGATGGCCAGTTCAGGCGCCAGGCGATAGGTCAACCCCGTCAACAGAGCTACCGCCATCGTGGCGGTCAGTCCGGGCAACATTCCTACGACGAGTCCAAAAAATACGGACACAGCCATGACAAACAGGCTCATCGGTTGAACGACAAACGAGAATACGGTTGCGACAGTTTGCCAGTCCAAAATATCTTACCCCTCTCTACGGCAATGGAACGCGGAAGATCATCTGAAACACAACTTGGATGCTCCCAACAACGGCTGCCGCAATGATTACGTTTTTCACAATAGAGGTGGCGTTGAGTATCCCCATGATAAACACCATAAAAATCGATGTGGAAATCCAAAAGGGAAGTCTGGGCGCCAAAATAAAGGTGTACAGCGCCAAAACCAGCCCGCCGGTCAACATTTCCTGCGCGGACTTCGATTTCACAAAAATCGTTGCCCAATCCATGAAATCCCGCAGACTGTTCCCCATGCTTTGTTGCCGGACAGTCCGCTGTAGAAGCAATATGCCGGTAAAGAGCAACAAAATCGCCAATACCATCGGCATCATTCCGGGCGAAGCATACAGAGGCCCCCCCACCTCTGCCGCCATTCGGTAACTGTCCGCGATGATCAATATCGATAACACCATCAGCACAATGCTGGTCAGAAAATCAAAATGCAGATTTTTATTCAATGTCCAGTCCTCCAATTGAATATCAGGACGCTGGCTTTATGAAACAGGCGTAAACGGAAGCCAGCGCCCTGCTCTGGTTACATCGACAGGGTCTATATATCGTCGTGTTTACTATTTCAGGCGCGGAATCCCGAATTTTTCCGGTGAAACTTTTGCGGTACCGCCGTCAAACAATGTCCAGGAAACGATGGAAGACAGCTTGGCAACGTGCGCCTGCGCGGCGTCGCCGCTCAACGCCAGCACAACGGAGCCTTTCTGATCGGCGAACTTTTTGACCACATCACTCTTGACGGCTACTTTGAAGGCGTCATCAATGGCCTTTACGACATGCGGCGGCGTATCTTTGGGGACCATGATGCCAAAAGATTCACCCATCGGCAGATATGGTTTAATGTCCGGAACCGAGGTGGCAACACCCGGAATATCCGCAGCGCCGGAAAGTTTAAACGGCTGATCCATCAGTACGGATAGCGCGGTCATTTTGCCGGCGCGAATATGATCGACCATTTCCATGAGCAATTGCGGCACGACGTCCACTTCGCCGGACAGCCCGGCTACGATGGCGGGAGCGCCACCTTGATAAGGAACATGCTTATACGCCAGCTTTGTGCCGGCTTTCAGCACTTCCGCCCCCATGTATCCACCGGTGCCGACGCCGGCAGTACCGAACGTTACCTGCCCAGGGCGCGCCTTGAGATCCGCCAGCAGGTCTCCCATATTTTTGTACTTGCCGCCTTCCCCTTTGACCACAATGGCGTTTGGGGAAAAGGTGGCAATCCAGATGTGCCAATCCTTGTAGGTTTTGTCGGTATAGCCCATTACCGGATAGGACGCAAAGGCCAGAAGCCCGTTTGCCGAAATCGTATACCCGTCATGCGGTTTATTCCAAACCGCGATGGTTCCGACCGACCCACTGGCGCCCGGCATGTTCACGACCGATACATTTGCTTTCAGGGCTTTGGCCATTTCGTCGGCCAGGGCCCGGGTGGTCAGATCAGTTCCGCCTCCCGGCGGGTAGGGAACCACGATGGAAATGTCCTGTGTCGGCCATTTTTTGGTGTCTTCTTTTTTCTGATTCAACTGCGGCCAAAGGAACGCAATACCAATGATGACAACTGCGGCAAGAACCCAAATCATTTTTTTACTCATTTGTGACCCCTCCTGCTATTTTTTGCGGCTAAAAACGATTAAAAAATTATCATTCCTCCCATCTTTTTACGGACTCCCGTTCGATGACAACACAAGGAAAAATTCGTTGAACCGGCGGTCGGCTTGGCACATGCATAACCTCGAACAAAAGCGAAGCCGCTTCCCTGCCCATTTGCTTTTCCGGGCGTTGAATGCAGGTAATGCGCGGGCGCAAAAAATCGGCCCATTCCGGCGTACCGATCATCACAACGGAGATATCTTGCGGCCATCGGACATTATGATCCTGAAAATGCAACAAGGTCCCCTTGGCTGTATCCTGCTGACCCAACACAGCGGCGCTGACCCCCTCGGCAAGGAGACGCGCTCCCATATCGCGGCCGGCAACTTCCGTAAGTGGGCCCAAAAGAACCCGTTCGGTATCGGCTGTGAGTCGATATTCCCGCATCGCGGCCCGATATCCATTGACACGTTCGCGAACGTTCGGTATGGGAGAATCCCAACCGGAAAAAGCGATCTTTCTATGTCCGGCCTCCAGCAGATGGCGCGTTGCCAAATAACCGGACTGAAAATTGTCATGTCCGACAAAATTGTGTTCGCTGAACGACGCGGGGAAGGCCCGTTCCAAAATCACGTAAGGGATTTGATATTGCCGCAGCAAAGTTGCATTTTCCTCCCTAGCCAACGCCGGACAGAGGATGCAGCCATCTATGCGCTGCGCGATGAGGCGTTCCAGAATAAGCCGTTCCTGTGCAGGATCTTCGTCACTGTTGCACAAAGTGACCACGTACCCTTGCTCCCGGGCAATGGATTCGATATCCACACACATGCGTGTGAAGAAAGTATTGGCGAACTGCGCCACCAGCACCGCCAAAATACCCCGCCGCTTTCCCTTCAGGCTGCTGGCGGCGGCATTTTTGACATACCCAAGCTCCGCCGCGGCCTGCAGGACTTTTTCCCGCAGTTCAGGCCGCAAGGGGCGCTCACGCTCACTGAACACATAGGAAACCGTGGCAATGGAAGTGCCGGCCAACTTGGCCACGTCTTTGATTGTCACCGCTGGCGCAAGCCGCTTATCGCGTTGCCGCATGATTTGCCCTCATTTCAACCAATGTAAACGTTTACATATTGTTCAAAAAAGAAGAAACATCTTTCTGATGTAAACGTTTCACGGTTATTATTATCGCAGTTTTGATTGTTTTGTCAATACAGAAATATCTGATTGTTTTCCGTGGGGTAATCCGTTAGCCGTCTCCAGACCCTGTTCAAAAGGAAAAGGCTGCAGCTCAAGCCGCAGCCTTTTCCAAAGACAGTTAAACAATACCGGTGGTTAAATATCATTCCTTACGCTCAGCGGAAATACGCCACCCCGGCCTCAAATATCCGTTGGTCCTTCGCGCCGGGCACATTGACCGCCACAAAACGGCCGATCCGTTCCGAGTGGCCCATTTTCCCGAAAATGCGGCCGTCCGGGCTGGTCAATCCTTCGATCGCCCAATCGGAACCGTTGGGATTCACAGTGATATCCATGGAGGGATTGCCGGCTGCGTCCACATACTGGGTCGCGATCTGTCCGGCCGCCGCCAGGCGTTGACGGTGGGCCGGGCCAGCCACCAGCCGGCCTTCGCCGTGGGATATGGCGATGGTATGCACGTCGCCTGTCCGGACCTGGCTCAGCCAGGGCGACAGATTGGAAACGACTCTGGTTTGCACCATCCGGGACATGTGCCGGCCAATCCGGTTGAATGTCAAAGTCGGGCTGTCGGCGGTCAGTGGCCGGATCTCCCCATACGGCAACAATCCCAGTTTGATCAGGGCCTGGAAGCCGTTGCAGATTCCCAGGATCAGTCCGTCTCGCTCCTGCAGCAGCCGGGTAACCGCGTCCGTCAGCGCCGGATTGTGGAACAACGACGCAATGAACTTGCCCGATCCCTCCGGTTCGTCCCCGGCGCTGAAGCCGCCCGGGAACATCAATATCTGCGCCTGATCGACCGCCCGGACAATAGCCCGGACCGATTCCTCGACAGCCTGGGCCGACAGATTCCGGACGATGAGCGTCTCGACGCTGCCACCCGCTTTTTCAAAGGCCAGCGCCGAATCATACTCGCAGTTGGTACCGGGAAATACCGGAATAAACACGCGGGGACGCGGCGCTGAAGTCTGGGACTTCATACGGGCCGCCGGTCCTGCAAACGACTGAAATACCGCCGCGGCATCGCCTTGGTCCGCCTTGGTGGAAAACACTTTTTCGAGTGGTTTTTCCCATGCCTGTTGGGCCGCCGTCAGAGAAATGTCCGCTTCCGGCACGGCTATCNNGTCCCAGCACCAGATATTCGATGCCGGCGAACGCTTCGGCGGCCCGGACTCCGCTTGCCAGTTCCAGCACCAGGGAACCGTGTTCCGGCCGGAACAGTTGCTGCCTTGAGATTCCCGACGCAAACGCAAAACCGACGCGGTTGCCGAAGGCCATCGTGCTGACGGCGGCGGCAATCCCGCCGCTGCGGACGGTGCGCGCCGACACCACCTGTTTGTGGGCGACCCGGTCGGCGATGCAGGCAAAGATCTTGTTTACCGCCGTGAAGTCCGGCATGGCGGCGGCATCCCGAGGCAACGG
>DCTI01000064.1 GCA_002329525.1 Negativicutes bacterium UBA1444
CGATTCCCCCACGGGTCACCAAAAAATAAAAGTTCGGGAGAAATTCCCGGACTTTTCTTTTTTTGTCGCAGGGGGTTTCGTTGCGGACGGAGAAATGAATCGTAGGTATACGGGGAGGACGAAGTTGTGGAACTTGGGGCACGACTTAAGGCGATCGCCAACCAGATTGGTCCGTATCAAAGCATGGCCGATATTGGAACGGACCACGCCCTATTGCCGGTATGGCTGATACGAAATGAAAGGATTGCTGTGGCTGTGGCGGGCGATGTTCAGACAGGACCNNTGGAAGCCGCCAAGAGAACTGTGCGGGAAGCCGCGCTGGGACATAAGGTGGCGGTCCGCCTGGGAGACGGGTTGCGGGTTGTGTCACCGGGAGAAGTGGAGGTCGCAGTCATTGCCGGCATGGGTGGTTCAACAATTCGGCAGATATTGCAGTCTTCACCCGAAGTCGTGAAGACACTGCGACGCATTGTTTGTCAACCGATGACCGGCGCCGCGGTTTTGCGAGAATGGCTCCTGACCAATGGCTGGATCATTGTGGCGGAAGACTTGGTACAGGAAGATGATCGCCTTTATGAAATCATTGTGGCGGAACCGGGATCGGCAGAAACGGTGGATGCGTTGCTGCTGGAGATAGGTCCCCGGCTCTGGCGGAACCGACATCCGCTTTTGGCGGAACACCTGATCCGATTGCGGCAGCAGTACTTGTACCGGGCAACGGCAATGGGAAAATCTCGCTCCGAAAAGGTAGACCGGGAACGGCAAAAAATTATGTTCAAAATTGCTGAATTGGAGGCGAAGCTAAAATGCCTGCAAATTGTGGAATGATTGCCGGTGCCCTCGAAAAAATGGCGCCCAGAGACTGGGCGGAATCGTGGGATAACGTCGGCCTGCTGATCGGCAGCCCGGCCCAGGAGGTCGAAAAGGTCCTGTTAAGTCTCGATGTGACGACCGCAGTGGTCGATGAGGCCTGGCGGACGAGCGCAGGACTGATTATCAGCCATCATCCGTTTCCTTTTCATTCCCTGAAAAGCATCCGTTTGGACACTCCGGAAGGGGAACTGTTGGCGAAGCTATTGCAACGAAATATTTCGGTTTATGCAGCCCATACCAATCTGGATGTTGCGTTGGGAGGGGTCAATGACGCGTTGGCGGAGAAATTATCCCTGCGTAATGCGGCAATACTGCGCCGACGACGGGAAGCGTTGGTAAAAATCTCAACCTATGTACCTGCGGAATACGAGGAAACGGTGTGGCGGGCAATGTCCGACGCGGGCGCCGGCTGCATCGGCAAATACAGTGAGTGCAGCTTCCGGACGACAGGTGTCGGCACGTTTTTCCCGACTGGAGATGCAAAACCCTTTATTGGCCGGAAAAATCAACTATCGCGAGTGGGAGAGACAAGAGTTGAATCGATTGCGCCGGCGCGACTGGCTCGGCAGATTGTCGCGGCAATTGTTGCCGCTCATCCTTATGAAGAGCCGGCTTATGACATATATCCACTAAACAACGACTGGTCTACCGACGGATTGGGGCGAATTGGCGACCTTGCAAACCCGGTAACTTTGTCGGATTTTGCCCAAATTATTCGGACTGCCTTGTCGGTTGATGGGCTGCGAGTGGTCGGCGACCCGAAGTCCATTGTCCGTCGGGTAGCGGTATGCGGCGGCGCCGGCATGGAAGTGGCTAAGGACGCCGTGCAACAAGGGGCGCAAGTATTAGTGACTGGTGATATTCGTTATCACGATGCTCAAGAAGCATTATCAATGGGGTTAAACCTTGTGGATGCCGGACATTTTGCTACGGAGCAACCGGTCTTGGAGAGCTTGCGACGATACTTGCAAGATTTTTCGAATAATGCCAATTGGGACTGTATTTTTGAAATTGCGCAAAGTCGGGCGGATGTTTGGCGCTGGATCTAACTCCACTCTTTCTTTTTTTGAAAAACGATGTATAATAAGGATGTGAATATATGATAATATTTTTCAGTTGATGGAGGCGAGCGAAATGGCGGAAAAAGAACTTACACTAGATATCGCCGCTGCGCAACAAGAAATGACGATTACGGGTGTATCCGGATCACAGGCACAAAAAACCAGAATGCTGCAAATGGGCTTTACGCCCGGTACCAGAGTGCGAATTATTCGCCGGGCGCCATTGGCGGATCCGGTGGAAGTTAAAGTGCGGGGGACAAAAATGCTGCTGCGCCGTGATGAATGCCGAAATATAAGGGTGGCGTCGGCAGAGTGAGCGAAAAAGCTGTTCGGCCGATAAAAGTCGCGATTATCGGCAATCCCAATGTGGGGAAAAGCGCTTTGTTTAATTCGATCACCGGCGCCAGTCAGATCATTGGCAACTGGTGCGGCAAGACTACCGAAGTCTGCACGATGGCAGTCCATTATGACAACAAGGAATTTCATTTTACGGATCTTCCGGGAATATATGGCTATGGCAGTCATTCTTCAGAAGAAATTCTGGTGAATGACTTTTTGCGTGAAGATCCCCCCGAAGTTGTGATGGTTGTCTTGGATGCCATGAATCTGGAACGTGGCATTTATCTGCTGTTGGAGACCTTGGAACGGTATCATCACGTTATGGTGATTTTAAATAAACTGGATGCTGCGCTCGAACAAGATCTCATTGTATATCACGATCGCTTGGAGGCGGAACTGCAGGTGCCGGTTGTTCCAGAAAAAAAACAGGGCAGTCTGGACACTGTGGAGCTGTTTTCCACGATCGTGGAGGTTGCCAGCCACCTGGCGCCCCGGCGAAACTATGCAATCCGGTACGGAGAGAAAGTGGAGCGTGCGTTGGCGCAGTGCAAGGGTACCGTGCATGATGACTCTTTGGGCAGTGTGCGCTGGCTACTACTGAAACGGCTCGAGGCGGAAAGCGATACATTGCAGAGCGACATTATCAGCACCCGTTATAATGTTGCGGAAGATATTGCGGCAAGAATTACCGCCAAACGTCCAACCGGCGATACTTTGTCGGACCGGATTGACCGTTGGGCATTGCATCCGGTATGGGGCGGACCTTTGATGTTGTTGGTTTTTGGAATCATGTTCTATTTAACCTTTGCCATCAGTCGCCCGCTGTCGGAATGGATTGCCAATGCTTTCGAGCTGTTGGGGCCGTTCTTGACGGAGTGGTTTGCAGTCTGGAATGTTCCGGAATTGTTGTCGGATCTTATGGTTGGCGGGATCTTGAAAGGCGTGGGGGCGGCAATGGGATTTTTGCCGCAGATGGCGATGTTTTTTCTGTTCTATTCGCTGATTCAGGATAGCGGCTATATGGTCCGGATTGTATTTTTGGCGGACAAGATTATGAGTGCGATGGGAATGAACGGCAAGACTTTTTTGCCGCTGGTGCTCGGTTGCAGTTGTAATGTCAATGGCATTCTTGCTTCACGCATCCTCTCCAGTCGCTATGACCGTACGGTTGCCATTTTGGTCAGCTCATACGCTCCGTGCCCGGCGCGTCTGGGCGTCATGGTTTTTTTGGTTTCGGCGTTCTTTGCATCGACTGCGGCTACGGTAGTTATGTTGTCTTTGCTTGGCATCAGTTTGTTTTTGATGGTTTTTGTCGCTTATATTGTCAGCTTGTTTATTCCTCGGGATGGAGAAAGTTCGTTCATGATGGAGCTGCCGCCCTATCAAACGCCGACTTTGCAGGGGATGACAACGTCCGCGGTTTGGCTGACGCTGAATTTCGTGCACCGCATCCGTAATGTCATCATTGCTGCTTCCGTGGTGATGTGGTGCTTGTCAAATTTTCCGGCGGGTCCTTTTGAACAGACATATATTGTGAAGATCGGGAAAATTTTGGAACCGGTCGGTAATCTCATGGGGTTGAACTGGCAGTTGATTGTTGCCTTGATATTTGGCGTTGCTGCCAAAGAGAGCGTGTTGTCCAGTTTGGGGATCATCTATCATGCCGCCCAGGATTCCGGGAATCTGGCGGAAATTTTGACGCACAGCATATCGCCGCTTACCGCGTTTACCTTCCTGTTGGTCTACATGATTTATACTCCCTGTGTTACGACCCTGGTTACGATGTATCAGGAGACGAAGGATTGGCGCATTGTGATGTATGGGGCGCTGGGCAGCGTTGCCTCGGCGGTTGTTTTGGGCAGCTTGGTATTTCATGGCGGGAGGCTGTTGTTGGGATAATGAACTGAATCTGAAACGGACAGCTGGGGAGAGCGGAGAATTTCCGCTCTCTTTATTATTCGCAAAATAACGAGTAAAGAAATATCTGCAAATTCGGAATAAAATACTTGTCAGACAGAAAATAATGTGATAATATTTAAACAAAGATCGGTAAGACAAATATGGGAGGTCGGAGCGATGTATCAAATTATTTTGGCGGAACGGGAAAAAAGAACGGCAAAGGTTGCCACGGCATTTTTCATCGCTGAAGCCATATTGTTGTCCTTCGCTATTATTTGATGTCTGTCTTGCCAGACTGGTTGGTTTTCACGGCTGCTCTCGCGTGCGAGGGCGGTCTTTTTTTATCAATTGAGTTAAAACACAGGAAAATCATCTCCGGCAGGCGAATCTATATTTTAGTCAAAAATGTGTGTTGCGTCAGTCGCGGATCGGGAGGGAATTTTTTTGCGCATCTTTCATTTGCGGACAGAGCCGGCCTCTGCGATTTTGGGGCTCGCTTGTCTGTCGATATTCTTTTTCTTTTCCACCGTTGAAGCCGCGATGGCTGTGGCACCAATGCGCATCACACAAGGTGTGTGGGTGCAGGCGACTCTTCCGCAGTTGCAAAATGGGTTGCCGCCCCAAAGTTTGATCGAACTCAATGAGCTTTTCCGTAACCGTGTGTTGACCGTCTATCGACATTTCGAACAAGAGGCGCTGGAAACCCGCGCCGACCCGCGGTTACCTGAACATATGAAAGAAGCCTTGACGTTTCATGCAGATTATGAAGTGTTCCGCAATGATTCGCGGTTTGTTAGTCTGGGACAGACTATTTATCAATACACCGGCGGCGCCCATGGAATGAGCTTCATTTCGGCGGCTACCATTCAACTGCCGTCCGGACGATTATGCAAGCTTTCCGACTTGTTCGTTGTCGGGGCCAATTATCAGGAACGTCTGGATGGAATTGTCCGGCGCGGGGGGGCAAGTCGCGGTCTTCCCCTTTGGGATTTTCATGGCGTCAAGGCCGATTCGGGATTTTATTTGACAGATGAGGGCTTGGTGCTGTATTTTCAACCTTATGAAATCGCTCCCTATAGCGAGGGAATTGTGAAAATTTTGGTTCGCTATCAGGAGGTGGCTGACTTATTGTCTTCTGCCACAGACCATTGAATCGGTGCTGATCTGCTTGAAGAAGCGTTTCGATCATACTTGTTAGTCCTCAAAAGGAAAGTTTGGTGCGGTAGTATTTTTGCCACGAGGTGCCCAAAAGGGTTCAGCTTTTTGTTGCTTTTTTCGATAATATGATTGAGTAATTGGAATCGCGNNCGGTATGGGGGGATTTAACTTGGAGATTTCAACCGTTGCCGGAATGATTGTAGGAATTTTGGCTGTTGCAGTGGGGATGGTGCTGAAAGGGGCTCCTATCGAAGCGCTGATTAATCCGGCGGCATTTTTGATTATTTTTGTGGGAACCTTCGGCGCCTTGCTAAATGCGTTTCCCATGGAGTTTATCAAAAAGATGCCCGTTTATTTCAAGCTGTTGTTAAAAAAGCCGGAGTTAATGCATCCGGAAGAACTGGTCGGTATCATGGTGGGATTCGCCCAAACCGCGCGCCGGGAAGGACTACTGGCCCTGGAAAACAGTTTGTCCGGCGTTAAAGATCCGTTTCTGAAAGGCGGCCTGACCATGGTCATCGATGGCATGGATGGAACTTTTGTACGGGATGTCTTGGAGCTGGATATTGCGTTAATGGAAGAACGCCACCGGACCGGCGCTCTGATTTTTTCCCAGGCGGGCATGTACGCGCCGACACTGGGCGTGCTGGGAGCCGTAATCGGTTTGATCGCGGCGCTGGGCAATATGAATGACATTGACGCTTTAGGGCATGCGATTGCTGCCGCATTTGTCGCTACCATTTTTGGTATTTTTACCGGCTATGTCATGTGGCATCCTTTTTCTAACAAGTTGAAACTGATTTCCAAGGAAGAAGTAGAATTGAAACGAATGATGGTGGAGGGGATTTTATCCCTGCAGGCGGGGGATTCACCGGTAGCGATTGAGGCCAAGCTGATGGTTTTCCTGCCGGCCGCGAATCGGAAATCCTCGAAAGAATCCGGGGAAGGCGGTTGATGATTTTTGAGTCGAAAGCATGCTGAACATCATGAGGAACATGCCGATGAAACCTGGTTGGTTCCTTATTCGGATCTGCTGACGTTACTGCTCGCTTTGTTTATTGTGTTATTCGCCATGGGCAAGACCGATGAAAAAAAAGTGGGCCAAATGGGGCAATCCTTTCATATGGCTTTTGGCGGCGGGGGCGGCGGCAGTTCAATGTTTTCCTTTAATTATCTGGCGCCGCAACTGGCACCTAGCGAAAATGTTCCCGCAGCTGCTCCCAGTGACATCCCGCCCAATCGCCCCAATTCTCCACCCGCAACTTCATCGAGCAACAAGGCTGTTCCTCTGACTCAGGCGGCTTTGCGGGAAACGGTTCAACTTTTGCAACTGCAGGAAGCGGTAGAGCGGTATATCAAACTAAACGGATTGGTTGGCGAATTGGAGGCGAGATCAACCGAAGACGGCTTGCGTTTACGAATCAAGGATTCGGCGCTGTTTCCTTCCGGGGAAGCCTATCTTCGACCGGAATCCCAAAAGCTGGCGGCGGATATTGCCAAATTGTTGGCCGGGCTGCCGCAGCAAATTGTTGTGGCCGGACATACTGACAATGTTCCCATCAATACTTCACTGTATCCCTCCAACTGGGAATTGAGCGGAATGCGGGCTGTCAATTTTATGCGATTCATGTTATCGCAGGAACCATCCCTTAAACCGGAAAATTTTAGCGCAATCGGCTATGGCGAGTATCGACCGCTGCGCCCCAATACTTCGGAAGAGGGACGCTCAAAAAACCGGCGCGTTGAGGTATGGATCATTCGGGCACAAAAGTCCGCCAATTAATAAAATGTTTCATCGGATGGCCAATCTTGCATCTTACGTAGCCGCAGATTTTTCTGCGGCTTTACTTATGGTATAATATGTTTTGAGACTCATGAATGAGTTTCAGTTGTGGAAAAAACATGGAGGTGTAAACAAAGTGAATACCCTAAAAACGACCGTATTGATGGCGGCTTTGACCGGCCTTCTGATTACGGCCGGGAGTTTCTTCGGCGGGACGCGCGGGATGACCGTGATGTTTATCGTGTCCATGCTGATGAACTTTTTCAGCTACTGGTACAGCGACAAAATCGTTCTCAGTATGTACGGCGCCCGGGAAGTGGATGCGCAGACAGCCCCCGAACTTGTGCGACTGGTGGCAAATTTGGCCCGAAAAGACAACCTGCCGATGCCGCGGGTTTATATCATTGATACGGATACCCCCAATGCCTTTGCGACCGGTCGTGATCCGGAACATGCCGCGGTTGCGGTAACAACTTCGCTGCTTCGCGGGTTGACCACGTCGGGACTGGAAGGAGTCATGGCGCACGAACTTAGCCATGTCAAACATCGGGACACGTTGATCAGCACGATGGTTTCTTCCATTGCCGGCGCCATCACCATGCTGGCGAATATGGCCCAATGGGCCGCAATGTTCGGCTTTGGCCGCAACGATGATGACGATAATGCCGGGGGAATTGTCGGCTATTTGTTTATGATCATATTGGCGCCCTTGGCGGCGGCATTGATTCAATTCGCCATCTCGCGTTCCCGCGAATATATGGCCGATGAATCCGCTGGACGCCTGACCGGCCAACCGATGGAACTGGCTTCCGCTTTGCGCAAGATAGAGTTTTATGCGCAGAACCGCGTGATGCCGGAGGCAACGCCGGCGACATCCCATATGTTTATCATTAATCCGTTTTCGGGATCGGGCGCGTCCCTGATGAGCTTGTTCAGCACGCATCCGTCCACCGAGGCGCGGATTCAGAAACTGCAGGAACTGGCGCAGTCAATGCGCTGATTATGCGTGAGGTCTTACGGCCCTCTGATTCAACTCAGAGGGCCGTATCTGTTAATCAATTAGTAGGGAGGGACCGGACGAATGAAATATGTTCGATTCGAAGCCCAGGGGAAAATTGCGCATGGGGTTCTAGCCGGCGAAATCATTCAGGAACTGGCGGGGGATTTCTTTTCACACTCCGACCTGACTGGAAACCAATACAAACTTGCCGAAGTTACGCTGCTGGCACCGTGTCAGCCTTCTAAAGCGGTCTGTGTGGGCGTGAATTATCGGGATCATGCGGCCGAAATGAAGCATGAACTGCCCAAGGAACCGTTGATATTTATCAAACCGTCGACAGCGTTGAATAATCCCGGCGGCGAAATCCGGTATCCGGCCATTTCCCATAATGTGCACCACGAGGGGGAGCTGGCGGTAGTAATCGGAAAAACCGCCAAACATGTCAAAGCCGCACAGGCGACGGAATACATTTTGGGGTATACTTGCGCGAACGATGTTACGGCCCGCGATATTCAAATGCTTGACGGACAGTGGACCCGGGGAAAAGGATTCGACACGTTCATGCCATTGGGTCCTTGGCTTGAAACGGAACTTGATCCGCATGCGGCCGCAATAAAATGTCTGGTTAACGGGCAGATCCGTCAGTCCTCCAATACCGGTAATCTAATTTTCCGTATTCCGGAGTTGGTCGAATTTATCACGCAAGTGATGACCCTGAACCCGGGCGATGTGATTTTGACAGGTACGCCGTCCGGCGTGGGCCCGATCAATATTGGCGATACTGTTTCCGTTGTCATCGACGGAATCGGTGAACTGAAAAATACTGTTGTTGCCGGCTGAATGCTGGTTAGGGAGAATATCATGAAGAATAACAAGGCAAATGAACTGAATTCCTGGTTGAAAGAAATCTCTGAGGTCCCAGGGCCTTCCGGCTTCGAACGGCGAGTTCGCGAACTGATGATTGAGCGCCTGGCAGGAACCTGTGAAATTCTTCAGGACAAAATTGGCAGTGTGATTTTCAAAAAACTGGGGCACAATCCGGGCCCGGCGGTCATGCTGGCCGCGCATATGGATGAGATCGGCTTTCTGGTCAAGAATGTGACCAAAGATGGATTTTTGAAATTTGTCACTTTGGGTGGCTGGTGGGAGCAGGTGATGTTGGGGCAACGCGTCATCGTAATGTCACCTAAGGGAGACATTCCCGGCATTATTGGTTCCAAGCCGCCGCATGTCCTCTCGCCGGAAGACCGCAAAAAAATGGTTGCGAAAAAAGAGATGTATATTGATATCGGCGCTGCCGATAAAAAAGACGCAGAAGAAAATTTGGGCGTAACTCCCGGGGTTCCGGTTGTCCCGTTCACGCCGTTTACGCCTATGGCCAATCCGGACTTGCTGATTGGCAAAGCTTGGGATGACCGGGTAGGTTGCGCAATTGTGGCGGATGTGTTGAAACGACTCGTGCGGGTCAAACATCCCAATGTTGTATACGGTGTCGGCACGGTTCAGGAGGAGGTCGGCTGTCGTGGCGCGAAGACCAGTGCCGATGTGATTGGACCGCAGGTAGCTATTGCCATAGACACCTGCATTGCCGGCGATACGCCGGGAATGACCGAAGACCAGGCGGTGGCCAAGTTGGGGAATGGGGTTGCCATCTGCATTTATGACGCATCGTTGATTCCCCATGTCAAATTGCGGGATTTTGTGTTGGCAACGGCCAAGTCGGCCGGCATCCCTTTTCAGCTGGAATTTTCCGAAGGTGGGGGAACGGACGGCGGACGAATCCATCTGCACGCGCAAGGGGTTCCCAGCATCGTATTGTCGGTGCCGACCCGCTATATCCATTCCCATAACGGCATCATCCATCGGCAAGATTATGAATCTGCCGTGAAATTGATCGTGGAATTGATCAAACAAATGGACGAGGAAAAAATTCGGGAGTTATTATCCTGATGGGGGTATGCAGGTATGGAAAGAACCCTTGTGTTAATTAAGCCGGATGGCGTTTACAAAAGCTTGAGCGGGGAAATTATAGCCCGGTTCGAGCGGCGCGGCCTGCGCCTCGTTGCGTTGAAAATGTTGCGGATGTCACGGGAATTGGCCGCAATCCACTATGCCGAACATCAGGGAAAACCCTTTTTTGAAAGCNNCCATGGTCGTGGAGGGCGAAAACGCCATTCGCGCCGTGCGGACGATGATGGGCGTTACCAATCCCTTGGAAGCGGCGCCGGGAACGATACGCGGCGATTATGCCCTGACGATGGCGCATAATGTGATTCATGGATCCGATGGTCCGGAAAGCGCCGCGCGGGAAATCGACGTATTCTTTTCTGCTTCGGAAATTTTTGCAGAGTGACAAGGAGGGATTTCATGAAAATCTACACAAAGACGGGCGACAAAGGAACCACCGGATTGTACACGGGGCAGCGCGTCGAGAAGGACAGCGCACGGGTTGAGGCTTACGGCAACGTGGACGAGATCAATTCCGCCCTCGGCTTGGCCCGCGCCCTGGTGAAAAATCCGGAAGTTCGGGAAACGATCCTGGAACTCCAGAAACTGCTAATGCAGCGGGTGATGTCGGATTTGGCAAGCGACGGGGCTCCCGCCTATACTTCCGTCAAGGATGTGACGCGGCTCGAGGAATTGATTGATTCTTATACCCAACGCATGAAGCCGCTGAATCATTTCATCATTCCGGGCGATACTCCCGGCGCCGCCGCGCTGGATGTGGCCCGCACCACAACTCGCCGGGCAGAACGGCAGGTGTGGCGCATGTCCCGCCAGGAGAGCATTGATGATGTCATTTTGGTTGTACTGAACCGGTTGTCAGACCTGTGCTTTACTTTGGCGCGGGCTGAAGTGGAAATTTCCTAAAGATTTTTACTTTCTCCTTTTTTGAAATCGTCAGAATCAGCAGGAAAATGTCAGACAGAGATAGAATTCTTTCAAAATAATTTTCATGCGTTGAATTTGACAAAAATAGGAGGGGCCCAATTTGAAAGAGTACAAAAGTGACAGGATCAAAAATGTGGGCATTGTAGCTCACGGTGGCGCCGGAAAAACTTCGCTGACCGAGGCCATGCTGTTCAATGCGGGGTTGATCGACCGCATCGGCAAGGTGGAAAA
>DCTI01000189.1:0-7521 GCA_002329525.1 Negativicutes bacterium UBA1444
GTCGTCTCGATCAGGGAAACCGTTCCGGCCTGCCGGACGGAACGGTTTCCCTGATCGAGACGACTGACCGGGAGGCGGTCAACCGGTTGCTGAAGCTGAACCGTTATATCGACGTCATCATTCCCCGGGGCGGCGCCGGCCTGATTCGGACCGTGGTCGAAAACAGCACGGTTCCGGTCATTGAGACCGGCATCGGTGTTTGTCACACTTTCGTGGACGAGTCGGCCGACCTGGAAATGGCCGCGGACATCGCGTTCAACGCCAAAGTGTCCCGGCCCGGCGTGTGCAACGCCATGGAAACCCTGTTGGTGCACCGGGCGGTGGCGGACGCGCTGCTGCCGTTGCTGCTCGAACGCTACGCCCGGGCCGGTGTCGAACTGCGGGGCTGTCCGGAAACGGCGGCGCGCCATGCGGCGGTGAAACCGGCGACCGAAGAAGACTGGGCCACGGAGTACCACGACTTCATCTTGTCGGTGAAGGTTGTCGAGGGGCTGGACGAAGCCCTGGATCATATCGACCGCTACAGCACTAAACACTCGGAAGCCATCGTAACTCGCGATTACGACAATGCCCGGCGGTTTCAGCAGCAGGTGGACGCGTCGACGGTCTATGTCAATGCGTCGACCCGGTTTACCGACGGCTTTGAATTCGGCTTCGGGGCGGAAATCGGCATCAGCACCCAAAAACTGCATGCCCGGGGCCCGATGGGTTTGGTGGAACTGACTTCCTACAAGTATCTGGTGGACGGCAACGGCCAGATTCGCGGCTAATCCCGCGCAAGTTCACAAATTGTTCATAAAGTCGTCACAGAACTTTCAAGCNNCGAAAAGATTCAAGTGGCTGCTGATCCTGGTGATCGTGGCCGGCGTAGGCGGCTACTACGCTTACGGCTATTATCAGGAGCAGAACAAACCGAAGTCGACCGGACGCCAGGTCAAGGTGGAACGGGGCGATATCATCGCTATGGTGTCGGCGACCGGTACGATCTCGCCGGTGGACAACGTCGATGTCAGTTCGAAAATTACCGGTCGGATCACGGATGTGAAAGTGGTCGAAAACCAATACGTCAAAGCCGATGACATACTGATCGTGCTCGACGATTCCAAATATCGGGCTCAGCTGGCCCAGGCCGGCGCCAAACTGGCCAATGCGGAAGCCAACTACGAGCGGGCCCGCAAGATGGCGCTGGCCGGCGGCTATTCCCGGCAGCAGCTGGACGCCGCCCGCACCGACTACGAAGTGGCAAGAGCCACCTATGATGATGCCGAGTCCAATCTGGAGGATACGGTGATTAAGGCCCCGATTGCCGGCATGGTGATCGGCAAACCGATTCCGGCCGGCCAGACGGTATCGCCGGGGATTTCCAACCCGATGGTGCTGCTGACGATCGCCGACCTGAACAAGATGCAGATCCAGGCCCTGGTGGATGAATCCGACATCGGCAAGATTCAGCTGAACCAGAAAGTATCTTTCACCGTGGACGCCTATCCCGACAAAACGTTTGCCGGCAAGGTTTCCACGATTTCCAACAAGGCCAATGTCCAGCAAAACGTGGTTTATTACAGTGTGCTGATCGATGTCGATTCGCCGGAAGGATTGCTGAAGCCGACGATGACCGCGCGGGTGTCCGTCCATGTGGGCGAACGGCGGGGCGTCCTGATGGTGCCGACATTGGCGATCAAGGACAACCGGGGACAGCGCTTTGTGAATGTGCTGCGCAACGGCAATTCGCAGCCGGAATCGGTGAAGATCACAACCGGCCTGGCGAGCGAAGACCGGATTGAGGTCGTGAGCGGGCTGAAGGAAGGCGACACGATAGTGTTGCCGCAAAGTGCGGCGGGTTCGAATCGGATTCCCGGCATGGGCGGCATGGGTGGCACCGGCATGTTCCGTCAGACTCCGGCCCGTTAAAGGGGGCGGTGACATGAAGGAATGCATCGTAATCCAAGATATTGTGAAAACTTATCAGATGGGCGATTCCATTGTCCGGGCCCTGGCCGGCGTGAGCCTGACGATCGAGGAAGGCGAGTTCACGGCGATCATGGGACCGTCCGGCTCGGGGAAATCGACACTGATGAATATTCTGGGCTGTCTCGATCGGCCCACCAGCGGCTCTTATAAACTGGACGGCGCCGAGGTGGCGACGCTCGGCGACGATGAGCTGGCCTTGACCCGCAATAAAAAAATCGGTTTTGTATTCCAGAACTTTAATCTGCTCTCGCGGATGTCCGCGCTGAACAATGTCGCTCTGCCGATGGTCTACGCCGGTGTGCCGCAAAAGGACCGCCTGGAGCGGGCCCGGAAGAACCTGGAGATGGTCGGCCTGGGTGGCCGGCTGCACCACAAGCCGAACGAGCTGTCCGGCGGCCAGCGGCAGCGGGTGGCGATTGCCCGGGCGTTGGTCAACGAACCGACGATTATCCTGGCGGATGAGCCGACCGGCAATCTGGACAGCAAATCCGGCGACGAGATCATGGAAATCTTCTGCGAACTGAACCAGCAGGGCCGGACGGTCATTCTGGTCACGCATGAACCGGAGATCGCCGCCTACACCCGACGGACCGTCACCTTTCGCGACGGCTTGATCGTCAGCGACGAGCGGAGGGAGGAGAGCCGATGTTCTGGGAAAGCGTAATCATCGCTCTGGACGGCCTGCGGGCCAACAAGATGCGCTCCATTCTGACGATGCTCGGCATCATCATCGGCGTCGGCGCCGTCATCGCCATGGTCTCGATCGGCATGGGCGTCCGCGAAAAAGTGCAAAAATCCATTGCCAGTCTGGGCAGCAATCTTTTGATCGTCATGCCCGGCGCCACGGCGCCGTCCGGCGTCCGGGTAGCGGCCGGTTCCACCACGACGATGACGTACAAGGACGCCCAGGCTATTGCCCGGGAAATAGCCGGCGTCTCGATGGTCGCACCGATGGTCCAGCGCCAGTATCAGGCCGTTTACGGCGGCAAGAACTGGATCACCACGATGCAGGGAACCACGCCGGAATTTCTGGATGTGCGGAATTTTGAGCTGGCGGAAGGAAATTTCATCTCCCAGCGGGACCTGGATACCCGGGATCGGGTGGCGGTCCTCGGCAGTACGGTCGTGGAAAACCTGTTCGGGGAAATGAACCCCATCGGCCAGACCATTCGCATCAACAAGTCCACATTTCGCGTGATCGGAGTATTGGCACCGAAAGGACAGTCCGCCGGCGGCCAGGACCAGGACGATCTGATCGTTGTGCCATTGACGACGGCACAGGAACGGATGCTCGGCATCACCCACATCCAGTCGATCAGCGTGCAGGCCGAGAGTCAGGAAGTACTCGATCAGGTGCAACAAGATATTTCCACGCTGCTGCGGGTACGGCACCGGCTGCAGCCGGGAGTGGCGGATGATTTTTCCGTCCGGAACCTGGCGGCCGTCATGGCCACCGCCGAAGAAACGACCGGCACCATTACGCTGCTGCTTGGCAATACGGCGGCCATTTCGCTTCTGGTTGGCGGCATCGGCATCATGAACATCNNCGCACCCGCGAGATCGGCGTGCGCAAGGCGCTGGGGGCCACCTTCGCCAATATTCTGCTGCAGTTTCTGATCGAAGCCATCGTGATCGGGGTAACGGGAGGGATGATCGGCGTTGCTTTGGGGCTGGGCGCCTCCTACATTATTTCGACGGTCTTCGGCTGGGCGACGGTGGTATCCGTCGGCACCATCCTGCTGGCTTTCAGTTTTTCGGTCGCTATCGGCCTGTTCTTCGGACTGTACCCGGCCCGGAAGGCGGCCCTGCTGGATCCGATCGACGCGCTGCGCTATGAATGAGCCGGTGAATTGAAACTCCCCGGATTTCTGGTATAATTAGACCGCGTGGCAAATCATGGGGCAGGGAGATGCTAGGATGGCGGATCAACCGCAGAAGATAGGACTCATGGGCGGGACCTTCGATCCCATCCACATGGGGCATCTGGTGATGGCGGAAGCGGTCAGGATGGACTACGATCTGACCAAAGTCATCTTCATTCCCACCGGTACCTCGCCGCACAAGCAGGGAATGCCGGTCACACCGGCTTTGGACCGCTATATCATGACCATGATGGCCACCTATTCCAATCCGTATTTTTTTGTATCACCGATCGAGAGGGACCGTCCCGGCCCCTCTTTCACCATTGATACGGTACGGGCCCTGATTGCCCAATACGGCGCGGGGACCGAGTTTTATTTTCTTACCGGTACGGATACGGTGCTGGAGCTGCACACCTGGAACAATATCGGTGAACTGCTGGAGCTGTGCCATTTTGTGGCGGCTTCCCGGCCGGGAAAAACCACCAGCATCGCCGAGGCAATCAAACGGTTGGGACCCAAGGCCAAAGAGCGGATTCACCGCCTGACCACGCCGGAACTGGAAATTTCATCGACCGACATCCGGGAACGGGTGCGGCTGGGGAAATCCATCCGCTATTTTGTGCCGGAAAATGTCGAGCATTACATTCATAAGGAAGGACTGTACCTGAAATAAGCCAATGATGGATTATCAAGAAATTCTGGTCATTCTTGCCAAAGAACTGCGGCCGGCGCGATTCCGCCACAGCCGCGAAGTGAGCCGGACTGCCGTTCGGCTCGCTGAACGTTGGGGCGTGGATATCGAAAAGGCCCGGTTGGCGGGAATTCTCCACGACTGTGCCCGCAACCTCAAGGGAAAGGATTTGCTCCAATGCGCCGCCGCCAACGGTTTGTCGATCAGCGAGATTGAAATGTTGCAGCCGGCGCTGATTCACGCGCCGTTGGGGGCGTTGTTGGCCGAGCGCCGGTTCGGTGTCGCCGATCCCGAAATTTTGCAGGCCATCCGCCGCCATACCACCGGCGCCGCGCAGATGTCGCCGCTGGACAAGATCATCTACCTGGCCGACTGTATCGAACCGGGCCGTCACTACCCCGGCGTCGATGAGTTGCGCGAACTGGCGCAACAGGATCTCAATGCCGCGGTGCTGTTGGCCTATGACCACAGCATTTCCTTTGTCCTGGCCGGCGGCGGTCTGTTGCATCCGAACACGGTCGAGGGGCGCAATTCCCTGTTATTGGAGATGAAAGCGAACCGAAATGGGAAGTGAGCTGAAAAGCCGATTACGACAGACGGAGGGCCGGCAGCCGGTCCGCAAACCGCGGATCTGGCCGAAGGTCCTGCTGTTTTTGTTTGTTGCGGCGTCGTTGACCGCCGCGGCCCTGCTGGGACGCAATCTCGCGCTGTATGGCCATGTCTGGGGTCCCGGCGAATCCGGCAACCGGATCAACATTTTGCTGGTAGGCATCGACGACGGCGACCTCGCCGACCCCAAGAACAGTCCCCACCGCTCCGACTCGATGCTGCTGCTCGGCGTGCACAAAGGCTCCGGCGCCGTCAGTCTGCTGTCGATTCCCCGCGATACCCGCGTGCCGATTCCGGGCCACAGCAACAACGACAAGTTCGGCCATTCCTTCGCCTATGGCGGAGTGAATCTGACCATCGCCACCTTGCAGGAGTTTCTGAAAGTGCCGGTCCATTACTATGTGGTGGCAGACTGGCAGGGATTCATCCGGGTGGTGGATGCGCTGGGCGGCGTGGATCTGTATGTGGAGAACAACATGGACTATGAAGACCCTTACGCCAATCTTAAGATCCATCTCAAAAAAGGGTTTCAGCATTTGAACGGTCAACAGGCCGGCCAATACGTCCGGTTCCGCCACGACGAGATGGGCGATATCGGTCGGGTGGCCCGGCAGCAGAAATTTCTGAAGGCGCTGGCGACTCAGGCGATCCGACCATTGAACCTGATCCGCCTGCCGCAGATCATGGGGATCATTGGCCAAAGCGTCCAGGCCAACATGACGCCGTGGTCTTTCCGGCAGGTGTTCATGGCGCTGCCGTCACTGAAGGGAAACAAGATCCAGGCGGACATGGTGCCGGGCAATTTCGCCAACATTGGCGGCGTCAGCTATTGGGCGCCGGATCCGGAGGAAACCCGCAAAGTGGTCGAGCGGCTGTTTATTGCGCCGCCACAACCCCAGCCGCCACCGGAGGAAAAAAAGTAGCCGGGGAGCTGACAGCGGACCCGGAATAACGATATAATGATGATATTAAGAACAAGGGGTTACTCCCCGAACGTGAGGAGGCAGAGGATGACCGAAACAGAAAAAACGTCAAACGAGCTTGTCGAAATCGCGGCAGCCGCCGCTAGCTCCAAAAAGGCCCAGAACATCGTCATCATGGATATGCAGAAGGTGTTGCCGGTTACGGATTACTTTCTGGTCGCAAGCGGGACATCGGTTCCCCAGGTCCAGGCCATTGCCGACGCCATTGACGAGAAACTTACCGAGGCCGGCTGGCAGTTCCTGCACAAGGAAGGCTATCGTGAGGCACGCTGGGTGCTGTTGGATTACGGAGTATTCGTGGCGCATATCTTCGTGAACGAAGAGCGCCAGTTTTATAACCTGGAACAACTCTGGAGCAGCGCTCCGGCCCGTGTGTACGAGGAATGACGCTTCCTGCGCAAAATATATCCCGGATCCGAGGCCACGAAGGCATATCCCCCATGAACCGGGATGTGTCCGTCGTGGTTTCTTTTATGCCAAAAGAACTTTTCAGGCAGGAATCATCGTCTTGACCGGGGAATGATTGAAGAGAAATAACAGGACTATTCCCTGGGTTCAGGAGGGACGGTTCCATGCGGCAAACGACGACCGGAGTAGAACAAATCATTCTGACCATTTTTGACGGGACCGGACAGAAGATGTTCAGCGCCCCCAAAGGCCAGCGGCTGCTGGATGTCCTGCGCCGCCAGGGCCTCTATATCAGTTCGCCCTGCGGCGGGCGCGGGACCTGTGGCAAGTGCCGCGTTGAGCTGCGACAGGGAAGGGTTCTGGCTGCCGGGGCCGCTGAGGAAACTACCGCGATGACAGAAGCTGGCGCCAAAGTACTGGCTTGCCGAAGCTGGCTGACGGAAAATTGCGCGGTCGATGTCAGCGCCGCCCAGGAACGGGGATTTGCCGCCAACGGCGATTTCGTCGCCACGGAATCGGACGAAATCGATACCGGGTTTGCAACGTTGCGGTTTGCGCCGCCGGCCGGTGATTGGGATGCGGGGAGGAGCGCGGTCGAGGAAATCCGCCGGGGATTGGCGCGGCCGCTGATGTTTTCGCCGAAAGCCCTGCGCCAGGTGTCCTACTGGCTCGGCGACGCCTTGCAGACCGGCCAGGCCGCGCCGACTGCGGAGCAGCCGTTGTTTTTGACGGTGGGCGGAAACCGGGTTGCCCAGGCGCGGACGGAGGAAGCGGCGACGCTCTATGGCATCGGCATCGATCTCGGCACGACCACGATCGCCCTGTCACTGGTGGATCTGCTGACGGGGCAGGTGCGAAAAACCGTGACCGTGCTCAACTCACAGCGCCAGTACGGCGCGGATGTCATTACCCGCATTCAGAAGGGGGCAGCCGGTTTCACGACCGAGTTACAGACCTGTGCCCGCACCGATATTTCCCAGGGAATCCAGGCGTTGTT
>DCTI01000189.1:7562-12222 GCA_002329525.1 Negativicutes bacterium UBA1444
AGGGGCAGTTTCCGTTCCAGCCGGTCTCCACCGCGTCGGTCGAGTTGTCGTCCACCGAACTGTTCGGAGTATCCGGGCTGGATTGCGACGTCATCGTCCTGCCGGCGATCGGGGCGTTCCTGGGCGCGGACATTGTGGCCGGGATGATGTACTGTGAAATGGATGTTGCATCGGAGAAGGCCTTGTTCGTCGATGTGGGAACGAACGGCGAACTGGCGATCGGCGGCAAAGACGGCATCATCAGCACTTCGACTGCGGCAGGGCCGGCCTTCGAAGGGGCGAACATTACCTGGGGAACCGGCAGTGTTGCCGGGGCGATTTCCTGCGTAGACATCCGCAATGGCGAACTCGTGGTCCAAACGATCGGCGATGCGCCGCCCGTCGGGATCTGCGGTTCGGCTGTAGTGGACATCGCGGCGGTCTGCCTGCGCGAGGGACTGCTGGACCATACCGGGCTATTCACATCGGCGGAGCTGCAAAACAATGGATTAACGATCGCGCGGAACCAAGACGGCGAGTGGATCCGGTTTACCCAAAAAGACGTGCGGGAGTTCCAGCTGGCGAAAGCGGCGATCCGTTCCGGCCTGGAACTGCTGGTACAGGAAGCGGGCTGTGGCTGGGCGGACATCGGGCGAGTGTATCTGGCCGGCGGCTTCGGTGCACGAATCGATGTGGCGAATGCCGTCGCCGTGGGACTATTTCCGGTCGAGCTGCAAGATCGGATTCAACCGGTGGGGAATGCCGCCCTGGGTGGGACGGTGCGTTATCTGCTGTCACGGCAGCGGCGGGAGGCGGTTGACGTTCTGAAACGATCGGCCCGGGTGATTGATCTTTCCCAACATCCGCAATTCAACGATTTGTTTCTGTCGCACCTTCAGTTCCCGGCGTGGGACTGAAAACGCCGGGCAAACCATTGACGTCAGGGGGGATGAAAAGTGATCATGGATCCGTTGATTCTGCAATATGTTTCCCTGATCTCGATCACGCTGTTGACCTCGGTCATCACCCTGTTCACCGGTTTTGGCGTGGGAACCATCATGATGCCGGTCATGGCCCTGTTTTTCGATGTCAAGGTCGCCATTTTTTTGGCGGCCATTGTCCATTTCTTCAACAACATCTCCCGGATCCTGTTATACCGGCGGAATCTGCGACGGGACATCCTGCGTCGGTTCGGCATTGTCAGTGTCGCCGGCGCGTTTATTGGTTCGTTTGCCCAGCTCTACATCCAGAGCGCCTGGCTAAAATCCGGCGTGGGCATCTTTCTTATTCTTTTCGCCCTTGCTTCCCTGCTGCCGTTTCCGATCCGCTGGAAGTTTCCGCCCGTCGTCGACTTGGCCGGCGGCTTCCTGTCCGGCCTGATCGGCGGTTTGATCGGCAACCAGGGCGCGATCCGGTCGCTGTATCTGCTCAACTATCGCCTGGACAAACAGGAACTGATCGCTTCGGCCGCCATGATCGCCGTGGTGATCGACGCCACCCGGATTCCGGTGTATGCGGTTTCGAATTACGGCTACCTGCGGGAAAACCTGATGCTGATGTTGCTGGTGATTTTCGCGGCCATAGCCGGAACCGTGATCGGCGGACGCATCCTGCCCAAAGTTTCCTACGAGTTTTTCCGGCGGATCATACTGGTGGCAGTGTTGGGTCTCGGGATCATGATGGCAGCAGGAATGATCTGATTTGTGTTATAATTTACACACGGACGGGAAAGTCGGTTGGCCAGCAACGGTCACAAAAACAAAATGGGAATGACGAACAGAATAATCCAGAAACGGATCCTTGAAAAGAAAAGCTCCGTCTTCTGCCTAAGGGCAGTCGGCGGAGACTTTTTATTCCCCATTCTATAAAACAGGAGGTGTACAATGAATATTTTTGATTTCGCCCTGCAAATGGAATTGGATGGTGAACAGTTTTATTTACAGCAGGCGGCAAAAGTAACCTATGAGGATTTGAAAGTAGTGTTGCTGGGACTGGCGGAGGATGAACAACGTCATTACAAGATCGTTCAACGACTTCGACAGCAGGAAACAGGGTACATCGAGCCTGATCCGGCCATCAGCGCCGCCCGAAACGTGTTTGTGATCGCCGGGGATAAACCGTTCATTCCCCGGGACCAGGACTCAATCGCCAAATGGAAAGACGAGCAAAGAGATGTTTACCAAGCGGCGCTGCGCAAAGAAGAAGAAAGCGTGCGTCTGTACAAGCAGTTGCAGGAGACTGTGGAATCGCCAGCGGAAAGGGACATTCTCAAAAAATTGGCCCAGGAGGAAGAACGGCATGCCGAGGTACTCGGCAATATCGTTGAGATGATCAACCGTTTCCATGAATGGGTGGAATCCGCAGAGTTCCATCATCAAAAGCCGTATTGACGGTAAAGAGGGAACAACATGGGAAAACAGCGATGGCTTTTCCCGGTGCTCGTCATCTTGGCGTTGCTCGTCGGAACTACTGGCTGCGGCAGTGCCCAATCCGGAATTTCCGCGATCACTCTCCCGCCGGGATTTCAGATCAGTATCTATGCAAATGGTGTCGAAGGCGCCCGTTCGTTGACGTTGGGAGAAAACGGCGTTGTTTTTGTCGGTTCGCGGGATGCGGGCTGTGTGTATGCGTTGGTTGACGAAAAAAAGACCGGTTCTGGCGTTACAGTCATCAAAATGGCCACTGGCCTGGACACGCCAAACGGCGTTGCTTTCCACAAAGGTTCCTTGTATGTCGCCGAAATCAGCCGGATTTTGCGGTACGATCAGATCATGGACAATCTGAGGCAGCCGCCGGAGCCAGTGGTAGTGAATGACAGTTTGCCGCGCGAACGGCATCATGGCTGGAAATTCATTGCGATTGGCCCGGATGAAAAATTATATGTTCCGGTGGGCGCTCCCTGCAATATCTGCAGCAGCAGTGATGAACGATTCGCCAGCATTCTGCGGATGAACCTGGATGGGTCCGGGTTGGAAGTATTTGCACATGGCGTGCGCAATACCGTGGGATTCGATTGGGATCCGGTCCGGCGCGAGCTTTGGTTTACCGATAATGGGCGGGATTGGCTTGGCGATGATTTGCCACCGGACGAACTCAATCATGCCCCGCTGCCGGGAATGCATTTTGGATACCCCCATTATTATGGGGATAATGTCGCCGATCCGGAATTCAAAGAAGCACCGCCCAGTTCTGGGCGCACAGTTCCGGCAATGAAACTTGGCGCCCATGTGGCGGCGCTGGGGATGCGGTTTTATACCGGCGCTATGTTTCCGGCCGAGTATCGCAACCAGATCTTTATTGCCGAACACGGGTCCTGGAATCGGACCACACCGGCGGGGTACCGGGTAACCATGGTACGATTGCAGGAGGGAAATCCCGTGAGTTACGAAGTTTTTGCCCAAGGTTGGCTTCAGTCGTTGAGAGCCTGGGGAAGGCCGGTGGACGTTTTGGTTATGCCGGAGGGAGCACTTCTGGTTTCGGATGACCGGGCCAATGTTGTGTACCGGATCAGCTACGGCGGCCAGCGATGAATCCGTCACCAGTCTGCGCTGCTCGGGTTTAAAGTGAACCGGAGCAATTTTATCAATCGTTGAAGTCTTGGCCCTATTGTATAAAAACAAGACCTGCGACAAGGAGGTGACAAGCATGGGCTATGGACGAGGATATGGAATGATGGATAACTGGTTTGGGGGAGGGATTTTCATGTTGTTGTTCTGGGGAGTGATTATCATCGGTGGCTTTTTTCTGGTCCGTTATCTGATAAGGCAATCACAAACCGCAGCTCGGACGACGGAAAATACTGCGCTGGAAATCCTGAAGCAGCGTTATGCCCGTGGTGAAATCAACGATGAGGAATTTGAGAAAATGAAGGCAAAACTTTTATAGGTTATGAAGAAGTTACTTCCTGTTTTCATACTGCCAAGACCTCTATGGTAATATAAGGAGCTTTGGCGGTCAGGATTTGGCTTTTACCGTCAGGAGGCGCAGGTTGTTCAGAGTGACGAGGAGCGTGGCGACCACTCTCCTCGTTTATTTCGCATAGGGCTGGAACCGTTTCAGGCGCAGAGCGTTCAGTACGACCGAGACCGAGCTGAAGGCCATGGCGGCGCCGGCCACTACCGGCGTGAGATAGCCGGAGGCAGCAAGCGGGATGCCCAACGAATTGTAGAAAAGTGCCCAGAAGAGGTTTTGCCGGATGTTGCGCATGGTTGCCCGGCTGAGCTTGATGGCGGCGACGATGCCGCCCAGGTCGCCGCGCATGAGGGTGATGTCGGCCGCCTCGATGGCGACGTCCGTGCCGGTGCCGATGGCGAATCCCACGTCGGCAGTGGCGAGGGCCGGGGCGTCGTTGATGCCGNNCGTCGCCCACCATGGCGACGACTTTGCCTTCCTGCTTCAGAGCCGCGACTTTTTCCGCCTTGTGCTCCGGCAAGACTTCCGCAAGCACGTTGGTGATGCCGATCCCAGACGCGATGGCCCGGGCGGCGCGTTCATTGTCGCCGGTGATCATCCAGACTTCGAGACCGAGCCGTTGCAACTCGGCGACCGCCGCCGCCGAATCTTCCTTGACCGTGTCGGCAACAGCGATGATACCGCGCAGCGAAGCGCCGGCGGCGACGAGCATGACGGTTTTTCCCTGCTGTTCCAGCCGTTCGATTTCCGGAATCGTGGCGGCGAAGTC
>DCTI01000168.1 GCA_002329525.1 Negativicutes bacterium UBA1444
CGGTTGCGTTTATCCTCTCCGGCGTTTTGATGCTGACCGGCTCGGGCGACAGCAAGAAGGCTGTCAAAGTTATGCCCTGGGGCGTTATGATGATGGTCTGCGGCGTGTCCGTGCTGATCGAAGTCATGGACAAATCCGGCGGCCTGAATGCGCTGGTTAAAGTGATCGGTTTGGTTTCCAATCCGACGACCATCAACGGCACGCTCGGTTTCATCACCGGCCTGCTGTCCGCATACTCCAGCTCCTCCGGCGTGGTTATGCCGATGTTCCTGCCGATGGTTCCCGGTCTGATCAAAGAAGTTGGCGGCGGCAACCCGGTCGCCCTGATCTCCTCGATCAACATCGGCGCCCACCTCGTTGACACTTCGCCGCTGTCCACGCTCGGCGCGCTCTGCATCGCCTGCGCCGGCGACCATGAAGACAAGGCGAAACTGTTCCGCAACCTGCTCATCTGGGGCCTGTCGATGTCCGTGGTCGGCGGTATCGTCTGCTGGGTATTCTTCGGTATCCTCGGATTCTAAGACGTATTTCGCGAAAAGCCGGGAGAAAACTCCCGGCTTTTTTTTGAAAGTCATCGCCAGCGGCGCAATCTCGTGATAAAATTTGCATTGGACGACAGGACTGTTACCCTAAATGTAGCGATACGACCGAGAGGAATGGGATTTCTGAGATGAGCAAGTTGCTGGAGAAAAATATCATTGCTAAAAAGAACATTATGGTGATTGCTGCGGGAGTCGCCATATTGTTATTCCTGGCCAGCGGCAGTATTTACCGCTATAGCCGGGGCGGTGGCGTCAATCCGTTCGAAATGGTGTCGATGTTGATCATCGTCTTTGCGCTGGTCGAGCGTTCGCAGGGAACTTATGAAATCGAGGCGGACGCCCGCTGCCTGAAGATCCGCAAGCGGGGCTGGATCGGTGCGAAAGAACTTGCCGTCGACTACCGGGACGTCATCGGTATCTACAAATATAAGGCCAAATTGATTGGGTACGTGAAATTTCGGCGTACGCACCGTCTGAATTCCGCCCTGGATGGTCGGACGGTGTGGGCGATTGCTTATAAAGTCGGCGTCAGCGGCAAGCCGGAGCACTATGAACGCATCTATTTCAAACCCAGCGAGCAGATGCTGGAATTTCTGTCCGACCGGATGCCCGGTAAAGTGATGATTTCGGAAAAGAAAGTCGTCGTGGCGGCCCTGCAGGAAGAGCAGGCCCAGGAAAAGGGAAAATAACGCAAAGAATCTCAATATCCTCTATTTACTAATTTAAAAACTATGAAAACGCTGCCGGTGTATACCCGGCAGCGTTTTCGTACGTTAAGGGCGGACACGGAAAGAGGAAAAAGATTTTTATTGACAGGCTTATCCGAAAAGAAGGAATTGTGGGAATCTTATAGAATTAAACTTACAAGCTAATATGGGATTAGCGTGGTTTGATTTTGCAGTGGGAGGTGGCAGGGAAAAATATTCGCACGATTGCAGGAAACCTAACCGTATGCCATGAGCTCTTTTTCTTTGTGTATTCCCAATTAACAGTAGGAGGTTTTAGTTTTTATGGATATCTCCATGGCGGCAATTATGTCCATCGCGGCGCTGACAATCGTGGTCGTCATCAGTTGCATAAACGAAGACTTGCATGTTGGTTTCCTGTCCATCGGCCTGGCCATTATCGTCGGCGGCATTTGGGGCAACACGACGGGCGCCAAGGTTATGTCGTATTTCCCGGTAAGTCTGTTCATGATTCTGGCCGGTGTCACCTTCCTGTTCGGTATGGCCCAGACCAATGGCACGATGGAAAAACTCACGGCCTATTCCGTTCGTGTTTGTAAAGGCAACACCGCAATCGTTCCGTTGATCGTTTTCCTGCTCACCACCTTCATCACCACCATCGGACCCGGTAACATCGCCGGTTGCGCCCTGATGGCCCCGGTTGCCATGGCGATCGCCACTCGGATCGGCATGCCGGCGTTCCTGATGACCCTGGTCGTGGTTGGCGCGGCTAATGGCGCGGCATTCTCGCCATTCGCCCCCACCGGCATCATTTCCAACGGCATCATCGCCAAAATGGCGCCAAGCATGCCGGAACTGACCAAACAAATCTCGCTGGATGCCCTGGCCTGGAAGATCCACTTCAACTCGGAAGTGGCGCAGGGNNCTGGATCCAGAAACAACGCGGCGCGACCATCGATATCGATGAACTGGCGCCGAAACCGGAACCGTTCAATAAGAATCAATTGCTAACACTCTTCATGGTATTTCTGCTCATCCTGTTGGTTGTCGTACCGGGACTGCCGGGCATGAAAGCCATGTTGCCCAAGCAATTTCTGAACATGCTGTCCAATGTCGGCTCCGTGGCGTTCATCCTGGCCTGCATCATCATGCTGGCGGGCGCCGGCGACAGCAAGGCGGCCGTCAAGGTTATGCCCTGGTTCGTTATCATGATGGTTTGCGGCGTTACCGTGCTGATCGAAGTCATGGATAAATCCGGCGGTCTGAATGCCCTGGTCAAAATCATCGGTGCCGTCTCCAACCCGGTTACGGTCAATGCCTGGCTGGGCTTGATCACCGGTGTCATTTCGGCGTACTCCAGCTCCTCCGGCGTGGTCATGCCGATGTTCNNATGGTTCCCGGTCTGATCAAAGAAATCGGCGGCGGCAACCCGGTCGCCCTGATCTCCTCGATCAACATCGGCGCCCACCTGGTCGACTCCTCGCCGTTGTCCACGCTCGGCGCCCTCTGCATCGCCTGCGCCGGCGAACACGAAGACAAGGCGAAACTGTTCCGCAACCTGTTGATTTGGGGCCTGTCGATGTCCGTGGTCGGCGCCATCGTTTGCTGGCTGTTCTTCGGCATCCTTGGCTTCTAATCATCAAATCGATTCATCAGGAAAACCGAAGGGCCGGGAAGGAATTCCCGGCCTTTTTGCGTTTCCTTGCTGTCGAACCCTACAATAGTGTAAAATATATTAAAGCAGGTCCTTGTGGCGGCAAGGACTTTTTCTGTTATGCAGCGAATGATATATTGTTTATCAACCGATACAGTTTGCGGCAACGGACCGGAGCGATTTTGGGGAGGGGAAGCAGGTTGCGGGGAGGCAGGACAAAAGGGTTTCTGATATGGCTGCTGTTTTTTCTGGCCGGGGCGATTATCGGCGGCCTTCTGGGCGAGGTGATTGCCGGTAGTCCGGCTTTGGCGGGACTGGCGCCGTATCTGACGAAAAAATATGTTATCTTCGACATGGCGCCCGCCAACATCAACCTGTTCATTGCACAGGTCAAATTCGGCCTGACCCTCCAACCCAACCTGATCAGCGTACTGGGCGTGGTCATCGCGATGTTTCTGTTCCGGCGCTATTAGGAGGTCTTGATCACGGGAATCATTTTGGCATCGGCATCGCCGCGCCGGGAGCAACTGCTGCGTCAAGTCGGCTGCGAATTCCGGGTGGAGGTCAGCCAGGCGGAGGAAAATAATGCGGCGGATCTGCCGCCGGCAGAACTTGTGCGAGTCCATGCTCTGGCGAAAGCGCGGGCAGTGGCCGCCACGGCGCCGGCCGGCGAGATTGTGATCGGCGCCGACACTCTTGTCGTGCTGGCGGGGAAGGTATACGGGAAACCGAAAAGTGCCGCGGATGCCGAATCCATGCTGGCGGAGCTGGCCGGCCGGACCCACAGCGTCTGGTCCGGCGTGGCGGTGGTAACTGCCGGCCGCTGCCTGACCGAGGCGGTGGAGACGAAGGTGACGCTGGCCCGGTTGACCCCGGAACAGATCCGCCGTTATGTGGCCACCGGCGAACCGCTGGACAAGGCTGGCGCCTATGCGGTGCAGGAGCGGGGCGCCCTGTTCGTGGAACGCCTGNNTATACAGGGCAGCGCGGCGCCGTTTATAGAGAGGATAGAAGGCTGCTATTTCAATGTGGTGGGTCTGCCGTTGCAGGCCTTGTCGCGGCTGTTGGCCCAGGTCGGCGTGGAGCTGCTGTGATGGCCCGCCCGGAGGCGGACCGGCGCCAGCCCCTCATGATCAAGGAATTGCCGGCGGATGAGCGGCCGCGCGAAAAAATGAAGGAGCGGGGCGCCCAGGCGCTGGGCAATTCCGAACTTCTGGCCATTTTGCTGCGAACCGGCACCGCCGCCGAGTCGGCGCTGCGGCTGGCGGAAAATCTGCTCGACCGTGCGGGCGGTCTCGCCGGGCTCGGCCATGCGACACTGGAAGAGGTGGAACAGGTCCGGGGAATTGGCGAGGCAAAGGCGGTTACCCTGCTGGCGGCACTGGAACTGGGCCGGCGTGTGGATTCCCTGGCGCCGCTGGACCGCACGGCGGTCCGGACACCGGGCGACGTGGCGGCACTGCTGTTGCCGCGATTCCGGTATGAATCCCGGGAATCCTTCGTGGCCGTGCTGCTGTCGACCAAAAACCATGTGCTGAAGACGCCGGTCATTTCGGTCGGCAGTCTGAACGCGTCGATCGTGCATCCCCGGGAATTGTTTCGGGAAGCGATCAATGCCAGCGCGGCTGCGGTGATTGTCGCCCATAACCATCCCAGCGGCGATCCGACGCCCAGCCCGGAAGATGTCTCACTGACCCGCAAGCTCGTCGAGGCCGGAAAAATCCTGGATATTCCCGTATTGGACCATGTGGTTCTGGGTGATGGAAAATATGTCAGTTTCAAAGAGAAGGGAATTCTGTAGGAGGAATGAACAAAAATGAAGTTCTTTAATTCATTTTCAAAAGATATGGGAATCGATCTGGGAACGGCCAACACGCTGGTCTCGATGCGGGGGCGCGGCATCGTGCTACGGGAGCCGTCGGTCGTGGCAATCCAGAAAGATACCGGCGCGATCCTGGCCGTCGGCGAGGAGGCCAAAATGATGCTCGGCCGAACCCCGGGCAATATCGTGGCCATCCGGCCGCTGAAGGACGGCGTGATCGCCGACTTCGACACCACCCAGGCCATGCTGAAGTATTTTATCCAGAAGGCGACCGGCGGATTCTCCTTTTTCCGGCCCCGGGTGGTGGTCGGCGTTCCGTCCGGCGTGACCGAGGTCGAGCGACGCGCGGTCATCGACGCGACGATCCAGGCGGGCGCCCGCGAAGCCTATCTGATCGAGGAACCGATGGCGGCGGCCATTGGCGCCGGTCTGCCGGTACATGATCCGACCGGCAACATGGTAGTCGACATCGGCGGCGGCACCACCGAAGTGGCCGTGATTTCGCTCGGCGGGATCGTTTCCAGCCGTTCCATCCGCATCGGCGGCGACGAACTGGACGAGTCCATCATCCAGTATATGAAACGGACCTACAATCTGCTGATCGGCGAACGGACGGCGGAAATCGTCAAAATGACCATCGGCTCGGCCATGCCGTCGCCGGATGAGGAGTCCATGGATATTCGCGGCCGGGATCTGGTCACCGGTCTGCCCAAGACTATTCTGGTGTCGGTCCGGGAAATCGAGCTGGCACTGTCGGAGCCGGTGAGCGCGATCGTGGACGCGGTCAAGGTGACATTGGAAAAGACGCCGCCTGAACTTTCGGCGGACATTATGGACCGGGGGATCGTTCTGACCGGTGGCGGCGCCCAACTGCGCCGACTGGACAAGCTGCTGACCAAGGAAACCGGCATGCCGGTGATCGTGGCCCAAGACTCGCTGGATTGCGTGGCGAAAGGAACCGGCGTGGTAGCCGAAGATCTGGAAACGATGAAACGGGTGACCATGTCCGTCAAGAAAAGTGGGTAAAGGGGAACCGCGACTGTGAGATGGTTTGACAAGAAGACGGTGGTACTGTGCGTACTGTTTCTGACCGTCTTTTTGCTGGTGGTATCGGCCGCCCGGCTGCAAAACCGGTACCCGTTGATGTCCCGTTTGGCGGCGGCGGTCCTGACGCCGTTTGATTACGTGTTTTCCGGCCTGGCCGGCGGTATCCAGACGGGTACTCTGTTTACCCGCGATCTGGCGACCGTCTACCGGGAGAATCAGAACTTAAGGGCGGAAAACCAGGAGCTGCGGCATGTCGTGTTCCAACTGACCGAAAAGGCGGCGGAAAATGAGCGCCTGCAAGCGATGCTGGAGTTTCGCACCAAAACGGTGGCGTTTCAGATGAAAGCGGCGGCGGTCATCGGCCGCGATCCGGGAACCCTGAACCACAGCCTGTTGATCAACCAGGGGGCCAGTGACGGCATCCGGGTCAACATGCCGGTGGTGACGCATCAGGGATTGGTGGGGCATGTCATCGAAGTGTTCGGCGGGACGGCCAAGGTCCGGCTGCTGCTTGATGCGAATTCGTCGGCGGCGGCGATGGTCCAGCGTCCCCAGTCCCGGGCCGTTGGCATCGTGGAGGGGAATCCGGCGCAGCCGGCCTTGTTGCGGATGAAGAATCTGCTGCGGGACAGTGATGTCATCAAGGGCGACAAAATCATGACATCCGGCCTCGGCGGCATTTATCCCAAAGGGCTGCTGATCGGCGAAGTGGTGGATGTCGTGGATGATGACGGCGGTTTGCTGAAGAACGCCATGATTCGCTCCGCAGTCGACTTTTCGCGCCTGGAGGAAGTTTTCGTGATCACCGGGGAAAGAACGCCGGTACGGCCATGAAGATACTGATGTGGCTGTTCGGCATGCTCCTGTCGGTTTCACTGCAGTCGACCGTGATTCCCGCCATTTCCGCCGGCGGCGTGCAGCCGGACTTTGTCATGGTCGTCGTGGTTCTGGCGGCACTCACGGGCGGCCGGGAAACCGGCGTATTGTGCGGCGTCTTCGGCGGACTCCTGCAGGATTTGCTGTCGGTGGGACCGTTCGGCGTCCACACGCTGACCAAGATGACGCTGGGCCTGTTGATGGGTTTTTACGAACGCAAGGTGAATCAGGGAAACCTGCTGTTGCCGATGATGGCGATCGTGGCCGGGACGGTGGGCTCCGGCGTGCTGTCGGCTTTGTTTTTGCTGGCGTATGGACTGGCCGGAGCGATTCCGGCCCTGTTTTTGCGGATGGTTCCCGTGACGGCTTACCATCTGCTGTTGGCAGCGCCGGTCTATGCCGCCCTGCTCTGGCTGAAGCGCCTCCAGGCGCCGAAAATGGGGGGCTGAAGTCATGCGATTGAAGACTGCCGGCCAACGCCTGGATATCCTCACGGTGGTGTTGGTGGCGATTTTTTTGGCCCTGAGCAGTCGCCTGGCGTATCTGCAGGTGATGAAGGGGCCGGAATATCAGCGGCTCGCGGAAGGCAACCGCACCCGCCAGGTAAATGTGGTGGCGCCGCGGGGAGATTTTTTTGACCGGAACGGCGTGACGCTGGTCACCAGCCGCCCGGGTTTTGTCGTATCCATTGTGCCGGGAAATAAACCGGTCCCGTTGGAGGTCGTCAGCAAGACTGCCGCGATTCTGGGGCTGGATCCCCGGGAAATCGCCGACAAACTGGCCAAGAGCAAGACCGGTTTCGAACCGGTGCGCCTCAAAATCGACGCCGGGCCGAATATCGTGGCGGCCATCGAGGAGCGGCGCGCGGAACTCCCCGGCGTGGTGGTGGAGATTCTGCCGGTCCGCAGCTATGTCCACAATCAGCTGGGCGTGCACATGTTCGGTTATGTCAGCGAAATCTCCGAAAGCGAACTGGCAGCGATGGCGGCCAATGGCTATCGCGCCGGCGACCTGATCGGCCAGTCCGGCCTGGAAAGCAAGTATGACCGTTTCATCAAGGGTCTGGACGGCGGCAGCCAGATCGAGGTGGACGTCGCCGGCCGGATGGTGCAGGTGCTGTCGAAAAAAGACCCGGTTCCCGGCAACAATCTGGTGCTGACGATTGATTATCGCCTGCAGAAGGTGGCGGAAGAAGCGCTGGACGAGCAGCTGCAGTATCTGCAGCGGACGGGCCGGCGCAATGCGAAAGCCGGCGCCGTGGTCGTGCTCAATCCGAAAAACGGCGAAGTGCTGGCGATGGTCAGCCGGCCGGCGTTTGACCCGAACCAGTTCATTGGCGGAATTTCGACCAAAAACTGGCGGGCCATCAACGAAAACCCGTTTCATCCGATGGNNGGACAACCGGGCGATCGCCGGCGAGTATCCACCCGGATCGACTTTCAAGATCGTGACGGGCACGGCAGCGCTCGAGCTGAAGAAGGTGACGCCGGAAGAGCGGATCTTCGACTCGGGCCAGCACTGGTTGGTACCCAAGGGCAACGCGGCGGGCGAAGCCCTGGGCTGGATCAATTTCCACCAGGCACTGTCGATGTCGGACAATGTGTATTTCTAAGAACTGGGGAATCGGCTGGGTATCGACGCCCTGGAACGCTATTCGCGGCTGTTCGGCCTGGGCGCTTTCACCGGCATCGATCTGCCGGGCGAGTCCGACGGCCTGGTGGCCAACCGCAAGTATAAAGAGCTGAACTACAAGGAAGACTGGTATCTGGCGGAAACCTTCGACGCCGCGATCGGCCAAGGCTTCCATCTGGCCACGCCGCTGCAGATGGCGGTGCTGATGAGCGAAGTGGCCAACGGCGGGCATCGCTGGCGACCGCATGTTGTCGGCAAAATTTTGTCGGCGAAGGGTGAACTGGTGCAGACGATTCCGGTGGAAGAAGTCGGCCGGATCGATATCAGCCCGGAAACGCTGAAACTGGTCCGTGACGGCCTGCGGGGCGTGTCGGAGGCCGGCGGTACCGGCGCCGGCGTGTTTGCCAACTTTCCGGTTCCGGTGGCCGGCAAGACCGGCACGGCGGAAAATCCCCACGGCGACGATCACGGCTGGTTCGTGGCCTATGGGCCGTTTGACGATCCCCGGCTGACGGTGGCCGTTATCATCGAGCAGGGCGGCTATGGTTCGACGGCCGCCGGCCCGATCGCCCGGAAAATTCTCGAAACTGCGTTCAATCTGAAACCGGCGGCGGTGGAAGCGGCGCGCCAGCCGCTGCCCGGCGCGGCGATGTGAGGTAGGACATGCAAAAGGTATGGGTGGTGGCCTCCGGCAAGGGCGGCACCGGCAAGAGCACCCTGGTCGCCAATCTGGGAGCAGCCCTGGCGCAAGCGGGCCATAAAACCCTGTTAATCGATCTGGATATCGGCCTGCGCTGCCTGGATCTCTGCCTGGGGGTCGATGACCGGGTTCTGTTCGACGGGATGGATGTCATGACCGGGAATTGTCGTCCCCGGGACGCCATTTTGCTCCACCCGGCCCTGCCGACACTGTTCTTGCTGCCGACGGCCCAGAACCGGCGGCCGAAAGAGTTTGACGCGCAGCGCCTGGAAGAACTGTGCGCCCATCTTGTGGACGAGTATGACATGATTTTGCTGGACTGCCCGCCCGGCTTGGAACCGATTCCGGCCCGCGCCGCGAAATCGGCGTTCCGGGGTCTGATTGTGGCAACGCCGGAGCCGGCGGCAATTCGGGACGCTGATCGCGTGGCGGCCGAATTCGCCGCGGCCGGGGTGGCGGAAAGCTATCTGGTGCTGAACCGGGTCCGGCCCGAGTACGGAACCAGGGGCCTGACGCAGCCGCCGGCGGAGATCGCGGTTTCCCTGGGCTTACCGCTGCTGGGAACGGTGCCGGAAGACGAGGCGGTGACGGCGGCGACCCTGATCGGCGTGCCGGTGGTCCTGCGGCAGCCGGACTCGCCCGCTGCCCGAATTTTTACCGCGCTGGCCGGCCGCTTGCCGGGGAAGGATTTGTTGTAATCGATGATTGACCGGCGAATGTTTCGCAATATCGACTTTTGGATGATTCTTGCCACCGTTGCCCTGGTGGGCATCGGTATTTTGATGATCGGCAGCGCCACCCACATTAACACCCCGAGCGACGACCGCTACTGGTATGTCCAGCGCCAGGGCCTGTTCGCGCTGATGAATTTTATCCTGATCCTGGTGATGCTGAAATTCGATTACCGAATCCTGGGGTCCCTGGGCAATGTACTGTATGGTATCAACCTGTTGATGCTGGTGGCCGTCATGTTCGTCGGCCAGTCGGCGCTGGGGGCGCAGCGCTGGATTCAATTGGGTCCGATTACCTTGCAGCCGTCCGAGTTCGCCAAACTCATCATGATCATTTCGCTGGCGCATCTGCTGGATGCCCGGGAGGACCGGATGAAAAGCGTCTGGGACCTGCTGCCGGTGGCGGCGTTCGTGGTCGTGCCGTTCCTGTTGGTCTTAAAGCAGCCGGACCTGGGAACGTCGTTGGTGTTTTTGGCGATTTTGCTGGGCATGGTGTTCGTGGCCGGGATCGACGGCAAACTGCTGCTCAGGATTATGGGCGCGGGTGCGGCCTGCCTGCCGGTATTTTGGCTATTTCTGAAGGATTACCAGAAGTCGCGACTGACGGTGTTTCTGGACCCGAATGTGGACCCGCTCGGCGCCGGCTACCACATCATCCAGTCCAAGATCGCGATCGGCTCCGGCCAACTATTCGGCAAAGGCCTCTTTAACGGCACCCAGAGTCAGCTGAACTTTTTGCCGGAGAACCATACCGACTTTATTTTTGCGGTAATCGGCGAAGAATTGGGTTTCGTGGGCTCGGTGGCAATTTTGCTGCTGTACCTGCTGCTCCTGTACCGGGGAGTGCAGACGGCGAAACAGGCCCGCGACAAGTTCGGCACACTGCTGGCGGCCGGAATTACCTCGATGCTGGCGTTCCACGTGCTGGTCAACGTGGGCATGACCATCGGCATTATGCCGGTGACCGGGATCCCTCTGCCGTTCATGAGCTACGGCGTTAGCGCCCTGACCACGAATCTGGTGAGCATCG
Organism: Negativicutes bacterium UBA1444; assembly: GCA_002329525.1. Classification (GTDB taxonomy): domain Bacteria; phylum Bacillota; class Negativicutes; order UBA1444; family UBA1444; genus UBA1444. Next base: position 10,721 of record DCTI01000168.1, read on the forward strand.
GTATCCTGCTCAATATCCAGTCGCGCCGGCAAAAGTTGATGTTTTGAAAATGGAGGAAACCATGGAGTATTCCATCGACACCCTGTTGCCGGCCGTGGCCAAGCCGGCCCGTTATACCGGCGGCGAGTGGAACGAGGTCCGCAAGGACCCGGCCGCCGTGGCCGTCCGTTTTGCTCTGGCACTGCCCGACGTCTATGAAGTGGGCATGTCCAATCTTGGCTTGAAGATTTTGTACGGAATTCTGAACGACCGTGCCGACACCTACGCCGAGCGGGCTTATTGCCCCTGGCCGGATATGGAACAGGCGATGCGGGAGGCCGGCGCTCCCCTGACCAGTCTGGAGACCCGGACGATTCTCCGGGAGTTTGACGCGGTGGGCTTCTCCCTGCAATATGAAATGACCTATTCCAACATCCTGACGATGCTGGACCTGGGCGGCATTCCGCTGACCAGCGCCGACCGCGCCGACACCGATCCCCTGATCGTGGGCGGCGGCCCCTGCGCCTACAATCCGGAGCCGTTGGCCGATTTCTTCGATTGTTTTGTAATCGGCGAAGGCGAGGAGATCATCGGCGAACTTGCCGCTGCCATCGCCGGCTGGAAACAGGCGGGACGCCGCGGCGGCCGCGACGGGTTGCTGCGGGAGCTGGCCCAGCTGGCGGGTATTTACGTGCCGGCGTTTTATCAGGCGGAATACAACGGGGACGGGACGTTCCGGCAGGTGACGCCGCTCGTTCCTGCAGCGCCGCCGGCCGTGGTCAAGCGGATCGTCAAGGACCTGGACGGCGCGCTGTTTCCCACCCGGACGATCGTTCCCTATCTGGAAACCGTCCACGACCGGATCATGCTGGAACTGTTCCGCGGTTGCACGCGCGGCTGCCGGTTCTGCCAGGCGGGCGTCGTTTACCGGCCGGTGCGGGAGCGCAAGCCCGAAACCCTGCTAAGGTTGGCGCAGGAACTGGTCGACCATACCGGCTATGACGAGATTTCCCTGGTGTCGCTCAGTTCGGCTGATTATTCCTGCCTACGGGAACTGGCCGACGAACTGCTGACCCGGTTTGCGCCGCAGCGGGTCAGTCTGTCGCTGCCGTCGCTGCGGATCGACAGCTTTTCCATCGAACTGGCCAACGAGATTCAGAAAGTCCGCCGTTCGGGCCTGACCTTTGCACCGGAGGCCGGGACGCAGCGTCTGCGGGACGTCATCAACAAGGGCGTGACGGAAGCCGATCTGTTCGAAGCGGCTGGCGCGGCTTTCCGTTCGGGCTGGTCCGGCGTCAAGCTCTACTTTATGATCGGCCTGCCGACGGAGACGGACGAGGATGTTCTGGCGATCGCCGACCTAGCCCGCCGGGTGGCGGGGATGGCGCGCAATGTGCGGAATCGCCGGGTGACGGTCAGCGCCTCCACGTTTGTGCCGAAACCGCATACGGCCTTTCAGTGGTCGCCCCAACTGACGACCGCCGAGATGGAACGGCGGCAGAATCTGCTGCGGACGGCACTGCGGGACCGCAGCATCAGCTTCAACTGGCATGATCCCGCGACCAGTCGTCTGGAGGGCGTCTTCGCCCGGGGCGACCGGCGCCTCGGCCAGGTCCTGCTTGCAGCCTGGCGGCAGGGAGCCCGCTTCGACGGCTGGAGCGAATATTTCCGCCCCGAAGTTTGGACCGCAGCCTTTGCCGCGACCGGCGTCGATCNNCCGGATTTTTACACGGTACGGGACCGGAATCTGGACGAAGCGCTGCCGTGGAGCCATATCCAGTGCGGCGCGTCGGTCGAGTGGCTGGCGGCGGAATGGCGGCGGGCGCTGGCAGGCGAGTTCACCGCCGACTGTCGGCATGGTCAGTGCAGCGGTTGCGGCGTATGCCAAACCCTGGATGCCGCCGTGGTCGACTGGAGGGAATGACGTGATGGAGAAGATGCGGATCGCGGTGGGAAAAACCGAGACAACCAAATATGTCGGGCATCTGGATTTCTGCCGGGCCGTCGAGCGGGCCCTGCGCCGGGCCAAGCTGCCGGTGATGTACAGCGTGGGCTTCAACCCCCACATGCGCCTGTCCTTCGGACCGGCACTGAGCGTCGGGGTGGCGAGCGCCGCCGAATATGTCGATGTGGAACTGGCCGAGCCGGTGGCTGCGGCCGAGTTTGCCTGGCGCCTGCAGGCGCAGTTGCCGCCTGGACTGGTGTTCGTGGCGGCGCGGTCGGTTACTTCGAACGCGGCGCTGGCGGCGGCGCTGAATCTGGCGGAATATGAAATCACGGGTTCGGCGCCGGCGACGCCGGCGAATCTGGTGGAGGCCGAGAGCGCACTGGCCGGTTTTCATGCCGCCGAAGCGGTAGCCTATGTCCGCCGCACGCCCAAAGGGGAAAAGACCCTGGAAGTGAAACAATATTTGGCCGGCCCGATCGGGCTGGCCGCCAAACCGGCCGGGCTGGCCGTGACGTTCCGGCTCCGAATGACCGCGCAGGGAGCGGTGAAACCGCAGGAAGTGTTCCGGCTGCTGCAGNNGCCTGTCGCCGCACCGCCTTGTGGTCGGAAACGCCCGATGGGTGCCGCGACCCGTTTGAGATTTAAAAAAATTGGGGGACATTTCATGACGAAACGAATTGTCGTCAATGTAATTCCCGAGGAAATCCGCATGGCGCTCTGCGAGGATGGCCGGCTGCTGGAAGTGGCGATCGAGCGGACGCAAAG
>DCTI01000148.1 GCA_002329525.1 Negativicutes bacterium UBA1444
CGGTGATTTGTTGAAAAGGGCCAAACAAATGGCGCAGGAGAAAAACGGCTCGGAGTTCCAGCCTTACACCGTGCTGCAGTTGACGCATTCGGGCCGTTACGCCAAACCGGACGGAACGCCCCGCCCCATCGTAGCGGCGTACAATTCCTGGCTGGATACGCAGCCGCAGGACAAAATCCGGATCATCAGCGATGACGAAATCGAGGAACTGGAAGGAAAGTACGTTCAAGCCGCGTTGCTCGCTGCGGAGCAAGGCTTCGACGCGGTGGACCTCAAGGTTTGCCATGGCTACCTGGGAGCGGAGCTGCTGGCGGCGTTCGAACGGCCCGGCCGTTATGGCGGATCGTTCGAGAACCGGACCCGGTTTATCTGCAACTTGGTCCGGAAAGTGCGGGAACGTACCGGCGGCTCACTGGGTATCGCCGTGCGGATGAACGCGTATGATTCGGTGCCCTATCCGTATGGCTGGGGTGTGGACCGGGAAGACTTTCATCGGCCGGATTACCGGGAGCCGGCGCGGTTGGCGGAAATATTGACGGGATTGGGAGTGTCTCTGTTCAATGTGACCTGCGGCAATCCCTATTACAATCCGCACGTCAATCGGCCGTTCGATGCGGGAGCCTACCGGCCGCCTTTCCATCCGCTGGAGGGTGTCGCGACGCTGCTCGGCGCCGCCCGCGCGATCCATGCCGCTGCGCCCGGCGCAGCGGTGATGGCCACCGGCTTCAGCTGGCTGCGGCAGTGGGGTCCGTATGTGGCGGCGGCGGCCATCGAACAGGGATGGTTTGCTCTGGCGGGGTTCGGCCGCCTGTCATTCGCTTATCCCGATTTTGCCCGTGATGTCATGAATCTGGGGCGCCTTGATCCAGCAAAGGTATGTCTGGCCTGCAGCAAATGCACAGTGATGATGCGGGACGGCGGTACAGCCGGCTGCGTGCTGCGGGATTCCGCAACCTACGCCCCGCTTTACCGGGCGGGCCGGGAAGGCAAGCCGGCTGCGGAATCGGTCCAGCTGGCGGAAAATGTACTGGGGAGATGATGAACAATGAAAACCAAGGCCATGGTACTGGAGCAGTTCAACCAGCCGCTGGTGCTGCGGGAATTTGAGCTGCCGGCGCTGCAGCGCGGCGAGGTGTTGATCCGTATGGCCGCGGCCGGCGTATGCGGTTCAGATGTCCATATGCTGCGGGGGGAAGATCCCCGGACGCCGCTGCCGATTATTCTGGGTCATGAAGGGGTCGGCCGGGTATTGGAAGTCAACGGCGAAAAAAGGACCGTTGACGGCGATATGCTGAAGAACGGCGACTTGATCATCTGGAACCGGGGAATCAGCTGCCATAAATGCTATCACTGCGCGGTACTGCAGGAACCGTCCCTGTGCAAAAACCGTCAGATTTACGGGATTAACCGGCCCAGCACCATCGCACCCTATGTCAACGGCTGCTATGCCCAGGAAATGGTCCTGACTGCGGAAACCGACATTTTTCGGGTGGATGCGGCGGTGGATCCGGCGATCCTGGTCTCAGCTTCCTGTTCGGGGGCGACGGTCGCCCACGCATTTGACCTGCACCGACCCAATTTCGGCGATACCGTCCTGATTCAGGGACCGGGCCCCTTGGGCGTTTACGCGGTGGCGTTCGCCAAGAAATTCGGTGCGCAGGAAATCATCGTGATCGGTGGTTCGGAGAATCGTCTGCAGACTTGCCGCGACTTTGGCGCTACGCTCGTGTTGAACCGGAACAGAATGAGTCTGGAGGAACGCCGGGAAGCAATACTGGAAAAGACCCGGGGGCGTGGCGTGGATTGCGCCATTGAAGCGGTCGGGCAGCCGGCGGCGGTAGAGGAAGGTATTAAACTGGTGCGTTCTGGCGGCGCGTATGTTTCGATCGGTTTTTCGCAGCCGCCGGGCGAGTGCCGGGTTGATTTCTTTAAGGAGGTGGTCAGCAAAAATCTGAAGATCCAGGGGGTATGGGTATCGGCAACCCGTCATACCTGGCAGGCGATGCGGCTGGTTTTGGAAAGGCCCGAACAGTTTGGTCAGATGATTACCCATCGGTTCGCTCTCACCGAAGCCAACGAAGCCCTGCAGGTCATGGCGCAGCGGGATGCGCTGAAGGCCGTGCTGGTTCCCTGACCGTCGCCGAAGCCGACGATGGTTGCGTACAACGTACAAAAAGGAGGAGGAAGTATAGTGAGTCTGAGCAAAAAACAGCTGGCGCTGGGATTGGTGTTGCTGTTTACGCTGGGCCTGGCCCTGACCGGCTGTGGCGGCGGCGGAGCAAAAACCGAAGAATTCCTTAAGATCGGCAGCATCCAGGACATGAGCGGCACGACGTCGGTGTTCGGGAATGCGATCACCCGCGGTGCGGAATTGGCCATCGAGAAAATCAACGCCCAGGGTGGCGTCAACGGCAAAAAACTGAAACTCATTACCCTGGACACCAAAGGTGATCCGAAAGAAGCCATCAATGCCTACAATCGTCTGGTTGACCAGGAGAAAGTCGTAGCGGTTCTGGGACCGCCGATCTCCAATATCGGTCTGGCGCTGGCGCCGATTGCCAATACGAAAAAAGTTCCGGTGGTCGGCAGTTTTATAGATCCCCGCGTTACCGTGGGAGCGGATGGCCGCGTCCGAAA
>DCTI01000045.1 GCA_002329525.1 Negativicutes bacterium UBA1444
AGCACAAACTATTTTACAGACTCCTTTGCCCGGGTCAAACGCCAAAATGCCGAATTGCTGCTCGTTCGCCTGGGGATTGCTCCAAAATGGCCGTTGCCCGGGCAGATCGAAATTCATGGTATTCCACACTCTTTTAAACCACTCATCCTGCCAGCTAAATACCAGAGCACCGCAGTAACCCTCCGCATAAATGTCCTGCAGCAAGGATGCAAGGATCAAACCCTGCTCGGTTTCGTCATGCCGGCCTTGATTATAACCGGAGTGAATATTCACATGCGCCATGCCGCGAGCGGCCGGTATGCCCACTTCAGCCACCATGACCGGCATTGTATGTTGCTTGAATAAATCGCGCAAGTAAGCCCGATAGGTGTTGACTCTACCCGACTTGTCCGTAAATTCGGTATAACTGTGCTGATAGTTGAAAAAATCCGGATAATAGGGATACACATGATAGGAAGCGAAAATGCCCGGTTTAAAAGCACTGCGACCTTTAATATGTTCGATATTGACTTCGACCTTATCTTCGTTGGCGAAAGGTTCATTCGGATGTCTGATGATATCTGTCGTCAGCCAATTAGTAAAACTTAACGGGCGAAACATTTTATATTTATCAAATTCATACGTCAGTACCTTATCGCCGACTTCGCATAAGAATGCCTCAAAAGGAGAGGCTTTTTCTGTATATAGAAACTTTCCGCTATAGTTGTTTTTGGCAGGGTTTCTTTTGTTCGTTCTGATGACAAACAGGGGATCCCATTCAATCCCTAAAATCCAGCCGATGACATATTCAGAAACATCACTTTTGTATTCCCCGCTGGCTCGCCCTGGTTGTTCAGGCAGTTTAGCGTTCCCATGCAAAACATCAATCAGTTCTGCCGCGTCGGCGATAAATTCCTGTTTAATCTGTGAATGATTGGAATGCACATCTTCCAATATCCGGATCAACTCTTCCCGCATATAAACGCCATGCAGTAAATATAGCGGCTTCTTGGCGGTTCGGTTAAACTCATGCAAGGCATCATAAAATTCGGGTTTTTGGGTAGTATAGACACGAATCACTTCGGCATTCATATCGCGGATATTTTGAAACCAGCGTAAATATTCCGCCTTGGTAATGGCGTATTCTCCCGGAAAGGACCCTGGCTTGCCTACTCCAATATTGACCCCTTTTAAGAATTTTTTTTGCCAACGCCCTTCCGAATAAATAAAAAAATCCCGACCGTCAATCTTTGCGATATAGCGGACATCGTCGGGCTGAGGAGTAGTGGGCAGCGGTAAAGCCCCCGTTTTGGCCGGGATGATCAGGACGGCGATCAGTAAAACCGCTGCTGCCAATACGGGCACTAATTTACTTATTGCATTTTGCTTATTGTTCATGCTAAACCTCCCCGGTTTTTCAGCCTGCGATGTTTCGGACTATCAGTCAGGTTTCATATTGTGTTGGTATACAATGTTCCCCTTCAAAAATGTTCGTGAAGGGGAAAAACCCAAGAATTAAGCCGGTTTAAAAGATTTTCCATTTCTATGATAACAGAAATTAATATTGCTGAATACCCCTTACTATCCATTGCAAACCGATTTTTCTGCAATCTTACAAATTGTTGATCCATTAGTATGTCAGGCTGGGCAAGCGGCAACGTCCAATGCTGGAAAAACGATCTTTCTCCACAAATCCAGAAAGGCTGCGCGGAAGATTTCGCTTCCGCGCAGCCTTTCTGGAAAGGTGCTGTCAATCAATATAATAATGTGGCAGGTAGGAACCCTTGACCATTTTTAACCAATCCCGACATTCTTTGGCCTCTTCGTGGCTGATTGCCAAACGGTCCCGCAACTGATCCAACAGTTTGCTTTGGCTGGGATTTTCATATTCTTCGGAGGCACTTAGGGCCAGCAAGTTGGAGAAGATGATTTTGCGGGACAGTTCATCCGGAAATGCCGCGACAACTTGCGATTCATCCAAGCTTTCTTTGGGGTACTGCCAATCTTTTAATCCGGTTTCCTCTTCAAACAAATTCAACATGGTGATCTCCGGCAACCCCAAACTACCGTCGGCAGTTGCTACCTGATACGCCAAATTCATAAAAGATTTCTTTTTTTCCGCTCCTTGAAGCTGATTCAGCAACATAAGCCTCACCTTTCCTCCATTATTCGGGTTTGCCAGAAACCCTGTTCTCAAGTATGATTTTAATCAAGACTAATCCATATATCAAATACTTGTTTCGTTCTGGTTTTATACTTTAAAAATATAGAATGCGGAGGTTTTTTTCTTGGACATTCGCCAACTACGATATTTTCTGGCCATCGCCGAAGAAGGCCAAATATCCAAAGCCGCCAGACGGTTGAATATCGCCCAGCCGCCGTTAAGTCAACAACTGAAGATGTTGGAACAAGAATTGGGGGTAATCCTGATTGAGCGAGGAGCACGGCAGATTCGTCTGACCGATGCCGGTCGCCTGTTACAGGAACGGGCAACGAAATTGTTGGAATTTCTAAGCGCTACTACTTCAGAATTGAAAGATATGAGTTCCGGCGCCAAAGGCTCACTTTCCATCGGCGCCGTCGCATCCGCCGGCGCCAGTTTCCTGCCGGAACGTGTCCGGCAGTTTCATCAACGCTATCCTGACGTTACATTTCAGTTTTGGGAAGGCAGCACGTCGCGGATTTTGCGACTGTTGCAACATGGAATTATCGAAATCGGAATCACCCGCACCGTCTTTGACCCCGACCTTTTTCAGGCCATCGACCTGCCGCCGGAACCACTGCTGGCCGCCCAATCTGATACCTTGGGAATTTTGCCGGGCCATGACGCCTGCGTGTCGGTCGGTGACCTAGCCGGCAAGCCCTTGCTCATTCATCGCAGCAACGAAGGCATTATTGTTGAATGTTGCCAACGGCACGGATTTGATCCGCGCATAATCTGTCGCGGCGATGATATGCGGAGTCTGTTGGCATGGGCCGCGGCCGGAATCGGCATCGCCATTGTTCCCCAGTCGGTGGTCAGCCTTGCGCCCAGCCAACAACTGTCTTATCTTGAAATTGCCGACCCCGGACTCACGATTCGTAAAGCTGTTATCTGTTACAAGAATCGCTATTTGTCGGCGGTGGCCAAAAATTTTATGGCCAGCCTCTTAACCTCCTGAGCATTCCGAGTCAGTATAGCTTTTTCCTATACCCGGGCTACTATTTTCATATTTGAGAAACTGTGACTTTTTTGCCACAATAAATAAGGTTGTCTATGCAAACCTGATCATCAAGAAATCAAATTCCGGGAGGACTCTATGGTTTTTCTACACGCTTTGGAAGGGCTGCTCAGCATCGTTCTGATGGTTGGTACCGGCTATTTTTTAACGGCCCGCAAATATTTTACGCCGGAAAATGCCGGCCTTTTGCCGATACTCGTCAATTATGTATCATTGCCCACCTACATGATCTGGAACCTGTTAAGCACGTTCGACCGTGACAAGTTCCTGCCCCTCCTTTCGGGGGTGTTGGTTCCGGCGGTCGCCATGTCGCTAAGTTTTGTCATCGGCTATTTATTGTCCAATCTTTTGCGCTTGCCGAATAATCATAAGGGGACTTTTCGGTCCGCCTTCTTTTGTTCCAGTGCGATCTTCGTCGGTGTTCCCGTAAATCTGGCCCTGTTCGGTGACAGCAGTATCCCCTATGTCCTGATTTATTTTCTGGCTAACGCATTCCTGTTTTGGACGATCGGCAACTATTCGATCAGCCTGGATGGCAAGAATGCTCCAGCAAGGCTCATTAGCCTGTCCTCCCTGCGCAAAGTCTTTTCGCCGCCGTTTATCGGTTTTTCCATAGCCGTCGCTCTCATCCTGATGCAAGTCAAACTTCCCGCGTTTATCATGACCACCTTCAAATATCTGGGCAGCATGACGACGCCGCTTTCCATGCTGTTTATCGGCATTGCCATGTTCGGCGTAAAATTCAGTCAGCTTCGCTTAACCTGGGACATTGTCGCACTGCTGGCCGGCAGATTTGTCATTTCGCCGTTGATTGTCCTGCTGGTTGCGCAATTCATTCCGATTCCCGAATTGATGCAANNATGCAAAAAGTTTTTGTCATTCAATCCGCATTGCCGGCGATGACCCAGACCACCGTTTTGTCCAAAGTGTACGGCGGCGACACGGAATATGCGGCGTTGTTGGTTTCGACCACCACCATATTCGCCTTTCTGGCGATTCCCATTTATATGACTTTGCTATAGTTGGTTTAGACGAACAGGCAAAAAAGCTGGGGAAGACGAAATCTTCCCCAGCTTTTTTGTTGTGGATTTATGGGCGCGTATCCAAGATCTGGCTCAATTCCATCAATTTGATGAATTCCGCCCGATACCCGTTCACGTCGTTTCCTCTGGCACCGTGCGCCAAGGTCAACGCCTGGGCATATGAGGATTGGCCCTTGAATTCCGAGTTGCGCAGAATCATGCCATATTCCGCCACTGCGGCCGCAAACCGGAAATTATCCGAAGAAATCGTCGGCGTATGTTTGCCATCCTGAACCTGGAAAGTCAGGAGCCGGCTGGTGTCCGCCCGGGGCTCTTTATAACGCACTTTGATCTGTAGCCAGTCTTCACTGGGGACATTTTGCGTTTGCTGATAAACCAGCGGGTCGACGGCCGGGCTCTCATCCGGCGCCCCGGCCGGGATAATTTCATACAGAGCTGTAACAGAATGGCCCGATCCCATATCACCGGCATCTTTCCGGTCGTCGTTAAAATCCCGGTCCGCGAGAATCCGGTTTTCATAGCCAATCAGGCGGTATGCTTTGACTTTTGCCGGATTGAATTCCACCTGGATCTTTACATCCTTGGCAATCGTATGCAGCGTGCCGGCCATTTGTGATACCAGCACTTTTTTCGCTTCCAGGGCGTTGTCGATATAAGCGTAATTGCCATTGCCCCGGTCAGCCAGTGCTTCCATTTTGTTATCCTTGATATTTCCCATGCCGAATCCCAAGACGCTGAGGAAAATGCCGTCATTTCTGTATTCCTCGATCATTCGCGTCAACTCGCCTTCACTGGAAGCACCCACATTGAAATCACCGTCGGTCGCCAAAATGACCCGGTTGTTGCCGCCTTCCAGGAAGTGTTCCTTCGCCACTTTGTACGCCAATTTGATTCCGGCGCCGCCGGCCGTCGATCCGCCGGCTTGCAGCCCATTGATTTTGGCGCCGATTGTTTTCTTGTCGCTGCAAGGTGTTGAATCCAAGACCAGCCCGGCGGCACCGGCGTAAACTACGATGGCCACCCGGTCCTGCGGCCGGAGNNCATGGAGCCGGACACGTCGATCAAAAACACCAAATTGCTGGGCGGCAGATTTTCTGTCGCGATGTTTTTCCCCTGCAGGCCGACCAGCAGCAGTTTACGTTCCGGATTCCAGGGGCTGACGCCGACTTCCGCCGTCACGGAAACCGGCCGGTCCCCCTCAGGCTGCGGGTACTCGTACGTAAAGTAATTCAGCAATTCTTCAGTTCGGACGGCATCAATCGGCGGCAATGAGCCGCTATTGAGAAAACGTCGGATATTGCTATAGGAGGCCGTGTCCACATCGATGGAAAAAGTCGACAGCGGTGAGGTGCGGACTTCCTGAAAATTATTGTCGGTCAAGCGCTTATATTCCTCCGTATTCCACTGCGGCGGCGGCAATAGCGGACGCTGAGCGGCCATAGGCATGCGGGCGGCCTCGTTCACAGCCAGGGACGGCATCGCTTTTCCGGAAAACAGACGGTCAGCGGCATGATATCCCTGAAACAGCGCTATGGCGGTTCCCGCTGTGTTTACCTTGCTGTCCAGCCCGTACTTTTCCTTTAGTTGATCCAAGATCCCGGCGATCGTCTGTCCTGCCGCCAGCGTCACATCAATTTTCAGATCGGCGACATCCGGCGCTGCCAACAAAACGATCCCGCTCTGTTTTTGCAGCAGATCAAGCAGCTCCTGCAGCGGCATTCCGGCGGCCACAATTTCCTGATCCAGCGGAACCGAAGCAAGGCGGCTGTTTGGACCGGCAGCCCAGGCAATCGTGGATAGAAGAAGGACTCCAATCATTACGGCGGCAGCGATTTTTTTCATCTTTGCTCATTCCTTTCTGCTTATTCCGCCAGTCGAACCGCTGGCGGATTACATCTATCCAAACGCCAAACTGTCAAAAAGGTAACGCAAGCCTGCTATTTTTTTCGGTGTTACTTTTTGCGGAGCCAGACGTTTAATGAGGTAAGTGCAGAAAAGTTGACGAAACAACCTTCACCCCCTACAATGAACCTGACGCAATGGCGCAGAGGGTGGTGACCGGATGCCGACGGAACAGGAACTGATTGCGAAAGCAAAAAATGGGGATCGTGACGCTTTGAACCAGATTGTGGCCGAAAGCTGGCATCCCTTGTACCGATTTATTGCCTATAAAACCGGCAGGCCCGACGATGCGCAGGACCTTGTTCAGGAAACATTTTTTCGTGCGTTCCGTTCCCTCTCCTCCTACCAGACGGGCGAAGCAAAGTTCGGGTCCTGGCTCGGCCGGATTGCCGCCAATTTGATTACCGACCGCTGGCGCAAACAGGGACGCACGCCGCCCCTGCAAAGCCTGGATGATGCCGGAACATCCCTTTCAGGAGACGATGATCCGGCCGAACAGGTCGTCCAACTTGAAACGAAGGAAAGACTGTNNGCCACTTTGCTGATGCAGCTCCCCGCCGACCAGCGGCGGGTCATCGAGTTGAGAATTCTCGGCGGATTGCCTTTGAAAGAATCAGCCGTTGCCATGAACAAAACCGAGGCCGCGGTCAAAATGTTGCAGCAACGCGCGTTGAAGGCGTTGCGCGATAAACTGCCGGAGAAAGGAGTGTGCGGACGCCAATGACCGACAAACTCGATCTGTTGAATGAATCCATCGATCAGNNTCCGGGTCGATGATCCGGAGACTGCCGATCTGCTAGCAGTCGCGACGCTGCTGCGGGAATCCGGGCTGCCGGTTACTCCGCCGGATCATATTCTGACTGCTACCCGTCAGGCGGCGGCCGATGGATTGGCTGTCAGCCGATCCCGCCGGCGCCTGACCTGGATGTATTCCGGACTGGCAGGCGCTGCGGCCGCATTTCTGATCTTTGTCGGCCTGCACGGTTTTACACCCGTACAGGAGGTTGCATCGACCGTAGCCTTGCCGTCATCGTCCCTATCCGCCCCCGCCGGCGAACCGGCGACCGCTGGTTCGCCGGCACCGTCACAGCTCCCGGCGTCAGCTGCCCCGCAACCAAAAGCAACGACAGTATCGTCTCAGCCTCCTCCGTCGCCGCCGGCCGAATCCCCAGCGCCGCCAGCGCAGCCGCCGCCGGCGACGAAATCCACGCCCGCGGCTGCGCCACGGCAGTCGGCACCGGCCACACAAGCCCGACTGTACAAAGCCGCGCCTGTTCCGTCCGACCGACAGGTTGACCCTTCGAGGGTTACCGCGTTGATCTTGCCGGGCCGAGTGCCGGATTCCGTTACAAGTGATCCGGTGACCGGCGTGATTCGCCAGGTCTTCGCCGTCGGCACCGTCCAGGAAGTCGTCATCACCCAGCGGAAAACTCCCGTTGACGAATCGGTGCCGGCCGCCAACTCCGAACAGGCCGCAGGCGGAACGAAATCAGCGGAAAAGAAGGCTGCCGTCAGGCCGCATAATAAACTGGTGGAGCTTTGGAACGGACAACAAATTACCGTGGAAGGGCCGCAACCCTTGGCAGACCTTGCCGCCATCCTCCAGCAGCTCAAAGCGGCGAATCCGTCAACACCAACCCCCTGAAGTTTTTTCGAAGCCAGCCCGTTTCAAACCGGACAAAAAAAAGAAAGACTGCGCAAACCATACTTATGGCTTCCGCAGTCTTTTGACTTTAATGAATCAGCTTACAGGCCGGCGTCCTTGCGCAGCGCCGCTGCCTTGTCGGTCTTTTCCCAGGGCNNGTAAATCGGCCGCCGCAGGTCCAGCGTGCGGATAATACCTGCCGGTGTCAAATCAAAATGTTTGCCGATGAGGGTCTCAATGACATCTTCCGGGACCTTGGCGGTGCCAAATGTCTCCACGAATACCGATACCGGCTCCGCTACGCCGATTGCGTAGGCCAGCTGAATTTCGCACCGATCCGCCAAGCCGGCGGCTACGACGTTTTTGGCCACATAACGGGCGGCATAGGCCGCCGACCGGTCCACCTTTGTTGGATCTTTGCCCGAGAAACAACCGCCGCCGTGACGGGCCATTCCACCANNATAGGTATCGACGATGATCTTTCGTCCGGTCAGTCCTGCGTCGCCCTGCGGCCCGCCAACCACAAAGCTGCCAGTCGGATTGACAAAATAGCGGGTTTTTTCATCCAGCAATTCAGCCGGAACAACCGGCGCCACAATCGTGGCGACGAAGTTGCGAACAACATCGCTCATGACTTCGCCAGCACGTTCGCTGTTATAAGAGAGCCGAACGTCCGGGCTGTGCTGCGTAGAAATGACAATGGTATCCACGCGGACCGGTTTGTCGCCTTNNGTATTCCACCGTGACCTGGGTTTTTCCGTCCGGTCGGAGATAATCCAATTCACAGTTCTTGCGGACATCGGTAAGGCGCTTCGCCAGCTTGTGGGCCAACGAAATCGACAGTGGCATGAATTCCGGCGTCTCGTTGGTCGCATANNATCATTCCCTGATCGCCGGCGCCGCCGACATCCACGCCCATGGCAATATCCGGCGACTGTTCGTCGATCGACGTCATTACGCCGCAGGTATCGCCGTCAAAACCGTATTTGGCACGGGTATAGCCGATTTCTTTGACGGTTTCGCGGACGATTCGGTTGATATCCACATAACAGTTCGTCGTGATTTCGCCGACGACATGCACCAGTCCTGTCGTTACCACCGTCTCACAGGCCACGCGACCCAACGGATCCTGGGTTAGGATCGCATCCAACACCGCATCGGAAATTTGATCCGCCATCTTGTCCGGATGGCCTTCGGTTACCGATTCCGAAGTGAAAAGTCGTTTTTTCATTCTTGTTTCAACCTCCCCTGAAAATATGCATTCGTCATTGAGGCAAAAAAAAGCCTCCACATGGGAGGACTATGCTCTCCCATCTTTACGGGTTTCCCCGCCGGAATTGGCACCGTTTTGACGTTGTGTCAATGGTTGCCGCGACTTCATCGGGCCAGTCNNACGATTAATTGTAGCGGAAAGCTGACAAAAAATCAATCCTTGTTAACTAAAAACCTCGGATTATTTTACGGTCGATTCTGAACGTCGGGCAAGAACGCGGTCAAGGATCACTTGTCCCAATTCCTGCTTGCTCATCTGCGGCAACTCCTCCACCGTTCCATCCGGGAAGAGGATCTTTACGATGTTCGTATCCGACTCGAAGCCGGCGCCACTCACTGTCACATCATTGGCTACCAGCATGTGNNGACATGTCGACATTTTTTCGGCGCAATTTGTCGGTGGCATGGGCGATCAGATCCTGTGTTTCCGCCGCAAATCCCACCAGAAACTGTGATTGTTTCAATTGACCGAGTTCAGCAAGGATATCCGGATTTTTGGTGAGCACCAACGTCAACGACGCGGAATTCTTCTTGATTTTTTGCGGTTCCGCCGTTTCCGGCCGATAATCCGCAACTGCCGCTGCCTTGATGACAATATCGGTAGACGGAAAAGCGGCCAAAACAGCTTCC
>DCTI01000147.1 GCA_002329525.1 Negativicutes bacterium UBA1444
TGGCGGGTTCCGCCGGTTTCTTGGTCTCGCCGCCGCCGCAGCCGGCGGTCAGGGACAGAACCAGCAATAGGATGGCGAGCAGGGAACAGAGCGTCGATTTCTTCATGTTTTTCTTCCTCCTTGACGACTTTTCACGACTGGTCGTTTTCAAAAGCAAACCCGGGATATCCGCCTGAGGCTATGCTCAAACAGACATCCCGGATTCTCTCTCATTTCTCTGTACCGAAGATGTGTGGTTCCGATATGATGCTGTGGGCGCAATACCGGCCAAAATCCATATAATCGGTTATAAGGGAGCAGCCATGCTCCGAATATATAGTTACTTTACAATATGAAGCTTATTCGGCGCGATTCCCAGAAAAACCTTCTCGCCGGCATCAAAAGTTTCGTGGTTCGCTGGGTCCGAATCGATGATCAGCAGGGTCTGACCGTGGGCGGACAGGACGTAGTCCTGGTACGAACCCATGAACACCGAAGAGGCGATCTCGGCCGGGATTCCGGAATTGCGGGACAGGGACACCGCTTCGGGGCGGACGATGAGCTTGACCGCGTCGCCGGGTTGCAGGGACAGGCCGGTTTTCACGCGGAACCGGGTGCCCAGCGTCTCGATTTCGGCTTCGCCGTTGCCGCAGGACAGGACCGTGCTGGGGATCATGTTGGCGGTGCCGATGAAGTCGGCCACGAACTGACTGGCCGGCGTGGCGTAGATTTCCTTCGGCGTGCCGACCTGCTCGATGACGCCCTTGTTCATGACGATGATGCGGTCGGACATGCTCATGGCCTCGGCCTGGTCATGCGTTACGTAGATGCTGGTGATGCCGAACTGGCGCTGGATTTTGCGGATTTCCCGCCGCATGTGGATGCGGAGCTTGGCGTCGAGATTCGACAGGGGCTCGTCGAACAGCAGCACGGCCGGTTCCATGACCAGGGCCCGGGCCAGGGCGACCCGCTGCTGCTGGCCGCCGGACAGCTGGTTGGGCGAGCGGCCTTCCATGTCGGACAGACCGACGAGGGCGAGGATGTTCATCACTTTGGCCCGGATATCGTCCGATTTCATTTTTTTGATTTTGAGACCGTAAGCGACATTCTCAAACACGTTGAGATGGGGGAACAACGCGTAACTCTGGAACACCATGGCGGTATCGCGCCGATCCGGCGTAAGGGTGTTGACGCGTTCGCCGCCGATCAGCACGTCGCCGCCGGTCGGGTTTTCGAAGCCGGCCACCATGCGCAGGATTGTGGTTTTGCCGCAGCCGGACGGACCCAGCAGGGTAACGAACTCGCCCGGCTCGATGGTGAGGGAAACGTTGTTGACGGCCGTGACTTTCCTGCCGCCGGCGCCCTCGAAGGTTTTGACCAGATTTTTGACACTGACGCTTTTCGATGTTGACAAGCGACTGCCTCCTTAACCGCCCTGTACGTCCGAGATGTCGACTCCCATCCGGTTGAGCAGGAATTTGAGAATGCCGGTGACCGCCAGCACGATGGCGATCAGGACCGTGGAATAGGCGGCCGCCACGCCGAGCTTGCCGCCGTCGACCTGCGACATGATTGATACCGTCAGCAGGTTGTAGCTGGCCGAGACCAGGAAAATGACGGCGCTGACCGCGGTCATGCTGCGCACGAAGCTGTACACGAGACCGCTGAAGAACGCCGATTTGATCAGGGGAATCGTGACCGACGTGAACACCTTGAACGAAGAAGCGCCCAGATCCTGCGCCGCCTCCTCGATGGCGGGGTCGATCTGCTGCAGGGAGGCGATGCCGGCGCGAATACCGACCGGCATGCTGCGGAACACGAAGGACAGGACGATGATGGTCGCGGTGCCGGTGAGCACCAGCGGCGGCTTATTGTAGGCCAGGACGTAGCCGACGCCGATGACGGTGCCGGGGATGGCCATCGACAGCAGCGAGGCGAATTCGATGAAGCTGCGGCCCAAAAACCGTTTCCGGACGATGAGGAAGGCGATGACCATGCCGAGGATGCCGGTGACCGGCATGGACAGCAGCGACAGCCAGGTGGTGTCGACGATCGGTTTCCAGCCAATGTCCATGATATATTGGTAATGCTTGAAGGTCGGCGTATAGTCGATGCCCCAGAGATTGACGAGCGAGCCATAGGGGATCAGGGCATACAGCACGAGGATGAACAGGCTGACCAAAATGCAGGGGAAACCGACGAAAAACAGCGGCAACGGGTCGCTGTTCAGTTCGCGTTCCCGCGACGGTTTGCCGGTGACGGTGACGTAGGATTTGTCGCCGACCCAGTATTTCTGGATGACGAACATCAGCACGGAAATGCTGAGCAGCACGGTGGCCAGCGCGGTGCCGCCCTTCATGTCGTAGTTGCCCATGGATTGCATGTAGATCTGGGCGGCCAGCGTATTATAGTTGCCGCCGATGACCATGGCGTTGCCGAAGTCGGCCACGCACTGGATGAAGACGAGCAGGAAGCTGTTGGCGATGCCGGGGCGGACGAGCGGCAACACGATGGTGCGGAAGATGTGGCCGCGGGAAGCCCCCATGTTGCGGGCCGCTTCCTCATAGGCCGGATCGATCTGCCGCAGCAGGCCGGCCAGTACCAGATAGGCGACCGGGAAAAAGGTCAGCACCTGCACGACGGCCAGGCCGCCGAACCCGTAAATGTTGGTCTCCTTCAGGCCGAGCAGGGAGCGGGTCACGAAACCCTGCTGCCCGAACAGCATGATGAACGACATCGACAGGGCAAACGGCGGCGAGATGATCGGCAGGATCGCCAAGGTGTTGAACACCGCCTTGAACCGGATCTTCAGAAAAGCATCGGCATAGGCGAACAAAAAGCCGATGAAGGTCGAGATCGTACTGACGAAAATGCCCAGCCAGACCGTGTTGGCCAGGGTGTGGAGATTTTCGCTTTTTCCCAGTGACTCCCGAAAATACTGCAGGGTAAAGGCGCCCTTTTCCGTGAAGAAGCCTTCCCAGAGCACTTCGTAGAGGGGCCAGAGGATAAACACCACCAGAGAAGCCGCCACGAGCAAAATCGTGGCGGCCAGCACGGGATCGCGCAGAATCAGACGGAGATCGTCGAGATGACGTCGAAAGCTGTTCACAATCGCTGATGATCCTTTTCTTTATTTATATCGTTCGGGACTATTTGATAGCCTTGTTCCATTTCTCGACGAGGGCGCTGCGGTTTTTGCCGGCCCAGTCGAGGTTGTAGTCGATCAGCTTGGTGTTTTTGATCGGTTCGGCCTGTTTGGGGGGATTCGCTTCCGGATTGGTCAGGAACTGGTACGATCCGACCTTTTGGCCGAACTCCTGGCCTTTCTTGGAGAGCGCCCAGTCGACCCACTTCTTGGCGGCTTCCTGATCGGGACCGCCCTTGATCACTGCGACGGCGCCGATTTCATAACCGGTACCTTCGGCGGGCGCGGACAGAACCAAATCTTTCATGCCTTCTTCCTGATACTTGATGGCGTCATGCAGGAAGGTCAGGCCGACGGTGACTTCCCCCTGGCCGGCCATGCGGGCGGGAGCGGTGCCGGTCTTTTGGTAGACTTTGATCTGCTCGTTCAGTTTCTTCATATATTCCAGACCCTTTTCCTCACCCATGAGCTGGACGATCGTGGCCAGCATCGTGTAGGCGGTGCCGGACGCGCCAGGGTTGGCCATGGAAACCTGCCCCTTCAGTTCGGGACGCAGCAGATCCTGCCAGGTCTGGGGAACGGGGATATTCTTTTCCTTCAGCAGTTTGGCATTGGAGGAGAAGCCGAGATACCCAACGTAGATGCCGGTCCAGAACCCTTCGGGGTCCTTGAATTTCGCCGGAATTTTGGCGGCATTGGGGGATTCGTATTTTTCCAGCAGGCCTTCCTGCTTGGCGGCGATAAAGGCGTCTGCCGGACCGCCCCACCAAACGCTGGCCTTCGGATTGTTCTTTTCGGCGCGGATTCGGCCCAGGACTTCGCCGGAACTCATGCGGACGGCTTCGACTTTGATGCCGGTGTCTTTCTGGAATTCTTGCACCGCTTTCGCCATATGTTCTTCCAACAGACCGCAATACAGGGTCAGTTTCAACGGCTTCGCTTCCGGTTTGGCCGGGGCGCCGCCGCCGCAGCCGGCCAGGGCCAGCGACGCGACCAAGATGAACAGGACAAACAGGCTGGAGCGTTGCAACAATTTTTTACTCATTTTTAGACCATCCTCCCGCTTTTGTTGTAAATACCTTTGAAATTTAGACAGCCGTTGGATAAAAATTCCGCTTACCCTATATCCGCTAATAGTATAGCGCCGCGGCAGGCGGGCAGTCAATCGAAAAAGCCGGAATTGACGCTGCCGGCAATCCAAGTTATAATAATTTTAAATATTTAGATATGCAACCTATTCCGAGCTAAATTTGGGGAAGAGAGTTTCAGAGAAATTCCCGGCATGTTGGCGTATTTGTTGTCGCCCGTCCGGGGTTTTATATTTCTCGCTGTTGCGCCGGGATAAGTATGATAGAGAAAGGGTGGCAGTGATGGAGAGAAAAATGTATTCCGAAGAATTGGCCGGCATCAAACGGTTGACCCTGGAAATGGGCCAAAAGACGGTGGAAGCGGTCAAACTGGCCACGCAGTCCCTGATTGCGAACGACCAGGATACGGCGGNNCCCGCGCCCTCGAAAAGGAAGTCGATGAAATGTACCGCCAGATCGACGACCGCTGCATCGTGAGCATCGCGACCCAGCAGCCGATGGCGGGTGACCTGCGCTTTTTGGTGTCCACGCTCAAGATCGCCACGGAAATTGAGCGGATTGCCGACTATGCGAACAATATCGCCAAAATGGTGCAGCGAAAGTTCGCCCAGGAGGATATGTCCCCCATCGAATCGATGAAGCCTTCGGTGGACATCATGGCCCGGGAAGCGGTCAGCATGCTGACGGAGGCGCTGGCTTCCTATGAAAAGAACGATTCCGACCTGGCGTTGCTGGTGCCGAAACGGGACGCGCTGGTAAACCGGCTGAACAAGGACCTGTTCCGCAACATTCTGGCCATGGCGACCGTCAAGCAGTATGCCAACGAACTGGCCATGGACTTTCACACGGCGATCCGTTACATCGAGCGGGTGGCCGACCGGTCGGGCAACATCGCCGAATATGTTTATTATGCGGCCACCGGCTTCCGGTTTCCGGACAACAGCAAAAAATAACAACCGGGACGGAAAACGGACGGAAGGGAGGCGCCGGCATTGCCTGCGGAATTGGTTGAAGTTGTACGCCTGAGCGTGGCGGCGTTTCTGGGCGGCGTTGTCGGCCTGGAACGGCAGCAGCGCCACAAATCGGCGGGATTGCGGACCCATATTCTGGTCAGTCTGGGGTCTTGTCTGATCATGCTGATTTCCTATAAATTATATGCCGGGGTGCAGGGCCTGACCAACGCCGATCCGGCCCGCCTGGCGGCGCAGGTCGTCAGCGGCATCGGCTTTCTCGGCGCCGGTACGATCATGAAGGAAGGCCTGACGATCAAGGGCCTGACGACGGCGGCCAGCCTGTGGGTCGTGGCCGGTGTGGGCCTGGCGGTGGGCGCCGGATACTACGTCGGCGCCGTGGCGACGACGGTCCTGTCGGTGCTGGCCCTGACGTTCCTGCCGCGGTTCGAGCGATTGTACGGCTGCGGTCCCTCGCAGGTCGCGATTGCCGTCCGTTCCGTCGACAAGCCGGGGCAGATCGGCCGGATCGGTTCCTATCTGGGGACCAAAAACGTCGCCATCTGCGACATTAAAATCGATGAAATCAGCAAGAACGACATTTACGTCTCCGTGATCGTCGATGTCACCGACCGCCGGATCATTCCGGACATTGTCGAAGGGCTGAAAGGCATCGACGGCGTGGTCGACGTGCAACTGGAATAAATTTCGCCGCTGGCAGGAATGCGCCGACGACGAATCGAATACTAAGGAGGCATTTTTAAAAAATTCACCGCGGGCTTTCATAACGGTTTTTGTCTCTTTCCGGCCGGGAACGACAGGCCGTGAAGATAAAACGTCAAAGGTGAAAGGATGGGGTAGTGGGATGAAAAAATCTATGGTTTTCCTGGTTCTGGTCATGTTCGTCGTGGCGACGATGCTGACCGGCTGCGGCGGCGACAAGAAGCCGGCGGAAGCGCCGAAGGCGAAGGGGCCTTCCGGTGAATTGATGATTTACACCTCGATTTATCCGGATATCGTCGAAATGGTTAAACCCGTTCTGGCCAAGAAGTTCCCTGATCTGAAAATTACCTGGTTCCAGGCCGGTTCCGAACAGGTCATGGCCAAACTGGCCGGCGAAATCGAAGCCAAGAAGGTTCAGGCCGACGTATTGTTGGTGGCCGACCCGGCCTATTATCTGACCCTCAAGGACAAAGGCCTGCTCATGAAATATGATTCGCCGGAACGCAAGGCGATCACCGGCAACAAAGACACGGAAGGCTACTGGACCGGCGTGCGCATCAACAACATCGTGATGGCGTACAACACTAAAAAAGTGAAGCCGGAAGAAGCCCCGAAAACCTGGAAAGATTTGACCGATCCCAAATGGAAGAACCGGATCGCCATGGCGAACCCGCTGCTGTCCGGCACCGCCTATGTCGGCGTGGGCGCATTGGCCCAGAATTTCGGCTGGGAATATTTTGACAAGCTGAAAGCCAATGGCATCAAAGTGGAATCCGGCAACACCGCTTTGCAGAACAAGCTGATCCAGGGTGAATACGATGTCGTCATCATTCTTGAGGAAAACATCCTGAAGATGGCGTCCAAAGGCGAACCGGTGGCGGTTTCCTATCCGAAGGACGGCGTAGCCATCAACCCGAGCCCGATCGCGATCTTCAGCAGCGCCAAGAATCCCGAAGCCGCGAAAGCGCTGACCGATTTCTGGCTGTCGAAGGAAGGCCAGGAAATGGTCGTCAAAGGCTGGATGCACTCCGTCCGTGACGACGTGGCGGCTCCCAAGGGCGCCCCGGCGCTGAAGACCCTCATGCCGACCCAACTGAAGATCAACTGGGAACAGTTGGCCAAGGAAAACGAAAAATTCAAAGAGCAGTTCCGGTCCCGCGTTCTCGAAAAGAAATAACCGACTGAGTTTGCGATTCTGAGCGCAGCGGTGGAGAGCGTGCCTCTCCACCGCTGTATGACTGGATACAGGGGGTTTATTGTGGACAGAAAGTGGCTCCCCCAGTGGGACACCAAGTGGCTGGTCATTTTTTCGGCGGTGGCGACGCTGGTCCTGTTCGTCGTGCTGCCGATGCTTTACTTGGTCTACAAGAGTCTGATCGTTGGCGGCACTCTTGACATACATCATTACCGCACCGTCTACAGCAACATCGTCAACTGGAACGCCCTGAGCAACACGCTGCGGGTTTCGCTGTACTCGACGATTCTGGCGGTCATCATTTCCTTCCCGCTGGCCTGGTTGATCGGCCGGACGGATCTGCCGTGCAAGAATTTCTTCCGGACCCTGTTTGTGGCGACCTACATGATTCCGCCCTATGTCGGCGCGATTGCCTGGATTCAGCTGTTGAATCCGCGGGTCGGCTATGTCAATAAGTTTTTGGTGGAGAGCCTGCACCTGGCCGAAGCCCCGTTCAATATCTATTCGATCGGCGGCATGGTCTGGTGTCTGACTCTTTTTTATGCTCCGTTCGCGTTTATCACGATTTCCCGGGCCATGGAAAAAATGGACCCGACGCTGGAGGAAGCCTCGCGGGTTTCTGGCGCTTCGCCGCTGCGCACGCTTTGGAACGTGACGATCCCGCTGATGTATCCGAGTATTCTCGCCGGCGGCGTGTTGGTGTTCATCGGCGTGGCCTCGGCCTTCGGGACGCCGTCCATCATCGGGATGCCGGCCAATATCGAGGTGCTGACCACCCGGATCGTTACCTACATTTATATGGGCGACACCAAGGGCATCCAGGAGGCTACCGCCCTGGCGGTTTCCCTGATGCTGGCGGCCAACGGACTCTTATATCTTTCGATGTTTGGCCTGGGCAAAAAGGAATATGTCACCATCGGCGGCAAAAGCACCCGGCCCAATCTGGTCGAGATGGGCAAATGGAAATGGCCGGCGTTCGCCATCGTACTCGCTTACGGTGCCATTTCGGTCATCCTGCCGGTCGGTTCCGTATTGGTTACTTCGATGATGAAATCGATGTCGCGGCCGGTAACGATGGATAACCTGACCGTGGAACGCTGGTTTGACGCGTTCAAAAACCAGCAGTATACCGAACCGCTGATGAACAGCTTTATTCTGGCCATCATCGCGGCCACTGCGGCGACTATCATCGGCATTTTCATCGCCTATCTGCTGGTGAAAACCAACGTCAAGGGCAAGAAGATTCCGGACGCCCTCGCTACCCTCGGCGGCGCCACGCCGGGCGTCGTCATCGCCCTGGCGCTGATCATCACCTTCTCCGGCGCGTTCGGGCTGAACCTGTACTCCACGATGTCGATCCTGGTGATCGGCTATATCGTCAAATATCTGACCATGTCGGTCCGGACGATTTCCGCCTCGCTCAGCCAGGTCCACTCTTCCCTCGAGGAAGCGGCGCTCAACTCCGGCGCCAGCTGGCTGCAGTCGCTGAAGGACATCATGTGGCCGCTGATCCGGCCGTCCATCGTGGCCGGCTGGTTCCTGGTATTCATGCCGTCGTTTTACGAACTGACCATTTCCATCATTCTTTACGGATCCCAGACGAAGACCATCGGCGTCTTGCTGTATGAACTCCAGACCTATGCCGATCCCCAGGACGCATCGGTGTTGGCGGTTATCATCCTCCTGATCGTTCTCGTGGGCAACCTGGCGCTGCGCAAGGTCTCCCGCGGACAGATCGGCATTTGATTGGAAAGGAGCCAGGACTGTGGCAGAGGTAAGAATCAGTTCCGTAACCAAAAAATTCGGCGAAGTATACGCCGTGAACAAATTCGACGCGGTGATCCGCGACGGTGAGTTCGTGTCGATCCTGGGCCCGTCGGGCTGCGGCAAGACCACGATGCTGCGGATGATCGCCGGTTTCGAAAAGGCGACCGGCGGCGAGATCGCCATCGGCGACCAGATTGTGAGCAAAGCTGGCAACGGCATCTTCGTGCCGCCGGAAAAACGTCACATTGGCATGGTGTTCCAGTCCTACGCGGTCTGGCCGCACATGAACGTGTTCGACAACGTGGCCTATCCGCTGAAGATCCAGAAAGTACCGCCGGAGGAGCGCAAAGAGCGGACCACCAAGGCGCTGGCGCTGGTCCACCTTGAGGAGTACGCCGCCCGGTTCCCGAACCAGCTGTCCGGCGGACAGCAGCAGCGGGTGGCGCTGGCGCGGGCGTTGGTGGCGGCGCCGGGATTGTTGCTGCTGGACGAGCCGCTGTCGAACCTGGACGCGAAACTGCGCGAAAGCATGCGCTTCGAGATCAAGGATCTGCAGAAAAAACTCGGTCTCACCGTCATTTACGTCACGCACGACCAGGCGGAGGCAATGGCCATGTCCGACCGGATCATCGTCATGTACAAGGGTGTGATCCAGCAGGTCGATGTGCCGACAAAAATTTACGAGCATCCGGCCAATTCCACCGTCGCCGATTTCATCGGCCTGGTCAATTTCCTCGACGGCGAAGTGAAGGACGGGGTGGTCCAGCTGTCGCAAATCGGCTGTTCGCTGCCGCTGGCGGTCAATTTTACCGGACCGGCGTTGGTTGCGGTCCGGCCGGAACACATCGAGATTTCCAAGACCAGCGGCACTTTGCGCGGCAAGATTGTCAGTAAACTGTATCTGGGCGACTCCACCGACTGCCGGGTCGCCGTGGGCGACACGGTGCTGCGGATCATCGACCGGGGAGCGAGCTTCGAAAACTATGCCGACGGCGAAGAAGTTTACCTGACCTTCGGGCATGTGATGGCGTTTCCCAAATGAGCGCATTGGCTGACATACGACTGTTTCTGCTCGACATGGATGGCACGGTATATCTGGGGAGCCGGCTGTTGCCCGGTTCCCTCGATTTTTTACGCTATCTCGGCGAGACCGGCCGGGACCATCTCTTTCTGACCAACAATTCGTCACGGAACTCCGGCTACTACGCGCAAAAACTGACCAAGCTCGGCTGGCCGGCCCAGCCGGACGAGATCCTCACCTCCGGCGAGGCGACGGCGCTATATCTGGGCGGCCTGAAACCGGCGGCCCGCGTTTATCTGCTGGGAACGCCGGATCTGGAAACCGAATTCGCCTCCTACGGGTTCGTGCTGACGGACGAGAATCCCGATTATGTGGTGCTGGGCTTCGACATGACCCTGACGTATGAAAAGCTGGTCCGGGCCTGCGACCTGATCCGGGCCGGCGTACCGTTTATCGCCACCCACCCGGACCTCAACTGTCCGACGGAGACCGGCTACATTCCCGATTGCGGCGCCATGACTGCCCTGATCACCGCCTCGACCGGCGTGAAACCGAAG